>NZ_JBFOFA010000004.1:0-325184 GCF_040887125.1 Enterococcus sp. C74 | reverse complement strand
TACAAGGTCAAGAATAGTATTTTCAAAGAATTATGCATCATGAAATTATATTTGAGTAGTCCTATACATAACAATTCCTTTCATAATATTTCATTGATTTTTTAATCCCAGTTTTAATTTAGCCATAAAAAGTGGGATATTAATCAGATCAATATCCCACACTCATTTATTATGTAATTATTTTTAGAGTTTATTGATCACTATCTTTGAAATTGATCCTTTTTGTTTAGATATGCCTGTGACTTTGGTAGTACAGATGTTTTTAATTGCTCAATTCTTTTTTTCGTAAGGCTTCTTTGTTCTGAGCTTCCTTTTTTAAGAAATTCTTTCACACTCATCTTGAAATATTCTTGTCTTTCATTTGGTTTACTTGGAGACTTATATTCATTTTTTAATTTCTCAATTTCTATTTTTTGCCTCTTTTTGCTTATGTATTCAGATTTTTTCAACTCGTCTTGAAATTGCACCATTAGTGTTGGGGGAATTTCAGTATAGTGTCTGTTCATCTTAAATCTTTCTTTCACTTGATCAACCGCTATATCTTCTCTAGCCTTTTTTATTGATTTTTCTATCTTGGGCGTTTGCTTCTTTAAGAGTGTCTGAACATCTCTTCTAGCGATCACATCTAAATCATAAATAAAGGAAGTAAACCTGTTAAGGTCCAAAGAATCGAAATAGAATTTATCAAGGTCTTGAATTAGTGCATGTTTTGTTTCTTTCGACAAAACTGCTTTTTTGCTTAAATCATACTTTTGATTAAGGTAGTTAATATAAAAGGTTTTATTTTTATCATCCACTACTATTCTATCATCACTATTCATTTGGATGTTCCTTTGTCGTAACAGTTTTTTCTCTTCTGGAAGAAGCGGAAGATAAAAGATAATCCCTTCTGCAGAATCTCTCTTATAGTTAGAAAGAATTTTACCTAAAGTTGCTAACTTTTCCGAACTATTAGCTTCTCCCCTCACAAGCTTATGATCCTTGATTAGTTGAAGAGCAATAGCATATTGACTTCCTGTCCGTATTACTGCTATTTTTTGTTTATCATTTGGCATGTTATTCTCTCCTTTAAAAGTTATATACTACCTTGTTAAACTATCAGAAAAAAGGAGTATCTAAGTAACTTTTATTTCTGCAGAAAGAATTTTTTGGCATCTGATATCACTAAACATGTTGTTTTTCGAGTTACTATCCGATAACCATTCTGTCAAAAAGCAGTCATCACCCACTTATAGAGAATGGATGATGACTGCCTATACTAGATTAAAATTGAAGATTCTTAATTTATCCACTTCTGCTTGTCACAAATTGTTGATTGAATGATCTATCGACCACTAGAACATCGTACTTCTACTTCACGCAAGCTCCCCTTTTTTGCTTTAGCAGTCGTTCAGAACAGCTGGTTTTCTAACCGACCCATTTGTTCATTCATTTTTGACATTTTCCTAAATAAACGAACCCTTACACAAAAAATGTACTATATTTCTAGAAAATCTTACAGAAACTTCTTTCTTTTTACCATTTCCTGTTTGTCGCAAGCAATGGATCATTCGTATACAATTAGTCAATTACATTCGATAATAGACAATGATTGCTAGTCCGATACCTGATAAAATCAGTCCCCAAAATAGTTGTCCGAACATACTGGTATCTCCCAATAGCCAACGAACGAAAAATAATTTTCTTCCAAAACAAAAAATTAACACACCTATGATAAAAATAATACATCCCGTAGAAAATATCGGGTTTGCTTGAAAAGCATTTATAATCTCTTCCATCTAACAACATCTCTTTCTCTATCCA
This sequence comes from Enterococcus sp. C74, assembly GCF_040887125.1. Classification (NCBI taxonomy): domain Bacteria; kingdom Bacillati; phylum Bacillota; class Bacilli; order Lactobacillales; family Enterococcaceae; genus Enterococcus; species Enterococcus sp. C74. Next base: position 323,381 of record NZ_JBFOFA010000004.1, on the reverse strand, counting down.
TTATAGTTACCACAAACTCTGTTAGGCATCCTCTCATTTCAATACGTTTACCTAACGACACTTAGTATACTTCCTACTGTCAAGACAGTCCATATTTTTAAATGACCTGAACGAACAAAACTGTAAGCTATGTTTTTAAGCTGATCTTTGTCTACGACTATTTTCTCTCACAATATCGTTGAAGAGAAAAACGATCTAAGTTTTACATTGACGAATCAAATAAAAATACTCGCTGAACAATTTTCATTGAACAACGAGCATGCTAAGTTTTTGACTAATAGCTGTACTTTCTTTTTTCTAAATAGGAAGAAAGTAAGGATAAAGCATAGCAGACAGCAAAATACATCAACGTCATTGCCACAAACATTGGCAAAACATAATTGGTATTTTGTCCGTAAACAATTCGTGCTTGGTGAGTCAATTCAGGTAAGGAAATGATCACTGCTAATGATGTATCCTTGATCAATGAAATCAGCTGACTCACGATTGCTGGGATCATTGATTTAAATGCTTGGGGTAAAACGACGATTCTCATCGTTTCTACATAAGACAATCCTGTGGAAAGACCAGCCTCCATTTGTCCTTTAGGAACGGCATTCAACCCTGCTCGAAAAATTTCTGATAACATAGCCGATTCAAAAATCGTCAATGCTGCTACGGCTGACCAAAAAATATTCATTTGGATACCGATTTGTGGTAAGGCAAAATACGTAAAGAAAATGATCAATAGCAATGGAAGATTTCTGATAATATCAATTAGTATTCCTAGTATTTTTGAAAAATAAGGTATATTAGCAAAACGAACTACACCACAAATCCCGCCAATCAAAAAACTAAAGATGATTGAAAATAATGAAACCTCCACAGTCACTTTTAATCCTTCTAATAAGAAGCGGATATTCATCCATGAAAAAGCACCACTAAAATCCATTTTGTTCTCCCCTTCCTATGAACGAACTGCCCATTTTTTCTCTAAATATGTCATCAAGTAAGACAAAGGTAATGTAATTACTAAGTAAAAAAGACCCACGATGATATAGGTATCAAAAGTGTTGAAAGTTTCACTGGCAATTAAGTCCCCTTGATACATTAAATCTAACCCAGCAACGATAGCTAAAATCGATGAATTTTTGACTAGATTAATGAATTGGTTTCCTAATGGTGGTACGACGATCTTGAAAGCCTGCGGCAAAATAATAAACCGCATCGTTTGCGCATAGGTCAAACCAGCTGATAAACCCGCTTCTGTTTGCCCTTTTGGCACTGTTTGAATTCCTGAACGAACGGTTTCTGCAATAAATGCCGAAGTATAGATCGTCAAACCGATCGTCCCTGCTTGAAAGCCGTCAAAACTAATCCAATAGATCGGAAGGACGACATAAAAGAACATCACAATAATCAACAACGGGATATTTCGAAAAAATTCCACGTACGCTTTAGCTAGACCACTGATCACTTTGTTCGTTGACAATTGAAAAATTGCCATCAGTGTTCCAATAATCAAACTAAATAATAAAGCTAACACACTTGAATAGATAGTGATTTTAAACCCTTCTAAGAAGGTTGATCCATATGTTTGCAGCAACTCAGCCATTCTTTCCCCTCCTTAATTCACTTTTCCTTGGGTGGTATCTGGGAACCATTTTTGGTAAATCTGATCATATGTTCCGTTAGCAATGAGTTCTTTTAACGCTTGATTTACGGCATCCAAAAATTCTGTTTGTCCTTTATTGATCGCAATTCCATAAGGTTCATTGGTAAACGTCCCACCTGCTAAAGTATAGTCAGGGTTCTCGTCAGCCATTCCCAATAAAATGGCATTATCGGTCGTCATAGCATCTCCTTGTCCTGATTGTAAAGCAGTAAACGCTTCGGCATAGTTTTCTAGTTCAAGAATTTTTGCGTCTGGAGCATGTTCTCGGATATTTACTGCAGAAGTTGATCCTTTGACTGCGAGCACAGTTGTTTCAGCATTTAAGTCATCTACGCTTTTAATCGGGCTTCCTTTTTTGACTAATAAAGATTGTCCGGCATCAAAATAAACATCAGAAAAATCAACTTGCTTTTTTCGTTCATCTGTAATGGTCATTGTCGCAATAATCGCATCAATATTTCCATTTTTTAATAGAGGAATCCGTGTTTTAGAGGTAACTTCCACAAATTCTGCTTTCCCATCTTTTCCAAGAATCTCTTGCGTAATCGCTTTAGCGATATCGATATCAAATCCTTGAACCGTACTACTTTTGATATCCATCATCCCAAATAAGCGAGTATCGTATTTTACACCCCACGTTATGGTGTTGTTTTGCTTACTTCGTTCCAGAATGTTTTCTTCAGCGACACTTTTTCCTTTGCAGCCTGCTAATATCAAAAAGACCAGACCCAAAAGGAAAAGCAAACGAATCATTGTTTTCTTACGCATCTTATTCCTCCTATCAATGATTGATTACTTTACTAATAAATTGTTGTGCCCGAGGTTCTTTAGGGTTCTCAAAGAAGTCTTTTACATTGCGGCTATCTTCTAATACTTGACCATCCGCCATGAAAATAACCCGATCTGCTACTTCTTTTGCAAATCCCATTTCATGGGTCACGACGATCATTGACATCCCATCACGAGCTAATTTTTTCATTACATCAAGTACATCCCCGATCATTTCCGGATCTAAAGCAGATGTAGGCTCGTCAAATAACAGCATTTCCGGATTCATCGCCAAACCTCTGGCAATTGCCACACGCTGTTGTTGTCCTCCAGATAACATAGATGGATAAGAATCTTTTTTATCGAGCATGTTGACTTTTTCTAAGAATTTTTCCGCGTTTTTCACTGCACTTGCTTGATCTTGCTTTAATACTTTAATCGGTGCAAGTGTAATGTTTTCTAAAACGGTTTTATTAGGATATAGATTAAAATGCTGAAAAACCATTCCAACATTTTTTCTGACTTCAGTCAATTTTGTTTTTTTGTCCTGAAGGTCGATATCATTGATTAACAATCTTCCAGAAGAGATCGTTTCTAATCCATTGATACATCGTAACATTGTACTTTTACCTGAACCTGAAGGACCAATGACAACGACGACTTCCCCTTTCTCAAACTCGAGGTTTATGTTTTTCAAAGCATGGAATTTGCCGTAGTATTTTTCCACGTTATCAAATTTAATCATTGCCATATCATTACACTCCCATTATTATTTAGTAAGAAAACATTTAAAGATATATAATAGAACATATTATATCTGAAACTTACGTATTTTGTAAAGTTTCTTTGAAACTTTCTTTCGTTATTTTTCTCCTTTGCTTCTTACATCTGCTATTTTTCTGCATTTTGTTCGTCTTTTGATTTAGAACGGTTGTTTCTTCCTCCAAAAAACGGTAAGATATTAAGTGCTTAGTCTTACAAATCGTAAAGAGGTGTTTTTTTTGAAAAATATTATTCTAACAGGTGATCGCCCGACTGGCAAGTTACATTTAGGGCATTATGTAGGATCACTCAAAACACGGGTAGAAATGCAAAAAGATGAAAACAATCAACTTTTTGTAATGATTGCAGATATGCAAGCCCTAACCGATAACGCTAAAAACCCTGAGAAGGTTTCTTCAAATGTACTTGAAGTTGCTTTAGACTATTTAGCTGTTGGATTAGATCCTACGAAATCAACGCTTTTTATCCAATCGCAAATACCAGAATTAGCTGAATTGACTATGTACTATTTAAACCTAGTCAGCGTCGGGCGTGTCCGTCGTAATCCTACAGTTAAAACAGAAATCGAACAGAAAAAATTTGGTGAAGGTGTCCCAACTGGATTCTTTATTTATCCTGTATCGCAAGCTGCTGATATCACAGCTTTCAAAGCGAATTTAGTTCCTGTTGGTGAAGATCAAAAACCAATGCTTGAACAAACGCAAGAAATAGTTCAAAGTTTCAACCACACGTATGGCGACGTCTTAGTGGAACCAAAAGGCGTTTTCCCACCAAAAGGAATGGGCCGTTTGCCTGGCATCGATGGGAATGGAAAAATGAGCAAGTCATTGGGTAATGGCATCTATATTTCTGATCCTGCTGATGTGGTCAAGAAAAAAGTAATGAGTATGTACACAGACCCAAATCACATCCACGTGGAAGATCCAGGTCAAGTCGAAGGCAATATGGTGTTCACTTATCTTGATGTGTTTGGAAAAGACAAAAACGCGATTGAAGAAATGAAAGCTCATTATCGTCGTGGTGGTCTAGGTGATGTGAAAATCAAACGCTATTTGATTGATGTTTTGGAAGAAGAGTTTGCTCCAATTCGTGCTAGAAGAGAAGAATTAGCGAAAGATCCAGCCGCTGTGATGGCGATCCTAAGAGACGGTAGTGAAGCAGCTGCGAAAGTCGCTGCTCAAACTCTAGCAGAAGTCAAAACTGCAATGGGAATCAATTATTTTAACTGATTGGCTTGTTAATGAATAAAAAAAGACGTCCTCATTCTTTGTGAGGGCGTCTTTTTTTACAGTTTAACGAATATTTGCACCAACTGTTTCACTTAGTGCTTTTTCGATCTTAGTCATTGATCGGTTAATTTCTTCATCTGTCATTGTTGCTTCAGGATTCTCGAATGTCAGACTGTAAGCCATTGACTTATGTCCTTCCTCGATATTTTTCCCTTGATACACATCAAACAATTGGATGTCTGTTAAGAACTTACCTGCAGCAGACTGGATAACCGTTACGATTTCTTGATTGGTTACTGTTTCTGCAACTAACATCGCAATGTCACGAGAAACGGAAGGGAATTTTGTCACCGCATGGAAAGTCATCCCTTTTTGAGCAGCTTCGATCACTGAGCTCAAGTCAAATTCTGCAACATAGGTTTCTGGAACATCGTATTCTTTAGCTGTATTCGGATGAACCTGTCCAACAAATCCAATCACTGTTTCACCTAAATAGATTTCCGCTGTTCTTCCTGGATGCATGTCTTTCAAACTATCAGTCGCTTGATAAGAAATTTCTGTTGCTATTCCTAATTGTTCAAACAAGTTTTCTAAAAGACCTTTGATCGTATAGAAGTCAACTACTTCTGCTTGAGTTTGCCAACTTTTATCCTGCCAAGTACCTGTCAATGCAAGAGCAACATGTTTCACTTCCTGCGGCAAATGAGTCAATGGATCGTTTTCTTGATAGAAGACTCTTCCGACTTCATAAAAAGCGACATCACTATTTTTTCTAGCTACGTTATAGTTCACATCATCCAATAACCCACTGATCAAGTTCATTCGTAAGACAGAACGGTCTTCGCTCATTGGCCAATCAAGACGTGTAACTAAGGAATCTTTGATTGTAAATTGACGAGATTTTTCTTCCGTTGTCAAAGCATAGCTGATGGCTTCATGTAAACCACTGTCTTCAAGTAATGTACGGATCTTGCGTGTTGTTGCTTGCTCTTGGGTCAAACTTCCTGCAACAGTCTCTCCACTTGGTAATGTGGAAGGCAAGCGATCATAACCATAGATACGAGCGACTTCTTCAATAATATCCGCTTCAATCTTGATATCCCAGCGACGAGGAGGAACAGTAACGGTGAACGTTTCCCCTTCACTTTGATAGCCAAAGCCAAGTGCTTCAAAAATCTCATTTACTTCCTTCACTGTTAAGTCAGTTCCTAGATAATGATTGATTCGTGAGAGAGTGATCGTTACTGTTACGTCTTCTACTTGATAAGTCGAACCAGCAACCGCACCTTGAAGAACCTCACCGCCTGCTAACGAAACGATCATTGCAGCAGCAACGTCACAAGCCTCAGCAACTGTTGCTTGATTGATTCCTTTTTCAAAACGAGCAGAAGATTCACTTCTTAAATTGAATTGTTTCGCTGTTCGACGGATCGAAATTGGATCAAACAAAGCTGCTTCTAGAGCAACCGTAGTCGTTGTCTCAGTGATTTCAGAATCCAAGCCGCCCATCACACCTGCTAAAGCGACTGGTTGTTCTCCATTAGTGATCACGAGATTTTCGGGTGTTAACTCACGTGTTTCGCCATCTAACGTAACGATTTTTTCTGTTGCTTTTGCCTGACGGACGACGATTTCTTGTGATCCTAGCCGATCATAATCAAACGCATGTAATGGTTGTCCAAACAACAGTAAGATGTAGTTTGTGATATCTACTACGTTGTTGATTGGTCGAATCCCCTCATTCATCAAGATATTTTGTAACCATTGTGGACTAGATTGGATTTTTACGCCCTCAATGATTCGAATTTGATAAGCAGGCACAGCTTCTGGATCTTCGACTGTCACCTTGATTTTGTCTTTTGCCGGACGTGCTGCTTCTACTAATTCTTCCTCTGCAAAATGAGGTGTTTGACGATAAATCGCCCCCACTTCATATGCTACTCCTCGCATAGATAAAGCATCTGCGCGGTTCGGTGTAATCGATAACTCGATAATTGAATCGTCCATGTCTAAATAAGAAAAGACGGGCTCTCCATTGACTGCCTCTTGTGGAAGATAGTAGATTCCTTCAGCATATTCTTTGGGAACAACACTATCTGGATAGCCAATTTCTTGTAAGGCACAAATCATCCCATTAGAAACTTGACCACGCATTTTCCCTTTTTTGATTTTTACATTCCCTGCGATCCGTGAATTAGGTAAAGCAACGATGACTTTGATCCCTGCCTTCACGTTAGGTGCGCCACAAACGATCTGTGAAAGTTCTTCTTCACCGATATCCACTTGGCAAATCGATAAATGATCGGAATCAGGATGTGGTACGCATTCCTTGACTTCGCCGACTACGATTTTTTTTAAGCCTTCTTCAGGAACCGTGATTCCTTCCACTTCGATCCCAGTCACTGACATTTTATCAGCTAGTTCTTTTGGCGTAACTGCTGACAAATCAAGATATTTATTTAACCATTTATAAGAAACTAACATGCTTTTTACTCCCCTTTGAACTGACTTAAGAAACGCAAGTCATTTTGATAGAAATTACGAATATCATTGACACCGTAACGTAGCATTGCTACTCGATCTGGGCCAAGGCCAAAAGCAAAACCAGAGTATTTTTCCGGATCGATACCTGACATTTTCAATACATTTGGATGAACCATCCCAGCTCCTAAGATTTCAATCCAACCGGTGTGCTTGCAGACATTACAGCCAGCGCCACCACATTTGAAACAGCTGACATCCACTTCAACAGAAGGTTCAGTAAATGGGAAATAACTAGGACGTAGTCGAATCTCACGTTCTTCACCAAACATCTTTTTCATTACGACTTCTAACGTGCCTTTTAAGTCACCCATCGTAATATTTTCATCGATCACTAATCCTTCGATTTGATGGAATTGGTGACTATGAGTAGCATCATCTGTATCACGACGGAATACTTTCCCAGGTGAGATCATTCGAAGTGCACCTTTTGAAAAGTCATGTTTTTCCATCGTACGTGCTTGTACTGGTGAGGTATGCGTACGAATCAAGATCTCTTCTGAAATATAAAAAGTATCTTGCATATCACGAGCTGGGTGGTCTTTTGGTAAGTTCATTCGCTCAAAATTATAATGATCAGACTCCACCTCATACCCTTCAACAATTTGGTAGCCCATTCCGACAAAGATGTCTTCGATTTCTTCCATGATTTGTGTCAAGATGTGGCGGTTTCCTTGTTTGACTTGACGTCCTGGCAAGGTCACATCAATTGTTTCTTTGCTTAAAGCTGTTGCAAGTGCCGCCTCTTCTAACGCTTGCTTTTTACGTTCAATTTCTGCTGTCAACAGATCACGAATCTCATTGGCAAAACTACCAACTTTCGGACGTTCTTCAGGACTTAGATCCTTCATTCCCCGTAAAACTTCGGTGATTGGTCCTTTTTTTCCTAAAGTTTCTACACGAATTTGATTTAATTCTTTTAAATCGTGTGCTGTCGCTATTTTAACGATTGTGGCTTCTTTCAAGCTTTCTAATTGGGCTTGTAGAGACATTCCCTATTTCCTCCTTCAAATTCAAATACAAAAAAGACCTCATTCCTACAAAGGAACGAGGTCTTCGCGTTACCATCCTAATTTACGGTCAAAACCGTACACTTACTTTTTTAACGACATTTGCCGGTCTGAATAAATCAGACGAACTCAGAAAGTGAACTTCATTTTTCAAACTCAGGATCTGCTTACAGTCTATGACAGATCTCCCTGGACTGGTTTAGCCAAACTACTCTTTTTCGTCAACGTTCTTTAGCTATTCATCTAATGCCAGTTTACAAGATTTCACTTCCAAAATCAACTGCATTCTTCTTCTGTCACCCATTTTTCACTCCAAACCTGTAACTGAACAATGGCCTTTTGAAGATCCGCTCCTTTTTCAGTTAACATATATTCTGAACGGCTGGACTCTTTACATGAGAAGTTTCTGGCGATGATTTTTTCTTTTTCAAGTTCTTTTAATCGTTCAACTAAAACCCGATCACTCACCATAGGTATTTTAGCTGCGAGATCAACAAAGCGTTGCGGACCATTTTCAAGCAATACATCAATAATCAGCCCATTCCATTTTTTACCTAAAATCGAAAAGGTCTTTTCAAATTTAGGACATAAAGTGAACTCTGTCTGTGTTAGCTCCATTTTACTCACCTCTTTGCTAAGAGTATAGCATATTACTTACAAAGTGTAAGTCCTAGTTGCTCAATTATTATTATTTATTAATATTTATTATTTTCTTTGCGCTTAATAAGACAAGAAAGACATCTGTGACAGGCTTTTCTAAAGATTCTGTCAACGCCTGTTGATAGAGATTCAATTGCCCACGATATTTTTGAATGACAGCATCAATCGCTGTTTCATCGTTGCGATCTAAAATGAAATCCGTCTTAAAGTCATATAATTGAATCGTCGTGGATAATTCGATATAACCATCAACAATCCCATGGATCAGCAATTCATCTTCTTCATTTGGGTATTGTTCAAAGACCCGTTCTGCAGGTAATAACATCGAAAACGGTTGTTCCCGTTTGACATGCTCTTTTTGCTTGATCAATTCTTTTCCTAGCTCGGTTTCAAAAAACCAAAGAATAGCAGAAAAATCAATTTTTTTGGCTACCTTTTGATCCACTAAACGCTTTTTGACTAATTCATCTAGCAATGCTTGGATCGACTCAGTAGTCGGCATTTCTAATGGCAGCAATTGCAATAAATAGTGTGTTGCAGTTCCGATTGCCGCAGCTGAAACCTGTTGCGTTTTTTGTAAGAAACGTGGTTCAGCCAATGTATCTTGCGTATAACGGAATTGGCGGTTTAACCCTCTTGTTTCATTACTTTCCCAGACAAGTTTAGCATCAAGCGTATCATCTGGATCTTCAAACAAACGTTTAATTTCAGAGACCGATTGATAACTTGTGGTTTGCGTTGACTCTTTGAAAGGATAACGATAATCGAGTCGTGCTTTCAGAGCAGGTGATAGTGGTGTTTGATCCACGTCATTATTTTCAGCAGCATCGTTTTCTTGCGCTATTAAACGTTGCCTTTTTTCAAGCAGAGATTGTTGATTCATCCAAGTAATTGCAAATTGGCTATCAGAGTTTTTTAATTCTGAAAGAATGGTTGCTTCGGCAAAATAGTTTTGCATCAATGGATGACGCATCAAACTAAGACCGATCCAGCTCATCAAGCTGCTATTCCCTTTTAATCGAGTCGTTGGCTCTAAGACTAATTTGGTTTGTTCAGAAGCTTCTGACCAATTCTTCAAGGTATCTTCTTTATTTTTATACGAGCCGATAATAAATAATTTTTGTTCCGCACGGGTCAAACCAACGTAGAGTTTACGCATCTCCTCTGACAATAACTTATTTTGTTTGGCTGATTTGATTGCTTGGTAAGGCAAGGTATCATACAACACCCGAGTATCAGGGTCCATATAACGAATCCCCGCACCTAGTTTTTCTTCAAAAGCATATCGCTTTTTTAAATCTTGCAAATTGAATTGTTTGGTCATATCTAATAAAAAGACAATAGGAAATTCTAAGCCTTTACTTGCATGGATCGTCATGACTCGAACAGCATTATCGCTGGATGAAATCACCGGCTCCGCTAAATCTTTGTCTTTTTCCTGCATCTTTTCGATGAAGCGAACGAATTGATACAACCCTCTAAACGAACTTTGTTCATACGCTTTCGCACGATCAGCCAACGCATAAAGGTTTGCTTGTCTTTGGGCACCAGCTGGTAAACCTGCTACATATTCTAAATAACCGGTTTGTAAATAGATCTCCCACAGCAAGTCAGTGATTGAAGACCGCCGAGCCAGTTCCCGCCACAATTCGAGTTGGTCATTGAAATGGCGCAATTTATCAGCTAATTCATTCTGATTTGCTGTTTGGTAAGCCAGCACCGCATCATAATAGGTATGCGTTCGATCAGCTAAACGGATCTGTGCCAGTTCTGGTTCAATCAGTCCTACGATCGGTGAACGTAAAACGGCTGCCAATGGAATATCTTGATATGGATTATCAATCAATTGGAGTAAAGAAATCATCGTACGCAACTCCGTAGATTGAAAATAATTTTGGGCATCGTTCATTTCTAAAGGAATATCCAATGTTTTAAAAATCTCTAATATCGTAAGGTTATTCTTCTTTGTAGGTGTTAAAAGTACGATATCTTTATATTCGACAGGACGATTCTGTTTCATTTTTTTATCATAGATCAGGAATTTTTCATCAATCAGTTCGCGGATTTTTAAGCCCGTCATAAAGAGTTCGCCTTCTGTTTTGTCCTCTAGATTCTCATCAATTGGAAGGTCGCTGTTTGGCTCTTCTTCTTTTTCGTAAATCAATAGTTCTGGTTCAAAGCGATCGACTTCGGGGAAATCGGGAAATCCTAATCGTAATTGTGCAGCATCATCATAAGCGATTTGTCCCACAACAGGGTCCATCAATTGTTGGAACACCAGATTGGTAAATGACAGGACTTCCTTTCGGGAACGAAAGTTTTCTGCCAAAATGATCCGTCTTCCACCCTCAGCTGTTGAAAATGCTTCATACTTTTCAATAAACAAACTAGGATCAGCTAGTCGAAAAGAATAAATCGACTGTTTGACATCCCCAACCATGAATAAATTGCCGTTTGTCGGATCAGGCTGTCTAAGCCAATAAAGGATAGCTTCTTGCAACTGGTTGATATCTTGGTATTCATCGACCATTACTTCTTTGAATTGCTTACGATAAAGCTTTGATGCTTCACTTGGAAGCCATGACTCTTCTGTTTGAGTCGTCAAGATTCGCAAGGCAAGATGTTCTAAATCATTGAAATCTACTACTCCCTTTTCTCTTTTTCGTTGGCTAAAGCCATCCATGAAACGTTTGGTGACATTCGTCAACTCTTCCACTAGGACAGCAGCTTTTTTCGTCCGTTCGGTCAATTGTTCAGGAGAAATCGGAAAATATGTTTTTCCAATTTTCTGAATGATTTTTTTCGCCTGATCTCTTAAATTTTTAACTTCGGCTGAACGTTCTTTCAGCTCTGCTTTGCGACTGCTTTTAAAAGTAGTAAAAGTCAATGTTTCTAAACCCGTATAGGCTTCCGGCAATTGATCTTGTAATAAGTGATCATAAATGCGTTGGACTTGTTCTTTTTCTCCTGCAACTTGTTCCAACATTTTTTCCAGACCTTCTTCTTGCGCTAATCCAACCATTTCTTCATAAAGTTGCACACTTTGTGCCATATCTGTAAGTAGAAGTGGTCGCAATTGTTCTTGGTACAATGGTGAATGAGCTAATCCATCATCTAAACGATAGTTATCCACTAATTGATCTAACCAACGCTTGGGATCAGGATTCGCTCGCGCAAATTCATAAAGAGAGAAAACCAGATTGGTCAATCCATCATCTGAACGATCATTTGAAAAATTCATCGTTAATTGGAAAAACTCTTCCCGATCTTCGCTATAACAAGCCTCGCGTAATTCATCCCAAACATCTTCTTTCATTAAGATCGTTTCTGTCTCATCCGTTAACATCCGAAAAACTGGATCAATATCGATCAAGTAGTAGAATCGGCGGATGACCGTTAAACAAAAAGCATGTAAAGTAGAAATATTAGCACTCGGCAATAAAATCAGCTGTTTCGTGAAATGTTGTTGGCGTGCCGGATCGCTTTCACTATTGACTGCTTCTTGTAAAGCTTCTTGGATCCGTTCTTTCATTTCTTTCGCTGCCGCTTCTGTAAACGTCACGATCAAAAGTTCATCAATATTGAACCCCATTTTTAGTTTTTCGATTACTCGACGGACAAGCACTGTGGTTTTTCCAGAACCAGCGGAAGCTGATACCAGCAAGTTATCTCCCTGATCAAAAATGGCTTGCCATTGTTCGTCAGTGAATCGTTCGTTTTCTGGTCTCAAAGGAATTTTGGTCATTCTTCCTCACTCCTTTTTTCTATTCTTCGCAGGGCTTCTTCCTTGTTTAATTTTTCTAAACGGTGATAATTGTTTTCTTGCAACATCACATCAAACGTACAAACACTTCTAAAAGGACACATTTGACAAGCAAGCCGCTCCTTGTCTTTGTATGCTGGATTAAGTTTGATCTCCCCTGACGTGATTTTATCCCCTGCTAAACGCATATTCGCACGATTATGCGCCATAAAAAGTTGGAGTTCCTGTTCTGTATAGAATTTTTCTTTACTAAAACTTCCCTTTTGATAGACATCTTTCGCATTTTTCTTGATCGGATAAATCAAAGAGTTCTCTTTTGCTTCCAGTGAATGATCTAATACTTCCAATAACTCAGGTTCATCGACAAAGATGCCGTCATAACTGAATTTTTTCAATGTCTCTTTTTCAATTTCATTTGCTTCAGACAAAATCGGATTATGGACATGTAAATAATAGGAACCAGCTGGTCGAACCAATGCTTTTCCAGTCAATTTGACAGCATCCATCAACGCCACGTCTAGATAGGTCAACAGTTGCATAGCCATCCCGTAGTAAGCTTCAGTGACATCAAAGGAACGTCCACTTGATTTATAATCGACAACACTAAGCCAGGTATCCGCTTGTTCAACAGCAACATCCACACGATCAATCTTCCCACGAACATGTAGTTTCCCTCCATTATTCAGTGGTAATTCCAACCCTGGGATACCTTGAGCGCCCGCTATTTGGCCAAACAATATTTCTGTTTGAAGGGGCTTCATCCCTGTATTTTTACTTTGCTTTTGTAATGCCCAAGCTACTTTTTGGATCGTTTGTCCTAACTGATAACGAATATAGTTCATTCGAGCTGAACTATCTAAAATTTCAAAGCGTAACTCGCCAAAGACGTCTTGCAAGACTTTTTCAGTAAACTCTTTACGTTGTGTATCGGTCATTTCTACTAGCGATATCTGATTTGAAAATAGTAATTTAAAGAAACGGTCTAATGATTCATGATAAAAATCACCTGTAGCAGCCGGCGTTAAACCATAGACCATTCGTTCTTTCAGTTTCAAACCAAATTGGACAAAATATTTATATTCACAATTATAGAAATTTTCTAATCTGGAAATAGAGGTATAAATATCTTTACCATAAAGTTCCTCTGCCATCTTTTTAGGTAATGACACCGGGACATTCAGATGTTCTTGACTTTCAAAAATGCGCAATGCAAAATTTCGCCATTGTGATTGCAAGATCTGCTCTCTTAGTTGGCGCCAATACACCGGAACTTTTTTCTTCTCTTCCTTTGCTAAACGATAGATATGATTGATTGTATTGATCCCACTACGATACGTACCGATATAACAACTCGGATCGCTGTCTAAAACCAAATGCTCTTTTCTTTCAGCTGGGATCATCAAGTATTCCATGATTCGTTTCAAATAAGGAGAGATTTTCAACGTGTTTGTATCATAACTTTGAGCGTAACTGAGGTATAGACGCTGAGTGGCTGAAGCAAACACCAAGTAGGCTTGCAATGGTTCAAAAGACAAGTTCTCTTTTGCGGGATCAAATAAAAATTTTTCTTCCGCTAAACGAGCATTCAACGTTTCCCTTTCCTCACTAGAAAGCAAGCCTTTCGTTTCGTGCCGATCAGGAAATACTTGATCATTCAAGCCAATGGCAAACGTGACTTTCGCCTGGTTTGATCGTACCAGTTCCAAGCGGTTGATGCGTACTTGGTCGATTGCTGTAGGAATCTTCCCATAACTTAAATTTTCTAACCCGCTGGTAATGATTTCCTGAAACAAATGCCAGTCAAATTCAGATTCCCCATAAATGAGCGAATACTCGTCCAGTAAATCAATTAACGCCCCCCATGTTTGCTCATGGTTTCGGGCTGCTGCTAAATTGCCTCGTTCAATTTCTTGATTTCGCCAAAAAACTAATTGTTGTTGTACGCCACTGTTCACCAAAAAACGATAAAAGACCGTCGCGCCTTCTTGTCCATTTTTACATTTTTTCATCTTGTCAAAAAATGTTGGGACTTTCTCTTTGAAGAAGTGCCGAATATCATTCGAGCGTTTTTCTAATTCTTGAACATCTTCCAGTTGTTCTGCTTCAAAATCGTAAGACACGAACTGCCAATCTTTTTCTCTCGTCCAGTATGAACCTTGATAGTTATAAGCAAGTGCTACATTTTCTGTGACATCTAATTTTGCTCGGAACTGATTTCTTTGCTCACGCCAACTGACTAAGTCTAGTGTATCATCCGCTTCACAAATGAATAATTCAGTTTTGAAAAAACGCATGATATCATTCAAACGATAGGCATACCGATCTAAAGCGAATAAACTATTGATCCATTCGATCAATGGATGATTCTCCATCAACTGCTCTTCATCAATATAAAAAGGAATCGCCATTTCTTTGAAAACAGGTTGTAGCAAGTTACCATAAAACGCCATATCTTTCGTTAACACTTGAATGTCACGATAGCGATAATTTTCCTCGCTGACCAAACGACGGATCTCCACAGCTAGTTGTCTGACTTCTTCAGTGGCGTTCTCTGCTTCCCAAATTCTCAACGCCTCTTGTTGCCCAACCTTCAGCGGCTGGCTTTTTTTGTTGCTAGAAGTTTCTTCCCACATTTTTTGCAAGTGCATGAGTGCAAGCGGTCTTTCATGTTCTGGGGCAAATTTTTCCACTAAAACCGGCACTCTTCGTTCTTTGGCACTGTTGATTAGTTGGAAATAGAGCTTTCCTGTTTCATGAAACAATGTCAACACTTCAGGCATATCCGTGATATAAGGACGATCAAGAAGCAAATCAATCACTAGCTGTCCCTTTTCCATCATGACCTGTAACAATTGATATTCTTGCGCATTGACTCGAGTGAAACCACTAACGATAAATTTCACCTTAGACATGTCTTGCGTTTGTAGATAATTTGCCAAAATGGTCAAAGCATCTTCAGATTGCAGCGCACGTTGGACTAATTCTTCTTCAAAAGCTGTAAAAATCAATTGAAGATCTTTCATTTTCAATTGTTGATTTTCAGCTTTTACCGTATCCGCTAATTCTGAAAAGACAAGATCTTCAGGTGAAATATTTCCAATACGTAATTCATTGTGCAGTTCTTGCAACTGGCGAATAAACCCTTTTTTATTGATTTCTCCCCGAAAAATCGTTAAATTTTCTTCATTTTTTTCTAGGATCTGTCGCAAGATCATTGCCGAACCAGATTCTGAAAGTTCATTACCAGACAATAACGTTGTTTGCTGCAACAAATACCACGCTAAACGATAAAAACTAAAGACTTGGACATTCGTTGTACTAAATGACGTTTTGCCACTTCTTTGACGCAGCTCTGTCAAGATTTCTTGTTCTTGTTCAAATTTATTATAGTTAGGTACAAGGAAAAATACCTGGTGCGTACTATCTTTTGCTAACCATTCGACTGATTCATCAATCAACGCTGTACGGTGGTCTTTTCGGGCTGTCCCGAGAATAAATTGTAAAGACATTTTCCCTCTCCTTATTCCTTAGATTCATTCCTCATTCATTATACCAAAAACAACTGAACATTTGTTCTTTTTCCTATTTTTTTTAGAAATTAATTGTTTGCGCTTATAGAGATTATTTTACCAAATCCTCTCAAAAAAAGTTTAGGACTACTTCTTGTGATTCACATCCATCAATCGCTATCCTTTACTTATTTCTTATACTTATCCATATAAAAAAAGCACCAAAGCTAGTTATTTCCACTAACTTTGATACTTTCTTTTATAACTTCATTTGGTTTAATGAATGGAACCCATCAATTTTTTGATTGGTTCTTTAATCATAAACAATACAACTGCTCCGACGATTGCTACGACACCGACAATCCCGAAATAAGCAGATTCAGTACCTGGTGTATAGAAACGCGCGATTTGTGCATTGATCGCTTGTGAAGAAGCATCTGCCAAGAACCAGATAGCAATGGTTTGTGATTCAAAAGCTTTAGGTGCTAATTTTGTTGTCGCAGACAAGCCAACTGGCGATAAGCATAATTCAGCGATTACGACAATGAAGAAGCTGCCAATCAACCACATTGGACTTACTTTACTATCTGTGCCATAAAGCATGCCTGGTAACATCATTAATAAGAAAGATAACCCAGCAAATAATAGTCCTAGTGAAAATTTCACTACTGTTGATGGTTGTCGTTTTCCTAATCTCGTCCACAATGTAACAAATACTGGTGTCAAGACGAAGATGAAAATCGGATTCAATGATTGATACCAACTAGCTGGAATATTCATACCGAACAATGTTGATTGTGTCCGTTCTTGTGCAAACAGAGCCAAGATGGAAGATCCTTGTTCTTGTAACGACCAGAAAATGATCGCTGCTAAAAATAATGGGATATACGCCCATACTTTTGGTTTTTCCTCTGCTGTAACATTTTTAGCTGTTAACATTTTAACAAAATAGTATAACGGTAAAAGAATACCTAAAACACTAATTGAATTGACAAAGAAATCAATGGTTAAATGTCCAGTGACTTGTGCGCCACCAAAGATTGCTACAATCACAACTAAAGCAATGACTAAGTTACGAATGAATTTTTTACGCTCTGCTGCTGTTAATGGGTTAGGAGCAACTGTTCCTATACCATCCAACGTTTTACGTCCTTGGATCACGTATTGTAACAGACCAAAGAACATTCCGATTGCAGCTAATGAGAAGCCAAGATGGTAGTTGTATTCCTGTCCGATCGTTCCTACGATGATCGGTGCTAACATCGCACCTAAGTTGATTCCCATATAAAAAATAGAGAAGCCGGCATCTCGTCTTAAATCAGTTTTTGAATAAAGATGTCCAACCATTCCGGAAACATTTGGTTTCAAAAAGGCTGTCCCAAAGATAATCAAAGCCATTGAGACGAATAAAGTGGAAACACCAAATGGCAACGCTAAGACGATATGTCCAAGCATAATAAATATTCCACCGAAGAAAACAGTTCTTTTTGCACCTAGTACCCGGTCTGAAACCCAACCACCGATGATACTAGACATATAAATCAGTGAACCATAAATTGACATAATTGCTAATGCTGTTGCGGTAGGTAATCCAAGTCCACCGTTTGCTACAGTATCGTACATGTAGTAAAGCAACAGCGCACGCATACCATAATAACTAAATCGTTCCCACATCTCTGTGAAGAACAATGTTGACAACCCCTTCGGCTGACCGAAGAAGCCCTTGTCTTGTTGATTTTCCATAATCCATACCCCAATTCTTTAAATTTTCAGAAAATACTATAAATATTCACTGAAAAATTTAACTAAAAAACTTATTTAAGAAATATATACTTATTTTCTATAAAAACGAATAAAATTTAATGGGAAAATGATAATAAAAAATAAACAGATATTTAATAATTATATATTGCTATTTTAAAATGATCGAGTTTTACTTAGTTTAACAACAATGGAAACGTTAACTAAAATAACCTCTATTATTTTAATATTCATTAAAAAATTTACTTATTTTTTGTGAGCATATTATTTCACTTACTTTTTGTAAGGTGATATACTTCGTTTGTACTCATAAAATATGCAGATCGCAACTAAAGGAGATTTTACCATGACAACATTTACAACAACTTTGCAAAACCGTCGTTCTATCTATGATTTAGGACGTAACGTAACACTATCAAATGAAGAATTAACAGCTTTGATCAAAGAAGCAATCAAAGAAAGTCCAACTGCATTTAATGCACAATCAACACGAGCAGTCATTCTTTTTGGAGATGCTCACGAAAAATTATGGGAAATGACCGAAGAAGCTCTTCGCCCATTGACACCTGCTGAAGCTTTTCCAAATACGCAAAATAAATTAGCTGGCTTCAAAAAAGGCTATGGAACAGTCTTGTTCTTTAAAGATACAGATATCATCAAAAATCTCCAAGAACAATTTACATTATATGCTGACAACTTCCCAGATTGGTCAGAACAATCAAATGGGATTGCTACAGCAAATACATGGGTAGCCTTAACAGAACAAGGTTTAGGAGCTAACTTGCAACATTACAATCCAGTAATTGACGAAGCTGTCGCTAAAGAATGGAACATCCCATCTAATTGGAAACTACGTTCTCAATTAGTGTTTGGCTCACCAGAAACACCAGCTGGAGAAAAAGAATATATGAACGACGAAGATCGTTTCCGTGTATTTAACTAAAACCTCTATGTAATAACCAACTTTTAGCCCAATACTTTAATGGTTGTGAATAGCGTGCTTTAACTTGAACAATAAGTGCACATTTTTAAAATAGCTTTTCAACTCCTTAAAAGTGTCTGCTTATGGTTTAATATTCACTCTGTGATACCATTTCTGTCTATATTAAACTACTAAAGATAAAGAGCTCGGGGCGAAGGTCGCCCTGAGCTCTTTATCAATTTTCTTTTATCCTACCTTTAACCAGAAGGACTTGTTACATTAATTACATAAAAATCTTAAAATAGTCTATTCATGCGTTCTATTAGACTTGCCTATTAATAAATTCTATCAAATTTCACTAAAAAATTTAGAGATACCTTTAATGATCTTAAAAAATTAGATAATATGGAGACTGGGACAAAAGTTGTCTCAGTCTCTTCTAGTATCTCTAAAACGAATAAAATGAGTTTTTGTGTTTCTTGTCAATTTTCGGAAATTCCTTCTTATTTCTTGATACTAAACACTTTTGTCTCAACCTCTTCCTGATGGCTTTGTTACGACTATCATCTTTTTCTATTATTTTGAATGAATTAATTTATAACAAGCATATAAGTTTTTCAACACCCAGGTTTTATTTTCGTAAACGAGATATTTTGCAGCCCACTGAGGCTTGTATTTTTCTTTGTATTTCCTTAACCCTTTGAATGAATACAAATACTGAGTATTATTATAGACGCTGTAAATAAACGTATTCTCTAAATTAATTGTGTTTTTATAAGTAGAAGAGAACGGAGCCATTCCTAAATTGAATTTTTGATAACCTTGTTCCTTAGCCCATAGGATGGAATATAAATAAAGAGCATCCATCATTGCCACTTCTTCACTGATAGACCAACGGATCAAGTCGACTGAAATGGTCTCATTAGTATAAGTTGGCATCATGGAAACAAAGCCAACAATTTTTTGTTCTTGATTTCTTATAATACCAACTGCTGCACAATTTAAATATTCCTTCTCAAATCGTCCGACAGAAAAAGTCATCTCATTTTTTGACCTTAACCATTGATCAGATACTTCTTTCAATTCTGACAACAGTTCACGATCATGGGATAACTGTGATGTTGGTGAAAATTCCGAAGAAATTGAGCCCACGCTTTCTGATGACTCTGAAACAATTGTCGGTTCGATGATTTCAAACGTATACCCTAGTTTTTCCATTTGGTTTAATGTTGCTCTAAACCCTCTCTTCTTCTTCCCTGATAGTGAAAACTCAGATAAATCAATGACTGCTTCTTCTCCTAACTTGAAAAATTCGCAATTTAGATCATTATAAAAACTAAGGTACTGTGTGGAAGCTTGATAAAAAACAATTCGTTTGCCTAATTGATTCGCTTTAGACACCAAAGTTTTCAAAAAAGGAAAAATGGCTTCTTGTTTACCAACTGGATCACCTAAAATAAAGAGATAATGGTTATTTTCTTGATAAATCACTGCAACATCTTCCCACCACGCAACTCGGTTTTCCTTTAAAAAACCTAAATGAGCTAAGTGATTTCCACCATTTTGTTCTAAGAAATTTCGATATTCAGCATCATCTAATAGCTTTAAATCAAGCTTTAATGATTTCCTTTTTCTTCTTCGGTGTATAACTGACCAAAGCCCAGAAAGTAAAAGCAATAATAGTGTCGTTCCACTCAGAATAAAGAATGATTGTCTAGGCAATATCGGAAAAATTTCAGTTAGACTATCAAATACATAGAGACATGCTAAAGTCCAAATCAATTTTTCTAAAACACTTTGTTTGATGACTTCGACCTCTAACCATCTCCTATAAAATAGAGTATCTACAAATAATACCGTTGTTAATAAGAGGGCTGTCAAACTTTGGTCTTCCCAAAAAAGATAAAACTGACAAAGTGCTAATAACATCAGTTTGAAACGCAACATTTCCCAAGTATCGATCGCCCCTTTATAAATCCCTACAACATCTGTCAGTAATAAAATGCTCAGACATACGTAAATTGGCGCAATAAAAAAAGCCGACTTCATTCCCATATATGCATATTCAAAAAATAAAATGCATGAATCAAATAAAAATGTTAATGAACAAAATAGAAAAATGGCTGTGCTGAGCGTTCTTCCAATTTGCTTCATCTGTGCTTGCGTAATCGAAAATACTACTGTCGTAAATTCCTTCGTAAGAATCGTAAATTGATTATTGCTGATTTTTTGACTAATCAGCATTTGAACTTCACTCACACTGAACAATAAACCAAACAATAGTGGAATGAAGTAATACGCTAAACGATACAGAATCAGCGCCATCAATACTGCTTCTTTATCTATCTGCAGCTCCTGTGTAGCGCCTAAAAGGAAAATGACATCAAACGCACCAAAACCACCTGGTACCATACTAATAATTCCAGCAATCGTTGCTAAAATAAAAATACTTTCCATATCAACGAATTGAACCTGCAAGTTAAGAAAACGAAACGCGACGTACATCACAATACCAGAAGTGAGATAATCAATCGTTGATACGATCGTGAATTGTAAACCTAACCATCTCGCAGCTGGAAGTGGCGGTTTGATACTAATGTAGCCGATATATAGAGGCAACAAACAAGCACTGACAATTAAACCAATCTTGATCGTATCATTTCCCTCTAATAAATGACTTTCTGGAAAAACATTTAGCAGCACCATTGCAGATAATACGCCCACACCAGAAATAGATGAGATCAATAATAGCGAAATCGCTTTTTTTAGTTGGTTTACTCTGCTTTGGTCAATATAGTTTTTATAGAAATTATAACGTACGCTGGCACCAAAAATTCCACCAAATCCCAAAACTGCATTGAATGAATTGGCAATCCAGCTGATTTTTAATAGTTTTATTTTAGAAATTTTCATCGTCTTCAATTTTCGGATCAATGCAAAGTCGTAGAGACAAAGAATGAAAATGCCTAAAGCACCTACTAAAAACAAACTGAAAATTTTTAAGATAGATTCATTACTAATTGTTTGTAACACTTTGCTTAACCTAATGGTAGAAAGTTCACTATTTATTTTTAAAACAGAGATCGAAAAAATGAATAGTGAGAATATAATTTTGAAAAAATTGAGTTTTATCCTCTTCATTAAAATTAAAAGTCCTTTCATTATAATAGAGCTAATATATATCAAATTAGTGAAACAATTTTTTTAATGTTATTATAAAAGTGATCGCAACGATTCAAAAATAAATAAACAAACTCTTTCTCATACGAAGAATCATTTTGAAATGCTGTGTAATCTAGCGTCTGCAAGGCAAAGAAAAAAGAGACCGAGCTAATACTTGCCTCAGTCTCTTATTATATATGCGACTCCGAAATAGGTTCATCCCATATATCGCTCACTATCGTTCTTTGTTCTTATTCTAAAGTAACTTACTCTTGATCAGAATCAATCATAATATCAATTTCGGCATCATCATTTAAATGCTGTGCTAAAAAAGTGACCAACTCTTCCATTGATACAGAAAATTTCAGCATGGGTCCACGCCAACCGTTACGAAAGAAATTCATTTTTATGATGGAAGATCCTTCCGGTTGATACAAAACGATTTTATTGATCTCAGAAAAAGGAACACCTTTTTTATCAAAGCTATTTAGAACAAGCCCATCTTCTGTTATACCACGACTATCTAGCAAAAAGCTGATGAAAATTAGCGCTGACAAGACCCCTTTTGCCAATTCATCTGCAGTTGGTTGACTAATCAGCGTAAACCAAAGAACTAAGATAGCCAGAAAAGGCACGACTAAGTAAACCCAGCGATTTCTAACCGTTCGATAGACGATTTCTCGACGTACCAACCATAAAAACAAACACATAACAAAGACAAATAAAAATAATAGTAAAGTAAATATACTAATCATCTAACTACACCTCTTTTCTCTTTCCAAATACTCGAAAAAGAAATAAAAATTACAAGCAAAAGGACATACAGTACCGATTTCGTTACTGTACGTCCAAAATCATTTCTTCTTATTCAAATGTTTCGTATTTTGCAACAACCATACTTGCTTTTTCTTCTAATAACTCTTGATCTTCCATTGCGCATTGAGCAACTTTGACTACGGCACAATTCGTCATTTTTGAAACAACTTCTCCGATAACTGCTTTTGTAAACCCAATCGGTTTACATGAATATTGCTCTCCTAAATTAATCATTTCTTCCGTCATCAAAATCCTCCTAAACTACCAAGCTCTTTTATAAGGTAACTGTTTTTTTCAAACAGTAATTGCTCTTTCAAATAAACATCATCTAAAAACATTTGTTATTTGACCTGCGATTTATTTCGACCTTACTGGCATTATAGCGTACTGTTTTCGTTTTCACAATTAAAAACTATCAATAAATCGAAACATTTTTTTCAATTTAAAAAAATTATTCGGCTATTGATCCTGTGATTTTTCAGGACTTTTGTCTTCTTATTTTAAATTTGGAAAACAACATGTCAAATTTTTTATTTTATTTTTAAAAAAAAGCATTATAATATGTAAATATCAGAAAAAAGGGGAATTATTATGAAAAGATTCATTGGTAAAAAAATATTATTCTTGGCAGTCCTATTATTCGTTATTTTTTCTGCCACCACTTATTTTCACCATTCACACAATGTTGGAAAGGATACTGAAAAAGTGAGTAGTTATGCTAAAAAACAAGTTTTACTTGATGTCCCCTTGGAAAGCCAATTCACCGAGCCAGCGTTAGGAAATGGCTGTGAAGTTACTTCACTGTCCATGCTGCTTTCTTATTATGGTTACGAGACTTCTAAAAACCAGTTAGCTCAACAATTGAATTACGTTCCTGTTTTTAATGCTGATGGTACACATGGCGATCCTAATGAAGGGTTTGTTGGGGACATTAGCGGTGGAGATTGGGCAATGGGCGTCTATGTCCCGCCTATCGCTTCGTTGGCACAGACAATCGTAAAAACAGATTATCATACTCTTCCAAAAACCGATGCAACAATCAATGACATTAAGAAAGCTTTACAACAAGGAAAGCCTGTGTGGGCCTCCGTTACTTTAGATTTCCAAGTGCCTACTGATACTGATTTCGTTACTTGGCAAACAAACAATGGGCAAGTAAAAGTGACACCATTAAACCATGCCTGTGTAGTTACTGGTTATGACAATGACAATATTTATGTAAATGATCCTTATGGAGAAAAAAATAGACCCGTAGCAATCAAAGATTTTGAGGCAATTTTCACCTCAATGGGTGGTCAAATGTTGACTTTAGAGAAAAGCTAGTATTTTTATAAAAAATACATTATACTCTAGCTAAATATGATGGAAAGGATTGAGGGAAATGGAAAAAATTCATAAAAAAATAGATCCTAATGAAATTCCGATTATTTTCGTTCGTGATGTAAATGGTCATACACCAACCAAAGTTTCCGTCAAGGAATGGACGGATCGCTATAGCCCAGTTTCACTCAATGAGTTACAGATCAAACTTTATCGTCAAGCATTAGCCTATTATTCTGAGAAAGATTATGCAAAAGCGATTGATTTATTGAAATTTTTAATCTCACAAACAAACTATACACATTTTGAATACATCGAACGTTTGGCAACGATCTATCGAATCATCGATGCTCCACTAAAAGAATTTCAGTTACTTTCTAATACATTATCAATTGCCAATTTGATCCCACTTCCATCTGGTTTAATCAAGAAGTTAGAAAGACGAATGATCACTGTCAAAAAAATGCTGGATAAAGAGTAATCTCTTGCATTTTCTTTGTGTCGTGCTATGATCAAATTGTTTGATTGGGATGTAGCCAAACTGGTAAGGCACTTGACTCTGAATCAAGCAATTGCAGGTTCGAACCCTACCATCCCAATAAAAAAACCAATCAGAAACTCAGTTTTCTGATTGGTTTTTTTATATTCTCTTTAAGTTTACATAATAAAATTATATTTATCCAATGATAGCTAATGCTTTTTTAGGTACTTCTTTTTTGTCAACTTCTTCATATGACTCGACGTGAGCGCCCTTATTAATGATCTTTAAATAATGTCCTTCTTTTAAAATAGATAAACCTGTAAATTCAATCGTTCGTTTATGTCCCTTTTGATCGGCAGCTTTTTGGATATAAGTCGCTGTTCCATATGAATTGACTTCATCTGGTTTTTTCGTCTTGACGTATACCTCTCCTTTTGTTACCAACGGATTTAATTGGTCTACCACACCTGCCATCTCATCGTGGGCGTTTTGCGTATAAAACTTCAAGCCAACTAATGCGACTCCTGCAAATAATACCGTTCCAATAACTACTTTTACTACTTTCATTTTTCTACCTCCTATTTTTATTTCATTATATCCATAAAAATAAACGGCATCATCCGCCTCTAGTTGGAGATTTTTCTCCGACTTTGGCACAAAAGCTTTTGCTCACCCTTGTTCTAAATAATGCTCAATATTAAAAAACGCTCAAAACGGCTAAAACCATTTCAAGCGTTTTTTTAATAATAAAATCATGAGCAACAATTTTGCCATATGATTAATTTCTTGTAATTAATACAGCCTAGTTGTATCATAATGATAAACTACATTCCCGTTCAATAATGCCTTACCTACGACATATTTACGATTCTCTAATTTTAGCCACGCT
The DNA here is from genome assembly GCF_040887125.1 of Enterococcus sp. C74. NCBI lineage: Bacteria > Bacillati > Bacillota > Bacilli > Lactobacillales > Enterococcaceae > Enterococcus > Enterococcus sp. C74. The sequence continues at coordinate 298,113 of NZ_JBFOFA010000004.1, read as the reverse complement.
TCACGAAAAAGCATGACCTCTTCTCTTTTGACCTCAATTTTTTCAATTTTTCCGTCAATCAATTCTTGGATAAGTGCTTCGTATGGATTCATTGTTCTCCTCCGTCACAATCAATACGTAGTAAAAATTGGTTCATGATCTACTTTTGTATCTAGGTCTGTTCTGACATTTACCGTTGTATATAAAACTTTTTCAACAGGTATACTATAATAATTGTCTTCGCTACTGCTGAATTGGTGTACACCTTTTTTCGTCAGAATACCATTGATTTTATTCATAAGTACTCTTTTTTCTACACTATTACTGACCACATAGTAAATCACACGTATATTGTTTACTAAATGTAAATCGACTTCTAACATTACTTGATCCATGAAAATTTCATCCTTTCTTTCGGATCAATTATAGCAAGAAACTTCTTGTTAATCAAAAACCTTTGTATGTCCTTCTTGGTTATCAATTAAAGAAATACTTGCATCATTTGATACAAAATGTTATTTTGTATCAGATATCATTATTATTCTGGGAGGCACTCTCGTGATTGCGATTGGTCAGCTTGTTTTTTACATTCCATTTTTCATCATGCTAAGTATTCTTTTCTATTACATAAATTGGACAAAAAAGAAACTATCTGTTTTACTTATTTCTCTTCCAAGCATCTATTTTACTTATCAAATCTTTTCTTTCCGTCATTGGGAAATCCCTTCTGTCTTAATTAGACATGTCATTAGTTTAGTTATTTCAGTCATTATACTGATACTTTGGATATTTTATTTATTAAATAAACAAGATTAGTGTGTGTATAGATTGTGAATAAACGAACAAAAAATGAGTGTGAAAAAAGTGAGCAACCACTTTTTCACACTCATTTTTGATCATTCATTTACACCAAAGAAAGATTTGAACCGTTCAAGGATTGATGCTTGTTTTAAATCAATAAACTGTTGGGCAACAGAAAATTTGTCCTCTAGCAATTCTTTATTTGATTCAATCAAAATTTTTGCTTCTTCGTACTTCTTTTCTTTACATAGTTGCTTGACTTCATTCAATACATCACCAGCACTCATCTTTTCACCTACTTCAGTTATTAGGAACCTGTTGATATAAAAGGTTGTCTCAATGTTGAATGTTTACGATTCTTTCACACAATGAACTTTCTTCCGCAGCACATAAGCTATTCTTTTTGATCACTTGACGTGATAAATCGGATCGACTCTTGGTACTCCCGATAGTCTCTACTATAAAGATCTGTTAATTGATCTGGCAAAACGAACCAAGCTGGATGGTACCCATTTACAGTGACAGGAAATCCTTTCTCTTGCAGACTATCACCATCCCAGCGTAAGGCAATCGCTGTTTTGCCTGACCATTTCACTAAAGCAACAGAATAACCTTTTTTCGTCTGCGTACCATCTTCTAAAATTTTGAGGATTTCAATTTTTTCTCTAGGAGCTGTAACCTCTTGTGGACGTACCATTCTTTCCCCTCCTTATTTGACCACTAACACACTGCAGGGCGCATGAGTAACAACGTAAGAAGCTGTAGAGCCGACTAAAGCTTGTTGGATTGCTCCTTTACCAGTAGCCCCCATGACAATCAAATCGATCGCTTCTTGTTGTGGAAACACCGTCCCAATCAAGTTACGTGGGTCACCCGTTTCAACAATAGCATGGATGTCATTGATCCCATATTCTTTCGCATCATGGATCTTTTTTAACATTTCGACTTCTATCTTCTGTTTTTCTTCTGCATAGATTTTTGAAAATGCGTAGGCGCTATGTGTCAACTCTACTTTATTGATGATCGAAACGATAAATAATTCGGCTTCATTATCTTTCGCTAAATCTAGCGCTTCCAAAAAAGCTTGTTCTGATTGCTTAGACCCATCGACAGCTACCATTATTTTTTGATATCTCTTACTCATGTTATCGCCTCCTTGTTTCTATTATTGTAACATCACATGCTAAATTTAAAAAAAATTACGCTGTTTTCAATTATTTCGTATTTATTTTCAAAAAATGTAGCTTTTTTTTACTTGTTTTTAGTGTTTATTTTTCTCATCAATTGTTCTTGTTAGTGGTTTATTTTAAACGTTTATGACGGTTTTCTCATTGTTTTTCACATTTTATGATAATCTGTTTGTTACAAAAAACGTATCTTTGTTACAAAGTGTCATAGAGCTTTTACCTATGAAATATTTTCTCATGGTAAAGTATTCCTCGTTGGACACAACAAAACTATTTTTAAATTTATGAAGGAGATCTTACATGAAATCACTTAAAACATTACTATTAGGAACAACTTTGACTGCCGGCGCACTATTCTTTATGGGAACATCTGCACATGCGGACGAAGCTTATACCGTTCAATCAGGTGATACGCTATCAACGATTTCTCAAAAATACGTTGGTGATAACTCCTTGATCCAAACTATTGCAGAAAAAAATTCAATCTCAAACATCAACTTGATTTATTCAGGTCAACAATTAACAATCCCAACAGGCGAACAAGCAGCAACAACACAAACAGCTTACCAAGCGCCTGCTCAAACAAAAACAGTGGCTGAACAACCAGTGAAGCAAGAACCAGTTCAACAAGCAGCACCTGCTCAACCAGTTGCTCAGGCAACGCAAACAGCGGCACAAGCAACACCAGCGACAACAAACACTAGCTCAGCGAAAGAATGGATCGCTCAAAAAGAATCTAGCGGTTCTTATACAGCAACAAACGGTCGTTACATCGGACGTTACCAATTAGATTCTTCTTACTTAAATGGTGACTATTCAGCAGCAAACCAAGAACGAGTTGCTGAACAATACGTATCTTCTCGTTATGGCTCATGGGAAGCAGCTAAATCTTTCTGGGAAGCAAACGGTTGGTACTAATATAAAATAGCTTGTTTAAAAAGCGAAGGTCCCTCTTTAGGATCTTCGCTTTTTTATTGATTCTATTCATTTATTTTTTTGAGATTGTTTTAACTTCTTGATTGCCCATTCGTAGTGACTGGAAGTTGCAGAAATGAAATAACTACCTAATGTGGTATTCCCCACCCATGCAAATTGCTTTTTCTGGAATAACTCTTCATTACTCAAGGCGTCTAATTTTTTCATTACTTGCTCATGGCTTTTTTTCAGATCGTTTTCAGCTTCCACTAAAGAAGTTGTTTGATGCTTTTCTACAAACTCTTCATTCATCTTCCCGTAGGTTCGCCAATTATACGGTTCAGGCAAGAAATTTCTTTCTTCTCCGTTAAAGTTGCTTTCAAGCCATCGTAACAATAGTTGATGCCATTCGTATAAATGGATCAATACATCTTTTAAGTCTTTGTCTCGTCGCCAATGTGCTTCCTTTTTTTTCGCCAAAAACTCTTCACTAAATTGAAAGGATTGCTTGCGATCTTCCTCACTCATACCGTTAATTAATTTCCATAAATCATCGAATTGGCTGTTTGCTTTTTCAAGCAATTCATCTTTTGATTTTGGTCGCATATGACACCCCACTCTTTTTTGCTAAATCACCTGCTCACCACAAGGGATTTCAAAATGATTTGTAGTAACTTTTATGTGTACATTATTTTGTGTTACGAGCAACAAAAGCAAAACGATGCTGCAAATTATAAATCGTACCATGTCTTTCAACTCTTCATAAAGTCCCAATAACTCTTTGAAATTTTTCTCAACTGTAAATCCTGGGTACTCCCATTCAATCGTCCGTACATAAAAGATCAAACTATCCATATCAAAGAATTGTTGATTCAAATAGGCTTCGTCACAAAACAAAAGATCAAAATGGTGCTGTTCTAGTTCTGCTTTCACTAAGGAAAGATGAAAATCAAAACATTCTTTCCTTACTTCTGGCATCAAACGAGAAGCCAAATTCAACCCGTTGAAATCTCCTACTTGTTGAGAAATAAATAACCCATCTGGTTTCAAGACACGCTTCACTTCAGCTACTGCAAAAGATTCATGAGAATTGATCACTAGATCAAATGAATCATCTGGAAAATCCAATACGTCCTCTTCCCCCACAAATTTTACTGTTACACCTTGAGGGTCAAGTGTTTGTAATAATAGCTGGTAATTAGGCGGATACCCTTCCGTTACTGCTGTCTGTTCATAAGGATGGTTAAATGTTTGTAACAATTCACCTCCACCTGTTCCCATATCTAATAGAGACATAGTTGGAGTTAAATAATTTAAAACAAGCTCTCGGTAATCCCACGGAGGCTCTTCACACGACCATTTCCCATCTAAATAGGAAAAATCCCAGCCAGTAAAATTTTTCTGTTGTTCCTCACTTTTAAGCCACTCTTTTTTTAATTGGTCCATCATCTTTTATCGCTCCAGTCATTATGATTTTATAATCGTTGACGGCGATATAGTCGATTGGATAAAGCATACTCGATATAGGTCTATCCATTCCACTATATCGAGTAGCTACCTCGTTGTTTTCTCATGTTCATTCTCCTTTTGATTGACTTAAAAACAGTATATCATGAAAACCAGGAACAGAAAACGCTTACTAAAAGCTGTTAAAAGAGTTTAAGTTAGTGTATCAGCCAATAACTCATTATTGATTCAAGATATCCTTTGCTTTCATTTTTTCCATTTCTTTTATTGTCTTTTTTTTCTTTGATTCTTTTCCGCCTTCATAAATACATATCAATGTAATCAAACCAACAATAGGCATTAATATATTTCTAAATGTTAGATTTAAATGACCTGTCAAAACGATAAAAACAACTAAACCACTGAAAATCACTGGTAAGATCGCTCCCATATATTTATTCCCTATATAACCACTTAGAGTTTGAAACCCAATAATACCTGCAATAAATAAAAATTGTATTATATTATTCATCTATACTCTCCCTATGTTTTTTTATAATTTCTTTTGCTACATCTAAACTTATTTTTTCGTTAATCACGAGTTGCATCATTGATACTTCAAAAGAATCTTCTTGCTTTATATCAAAAAGTTTTATTTTTTCAATTAATCTATCTAATCTTATTCTTACTGTTGGGTAACTAACTTCATACTCTTTTGCTAACTGCTTTAAGGAACCTGATGCCAACAAAAATTTCTTAATAAATACTTGTTCCTCAGGTTCTAAATTAAAAAACCATTCCATTCATTAACCTCCCAACAAAACATAAATATAATTAAACAAAGTTTAACATTATTAAAAATAAAACACAACTTGATTTATAAAAAATTTGTGATACGATTTGAATAGAAAAAGAGAAAGGGATAAAAGTCGTTATCATTTATTCATATTTTGACAATTTTACTTCATCAAGCATCAATTTTTACAAAACAAAAACTCCCTCACCAACTTTTTCTAAAAGTTGATAAAGGAGTTTAAAAGTTGTTTACTCGTTGAATATGAAACCCGTGTCAAAATTATCTGATACCAAGTGCAATTCGTGCATAGCGACTCATCTTATCCGTCGTCCAGGCTGGATACCAAACTAGTTTGACTTCTGCCTTAGTTACTTCTGGCACTTCTTTTAAGGCGTCGTGGATGGATTCAGTCAATATGTCAGCTAAAGGACAGCCTATCGTCGTTAAGGTCAACTGCTGTTATTTTTATAAATAGAGATAGTCATCTAAGTATCTATTCAAAAACTAACAAAAGAAGTCCACTACTGAAATTAGATTTTATACTTATTAGATAAGAATATAAAAATTGTTGAACATAAGTTGCTAAATGTCCATTTTCTTGATAAATGTGAAATCTTTTTATTACTATTATGTTTATTATTTATAAGTTCATTTTGAAGTTTTGACATACGTAACAACAAAGAGATAGTCTTTGAATAATGTTTAGATAAGTATTCATCACTTAATTGAATAATATCAATTGATTTATCAAAAAACGCAGATTCAATCATTTCATCTGAGCAGTCCGATAATTTAGCCTCCCATTCGTTCAATTCCTCAAATGTTAAACATGAATTCATTTGAAAAATAAAATCCATTACATGTTTATCAGAAGTATTTACCATACTCTAACACCTACTAACTCGATATTTTTGGGTTCAATTATTCAATATAAAACCTGTGTCATAATAATTCTATTTTTAGCTCTTCAGGCACTTTTCTTCGCATGTTCACCTTTATATTGGAATCTCCCATTACTTTAAAAGTAGATACTATGCCAATTCTTTTTAAATTATTCAGTAGCTCAACATTTTGAGGCGTATTTTCTATTTCAACCACTTTATTTTTTCCGTCTTCATCAATATACAATTCAGAGATTGGTTTGTTTTGTGTTCCCAGCCAATATGTTACATTTTTTATAGAAATCTCATTCAACTTTTTATTTTTGAAAAGATTATTGAGTAAATCAACGAATAGTTCCGTATTTGACAAATTGTTAAAAATACAATCATATTCTTCTGTTGAAAAATCAGTAATATCATTCTCTAAGAATAAGTTTAGCGTTTGTTCAATTGTTGATTTACTTAATGTCATTTCTTGTAAGTTAAAGATAAAATATTCTTTTAAGTATTCAACATCTATATTCTCAAACAATTTTACAAGCAGTGTATCATTAGAAGAAATTCCTCTTTCTAATAGAATTTCCACTAATCTAGTATTTTCGAAAAACTCATCTGATTCTTCATTAACAATAGTACCTAGTAACTCTTTAATTGATTCAAGTTTCCAATTCATTATTAGAGAAAACATTTCTTCTTCCGACAAATCAATCTCAGAATAATTTTCAAGAAAGTCATTAGGATGATTAAGTACTACCTCGACAATAACACCATCTTCCTTGAATTTACTAACATTTTCTATATTAAAATCAATTAAATTATTTCTAGCTAAAATATGAGTGCTTTGACTTGAAAGATTGCCTGCATCATAGGTTGTAACTCCTAGTAATTCAATATTATCCTCTGTAATACCTATCGCTTTATTATCAACCATCCTTTTAAGCAAGACTTTTAATTTATCTTTTGAATCAGATTTATCATATTGTTTTTTAAGAGAAGTCACTTCATTCTGATTAGTGAATATTGAGTTCATAACAGACAAATCAATGTCTACATTTTCATAATAGTCTTCTATATTTTCCCATGTGATACTACATTTTCTCTTCTCTAATAATGTTGCCCAAAGAGAGGAATCCGTTACTTGTTTAATTTTTTCTATTGTAACATTTGATTTATCTATTAGGTTTGTTTTAATATCTGGTTTATTAAGTTTTGGGGAATTTAATAAACTTAAAAAACTTCCCTCGGTTTCAGATAGTTCGTTTAATGAAAATAGAACTTCATCTACAAAATGATATAAGTTCATATTCGTATTTCTGATTAAATTATCTATCTTAGAATTTAATATATTTGCGTAAGAGACCGCTTTTAATTCATCTGAATTTTTGTAGTTTAAAATTTTAGAAAACATATCTTTATCATATCTATACAAATCATATTGAATAAATTTATTGTATTGTTCTTTAGACAAGTTATCTAATTCTATCTCATTAAAATAGATTTTTGCAGATTCAATTGCCTCTTCATTATGTTCAGATAAGACTTCCATCATGGTACTAGGCTCTACATACTCTTCAATTTCTATAAAGAAATTAGGTCTATTTAAAATATTGTCTCTTATTAAGAATGCATAGTCAGCCGCATCTTCATTACCTTCATAAACTGACTTATACTTACTTAATACCTGTAACAATTGATTCTTTCTACTATCTTTCCCATAATATAGAGTTATATCACCTAAACAAGCATAAAAAATCAAATCAATCAATCGGGTCTTTTCTGAAGCATTGCATTTTTCTATAAAATCATTCGAATATTTTCTTAATAATTCAAAAACTAAATTAGAGATATTCAATTTATCTTCAGCTAAAATTATTTTCAAATTTTCTAAATATATAGCTTCTTCTTGAATAAATATTTTTTCTAAAACTGCTTCACGAATCTTATGTTGGTCTTTAAAGCTATTAGAAAATAAGTACTTCAAAATATTGATATTAAGTACTCCCTGCTTTTCAAAATCTTGTGGTAAAAGTTCACTAACAAATCCTTCTGGATTATCAAGTTTTTCATTGAATTCAACGCTTTGATTAGATTTCAATTTAACTAATAAATTTTTATCATCAATAGTCATACTTCTTTCATAAAAAATTGATAAATATGTTGAGTAGTCTTCGGCTAAATAACCATTTGATAAAATATACAGAATAAAATCCTTATCTTTATTGTCGTATTTTCCCTTTGTCATTTCTACATATATTAATCCCACTAAATTAGGATACATTTTTAATTTTTGTTTCAAAGATGCTCTGCTAAAATTATTTAATTCATCTCTCTTTAAATCGTACTCTTCCTGTTTTTTCTCTCTTCTTACTATTAAAATTGAATCTTGTTCTTGTAATATCTGTTTAAATCTAGATTTTGAAATATTGAAGACTCCACGTTTCCACAAATTGAAATTAATATTTTCTTCATGGTTTTCTAAGATACTATCAATAATTGTCATATCTAAATCCTCTAGATTTCTATATTTCCCATCGAGCAATATACCATCGATTATCGAGATTCCTTGGTCAAATAAGAACTTCTTTATTTCAGATAACTTATCTACATTTATTTGTTCCTCGATTTTTTTGAATTCAGCTTCAATTATTGTTAACTCTTCGTTTACTTCTTTAATTAATTCATCATCAAATTTACCCTGAACGATTATTTCATAAATAAAACCTTGTGACTTTTGTAATTCTGTAAATGCAGAAGGAACTAGATTTTTTAACGCTATTATTGAAAATAAAGCTTCTTTGTTCATGCTCCCTGATAAACTTCCATGTATATCTAAATAAGTAAAAAACTCATTAACGATATTTGTCAACAACCTTAAATCTGAAATGTATAAGGAAATGTCTTTCAAAAAGTTCTTAAATCTTCCACTTAATTTCCCATCTGACTTCTCTTTCATCATAGGTACTAAATATTCCCTAGAATTAAACGTATCTACGACTGGTATTATCGGAATAATTAGCTCAAAAAACTTCGTTCTAATTTCTGATTCATGTTCCTCAATTTCTTCTTTTGAATTTGAAAATATATCTTCTTTAACCGCATATACAAAAGTAATTTTCCGATTAATTTGTTTTGAATTATTCAGAAGTAAATTAAGTTCTTTTAAGTGTTCAAATACTCTAATGCTTTTAAATCTGTCAACATCTTCTATAACCACCACATCGAACTTATTCGTTTCAAAATAATATAAAATCTCATCTATATATTTGTTAAAATAAGAAAAATTATTTTTGTCCTCTTCAATTGAAACATTAGCAAAGTTTAGTTTTGAAAGTTTGAATTGTTTCAAAACGGTCTGAAAAACTTGAAAAAATAAAATACTAATGCTGGCTAATAGGACACAATACAAAATCAAATCAAGAGACTCTGTTTTACTGGCGATTCCTTCGACATTACTCAATATTATTTCTTTAAAATTTAGGTAATCTTTTAAATAGAAAAAGCTTATCAATGATGCCAAAAAAAGGAAGTATAATAAAAATTTTTTTCTACTCGAAATATGATTGATTTTTTTGAAACGTGAATATGGTAACTTAGAATTTTTTTCTCTATAAATCATTTGTTTTACCAAACTATTTTCTAATTTTTCATTCAAATCATCAATATTATCAATTTCCTCTGCATTCGCATCTTGGTTTTCCAATTCTTGTTTAGAATAGGAACCCAATGATAAATTCAAAACTTTATAATTAGGATAAAGAAATTCAAAATTCTTTATTATCGTACTCTTTCCTGAACCATAACTGCCCATTAATGCGATATTAGTAATATCCGGATTTCTAACCCCATCAACTATTCTTTTAATATATGGATTTATCCTATTTAATTCTTCGTCTGTAAGAAGTTTGGGTGACAGACTATCTTGGATAAAACTACTATCATTTATTCTATTCTCAATTTTATTTGAACCTATACGCAACAACGCACTTAATCGATTAAGTATCCTGATCCAAATATTTTTTAATTTATTTATTACTGTATTAGTCTTACTTTTCAATATTTGAATAATCTTTTGATTAAAAAACAAGAGCATAATAATTATTATACCCATCATAAACAACCCATAAATCACTGCCTTCACTTCTTCCATATCTAATTATCAATAATATTATAGCTTATAGTTACGCTTCGAAACAAACACACTATATTTTATTCTTAAAAAGCAAAACTATGATTCAATAAATTCAGTTATCATCTTAAAGTATTAGATTTGAAAAAAATCTGCAACCTACACATTATGATTCGCTTTTATCTCAAAATTTCAGATAAAAACAACTTACAAAATCCCCCTTAAAAACTCCTTAATTTCTCAAGGGTTTTACGGGTGTCGACAGAATTACAAGTTTGCTGTAACCAATGGAATTTTGAAAAAACACCTCTGGGATAGGCTCTATACTTTTTGATGTTGGTGAAATTCACCAACATCAAAAAGTATAGAGCCTAATAATAATCAATTTATTAAAATCCAATCTTTATCAATAGCATATGTTTTATTTACCCACGGATTATCTACAACTAAAATTTTCCTTTCATGATACTTATCCTTAGAATCATAATAAGAAATCCTAACTTCATCAAAATCTTCTTCGATGTCCGATTTCTTTATTAGAAATTGCAAATCGAATTTTGAAATAGATAACGGCTCTAAGATAAAGGAGTAGGCTCCGTTATTTGCATAGGCGGTTTCTTTTATATGTGAAGCTTGAACCATATTGCTAATGTATTTACCTTTATTATAGATTTGAAGGTTTACGTTTCTAATAATTTCTCTTTTTTCTTTAGTATTATGAAATTCAATCCAAATTGGAACTGAAAAAATCGTATCCCTACCATCTTTTATAAATCCATATGGTTGATTGTTTACCTTGCTATAGACTTTTTTTATATAGATTTTTACTGTTCCTTTATTAGAAATTAAATATTGAATAAGCGTTTGCCCAAGGAAACCAATCATTGTAGAAAATAATGAGATTATAGCTCCAACAATGAGTATTTTAATCTCATCATTCATCAGGTCTCACCTTCCCATCATAAAAAAGTTGTGCAAAGCTTTTGGTAACTTCTTCTTTCTTGTCACTTGTTATTTTTTCTGTTTCTATATCTAAATTATCTAAATTACCAAATTGTTTTTCTAAATCCAATAAAAATAGAATCAGTTTACTTTTGACATTACTCAAAAGTTGCTCAAAAGATATAGTGCTGTATTCCTGAAATATTTTATAACATTGAATACCCGTCTTTTTAAACACATCAGAGGCTAAAGCAGTTAAATCATATCCAATTTTTTCCCCATTTTTAACAATAGTTTCAATTACTTTTATACTTTCTTTAACTGTAATTTTATCAATATCATCCCTAACCCCTTTCGAAAAATAATGTAACGGTAATGTTTGATTTGTCATTTTTACCTTACCATTAATTCCCGAATAAACTATTCTATAACTAATTCTTTTTCTATAATCCGGAATTATATCGTCCTGACCATAACCATTCAATTCCGAGATTATCCACTCAGAAATCATTTCATTGTCCAGCTCACTTGTTATTATAAGTAATCTTTGTAAACTCTCCTCTAAATCTATTTTATTCGTAGCTATATCTTTAATTAATTGGCTTTTAGTCATCAGGATACCGCCTTTTATTTTTTTGTTTGATAAATCAATTTTACACTGCTACGAATAAAAAAACAAACCAGCATTCTAAAAAACTTATATCGTCTGCAATGGCGAAAAATTAACAGCTCTACTAATTTCATCTTCAATATTTAAACTTTGGTTGTTTTTATTGAACCATTTCCTAGTAGTTTCTGAATTATATTTTATATATTCTTTGTAAATCAACGGTGAGCAAGGAACAATCCTATCTTTCTTCCCTTTCCCATTTTCTGAGGTTTAAAAAAAGTTAACTTCTTTGCTACACCCAACATCTCTTTGATTTCCATATCATTAAATGTCTGAACAATTACCTTACGCTCTTTTACCACTTAACACACATACAGGGGTTTCTATCGTATAGGATATAATCTTCATCTACAGAATACTTAAAATTTTGCACAAAAAAAACTCCCTTACCAACTTTTTCTAAAAGTTGATAAAGGCGTTCAGAAGTTATTTCCTCGTTGAGTATGGTATCCGTATCGAAAATATTCTCATTCTATCTGTTATCCGAAGTCCAAAAAATCAGCTCAGACTACATACTTTATGAGTGAGAAACACTGTTCAATCAACGAAAACCTTTAACGAATCCCTAAAGCAATCCGTGCATAACGACTCATCTTATCCGTCGTCCAGGCTGGATACCAAACTAGTTTGACTTCTGCCTTGGTTACTTCTGGCACTTCTTTTAAGGCGTCGTGGATGGATTCAGTTAGGATATCAGCTAATGGGCAACCCATGGTTGTTAAGGTCATTTTAATGACTGTTTCTCCGTTTTCTGGATCAAATTCGATTTCATAGATCAAGCCTAGGTTGACGATATCGATCCCTAGTTCAGGGTCAATGACCATTTCTAAGGCAGCTAAGATTCGTTCCTTAATTTCATTGACTTCTTCTGCAGACCATTTTTGGTTTGCTTCGCTCATCTTGCAGCACTCCTTCATGCAATTTTCATTTATCATACTCTTTTTTTGCTCATTTGTAAATGAGAATCGAGAGGTTCTATTCTCATTTAACAGGTTGAAAACAGAAAATTCTTCTGACTTATTTAAATCAATTATTGTTTTTTAGTTTTTGAAGGAGTTTTCTTTATTTCGGGAAAGACACCCGTAGAACGGTAAAGATTTTGTTCGCTTTCATTCGCAAAACGGCCAAATACAGAATGCGTTGGTAAAATATTGATAAAAGCATCTTCGTCGATTTCATGGACGATTTGATCTAAATCATACATTTCATAACGAGTGATCACCATCATGATCGTTTTACCTTCTTTTTTAGAATAGCCACCGATTGATGGTAAGAGGGTCATTCCTCGAACCATATTTTGAGCGATCGCTGCGGTCACTTCATCTGGTTTAACCGTCACAATCATGGCGGTCACTTTTTGATGACTTGTATGAATCGCATCAATCACTTGGGTCATGGCATAGATAGAGATAATCGTATAGAGCGCACTCTCCCAGTTAAAAAGAAAGCCCGCAATCACCACGATCAAACCATTTAACATCAACATATAATTTCCAACGGTTTTCCCTGTAGTTTGTGAAAGGACTAAAGAAATAATATCCATTCCTCCAGTTGTAAACCCCATTTTAAGTGAGATCCCTACACCAACACCTAACAAAACACCGCCGACTAAGGCATTCATTAAAATATTGTCCGTCACCTGCCCAGTGGGAAGTAAGGTAGTTGCTACCGATACGGCTACTACATTGACAAAACTTAAAATCGTTGCTCGTCTGCCTACTTTCAAGAACCCTAGAATAAAGACAGGGATATTCAAAATAAAGATAAAGGCACCTGTGTCCACTTTTACGTGGAGCCAGTCAGATAATAACGAGGCAATGATTTGGGCAATCCCATTCATCCCTGCGGAAAAGACGTTTGCTGGAATCAAAAAATAATTTAAGGCAACCGCTGCGGTCAATCCGGTGACTAAGATAACCACAATCTTTTTTAATATTTCATTTCTTTGATACACTGTCATAATCTTACTCACAAGCACCTCTTCCTTTCAAAGTTATTCCAATTGTAAGAATAACAGGTTATGAATTAAATTAAAATACTTGAATCATAAATGAGAATAATTTTAGTAAAGCTTCAACACAATCATTTGACTATGATACAATAAAATAAAAACAAATCAGGAGGATCACTATGGCAAAAGATGCAAGTTTTGACATTGTTTCAGAGGTCACAATCGAAGAAGTCAGAAATGCGATCCAGCAAACAATAAAAGAATTAACCAACCGTTTTGATTTTAAAGATTCGACTATTGATATCAAATTTGATAACAATAAATTAACCATTCTCAGTGACGATGATTTCAAGATCGAACAAATCAAAGATGTCTTGTTCAGTAAATTAAACAAACGAAATGTTCCAATCAAAAATATCCATTTCTCTGAATCAGAGCATGCCCTTGGAGGAAAAGCACGTCAATCCGCTGAACTTATCAATGGCATTGATCGGGAAAATGCCAAGAAAATCACAACCGAGATCAAAAATTCAAAGATTAAAGTAAAAACCCAGATTCAAGAAGATCAAATTCGTGTAACTGGAAAAAACCGTGATGACCTTCAAGCGGTGATTGCTTTATTGCGAAAATTAGATCTGCCGATCGAACTTCAGTTTACTAACTATCGTTAACAGATAGCTTTACTTGTCAGACAATGAAACAATTGATCCAATACGCGCTTGAATAGATAAGACACCTGAATCTACCAGTCGTTTGTGGTTGATTCAGGTGTTTTTAATTTTAAACTACTAGCGCTAGAGTAATTTCACATCTCTAATGATTTACTTTTGTGCCAAAAATCGGTGATTTCTTTTGTGAGTTCAGATAGGTTTCTGACAGTGGTCGCTGACTGCCAATGTCTTGGAAACAATTGGCGATAATCCAACCGAGTAAAACGCTGGTCTGCTAACAAAACGATTCCCTGATCACTGGCATCTCTAATGACACGCCCCGCTGCTTGTAAGACTTTATTCATACCAGGTAATTGGTACGCATAAGCAAATCCCAGCTGATCTTTTTCGTCATAATATTCTTTGATCAACTCCTGCTCATGGTTCATTTGTGGTAACCCAACGCCAACGATCATACTGCCAATTAATCGGGTTCCTTTTAAATCGATCCCTTCTGAAAAGATTCCGCCTAACACACAAAAAGCTAGTAAGGTTTCGTCTGGATCAATTTGAAATTGCTTCAAAAATGTTTCTCTCTCAGTTTCACTCATCATGGTATCTTGAATCAGCACCTTAACATCTGGATATTTTTCCTGAAAGGCTGTTACTGCCTGATCCAAATATTGGTAAGAGGGGAAAAATATCAAGTAATTTCCGATCTTTTCTTTTGTAAAATGTTGGATCGTTTCAATTAATCGAGGCATGTTCTCTTCTCGTTTACGATAGGTTGTTTCTAAATAATTTGTGATCAGCACTTTTTGATTTTCTTCTGGAAAAGGACTTGGCAAGCGATAAGCTAAGCTCTCTTTTCCTCCTAGCGTTTCTTGGTAATAAGACAATGGCGAAAAACTAGCGGAAAATAAGATACTACTTCTCCCCTTAGCTAACGATTGTTCTAAAAAATCACTAGGATCGATGCAAAATGCTTTGATGATGAAATCTTGATAAGTTTTCTCTACAGTTGTTTCATAATGATCATCGTAAAATTCACTGATTTTCAAAAAGTGAAGTAAGTCAAAATAAAAGGGGAGTAACGTCTCTTGAATGGCATGTTCAGGATACTCTGCCAACCACTCTTGGATGTGCTCACTCAATTGATAACCAGCATTAACCAATGTGTCCGCGGGTGCTTTTTGATGGTGGTAGGTCCACCCATCTTCATTTGAAATTTCCTGGATCTGATCGAACGCTTTAAGTAACTTATTAAAACGTCGTCTTAACTTTTTAAATTCTTTTGGAATGAGTGCATAGACGTTTCTAGCGCTTCGATATGAAAGTTTTGCGGAGTACATCTCTCGGGAACGACTGACCAAATTATGGGCTTCATCAATCAGAAAAAGATGATCCTCATTTTTTTCGCCTTCAAAAAAACGTCGTAAATAAACAGTCGGATCAAACAAATAATTATAATCCCCAATAATCACATCACACCATAAACTCACATCTAGCGACAACTCAAAAGGACATAACGTATGTTTCTTCGCATAGGTTTCAATAACTTCTCTGGTGATTTGATTTTCATGATTCAATAAATCCCATAATCCTTCATTGATCCGGTTGTAATAACCGTTGGCATATGGACATTGATCTGGATTACATGTTGTTTCGTCTAAAAAACAAATCTTATCTTTGGCTGTCAAAGTCACACTTTTGGTCTCAGCACCCACATCTTTTAACGCCTCCAAAGCATCTTCAGCGACTTGTCTCGTGATTGTTTTAGCCGTTAAATAAAAAATGCGTTCTCCCTCTTCTTCCCCTATTGCTTTCAAAGCGGGGAAAAGTGTAGAAACTGTTTTTCCAGTTCCTGTCGGTGCTTCGACGAATAATTTTTGTTTTGTACGAATCGTTTTATAGGCAGCGACTGCTAACTCTCTTTGACCTTTACGGTAGTTGTCATAGGGGAATTTCAAAGCCATTAAAGAAGCATTTCGAACGGTACGCCAATTCTCTTGAAAAATCAGCCATTCTTTATAGTCATCTGTAAGTTTTTTAAAAAACTCATTTAATTGTTCGATGGTTTGATGCTCAACTTTTCGGGTAATGATTCCTTCAGTAGTTTGATAATAAGTTAGTTGCAAATTGATTTCTTTTAAATCATGTTCATGACAATAAATATAAGCATAGGTTCTTGCTTGATGGAAAAATAATTCAATTTGTTCTTTTTCTAAGTCTTCATACCTCGGTTCCGAAGTTTTTATTTCATCAATATAATAGATGCCTTCTTTTTGGAACACGCCATCTGCTCGCCCTTCTATGATTAGCTGGTATTCCTCGAAGTGGACAGTCGTCTTTAAAAAGACTTCTTTTTCATAGTCTTCTCCAGCATCTTTTTGAAGCTTCCGATGGATCTTGGCACCTTCCAGTGCGGTATGGTTACTTTTTTTACGATTGTCGATACTGCCACGCCTTAAGATAAATTCAACAAGGTTACGTACCGATATTTTTGATTGCTTCACCACTCCCACTCCTTTGACTATAAGCTTACCTGAAAAAGAAAAGAATCGCAAAATACAAAAATTGTTCTTATTCATTTACCGATTTATAAACCTCAGCAAATGAAAGAAATACTACTATTTACTCACTTTTTCCTTTCATAAGTATGTTTACAAAGCTATAGATTTGTTTACATTATTCAGATATCTCTCTCCCTTTACATTCATCATCGTTCACTTGAAAGTAAAGTAAAACATCCGAAAATAGCTTTTTGCATTTTCGGATGCTTCCCTTTGTTTTTCAGAGTTGGACATCACTGTCGCAAGCTCGAATAGGATATAGAATTAGGATTTTTGGATGAGCTCACTCTAACACCAACTTATTAAAAAGAAGTGAGAATTTTCTGTCCTCTTGTTTAAAATCTCTCAATACTTTTATTTTACATTTTGTCATTGAAATAAGTGGTTCATTTAGGAAGCAAGAAAACTCGGCTACAAAAAAACATGACTCAGCTCTACTATATTCAATTAATTCATTTATTATTCATTCAATTCGATTTAGATTCACCGTGGACCATTTCTCAAGTAGGGTCTTTTGTTTCATCTTATCAATTGAGTTATACTAGAATTAAGTAAGCGATCAGGAGGAACTCTTTATGCATATTGAACAAATCAAAACTGGGATGATCGAAGAAAATTGTTATTTGGTTTATAACGATGAAGCGCTACTGATTATTGATCCTGGTGAAGATGCAGCAAAAATCAAAACGCAAATCGAAAAAACGCAGCAACAACCTGTAGCGATTTTACTAACACATACCCACTATGACCATATCGGAGCCGTCGAAGAACTTCGTCAGTTTTATCAGATCCCTGTATATGTTAGTCCATTAGAACAAAGTTGGTTAGGCGATCCGATATTGAATCTTTCTGGTTTGGGAAGACATGATGACATTGCGAATATCATTGTTTCACCTGCTGAATATGAATTTGAAATGAAAACCTATCGTCTAGGGAATATGACATTTCGGGTCGTCCCTACACCTGGTCATTCGATTGGAAGTGTCAGCTTTATCTTTGATGATTTTGTCGTATCAGGTGATGCACTATTTAAAGGCAGTATCGGTCGAACCGATCTATATACTGGGAATCTGGAGCAGCTGCTACACAGTATTCAAACCCAGCTGTTTGTGTTGCCAGATGAATTTGCCGTTTATCCTGGGCATGGAGATGCTACGACCATTGAACATGAAAAAAGAACCAACCCTTTCTTTAATGCTTAACTAACAAATCGATTGGAGGCTGTAAATATGACTAAAACCACTCTTTACATCGTCAGACACGGAAAAACGATGTTCAATACGATTGAACGTGTTCAAGGTTGGTGTGACACACCACTCACCAAACAAGGCCAAGAAGGAATCCACTATCTTGGAAAAGGATTGAAAGACGTTGATTTTTCTTTTGCTTATTCTAGCGATAGTGGTCGTGCTATTGAAACGGCACGTATCATCCTCAGTGAACATGCCAAAGGAAAAGATATCCCTTATTTTATCGATCAAAGAATTCGTGAATGGTGTTTTGGCTCTTTAGAAGGTGGGTATGACATGGAAATGTGGGGTGTTATCCCCCGAGTATTAAACTTCAAAACTTATGATGAGATGTTCACGACGGACGTAACTTTTGAACAAATTGCTAATGCTATTTATAACTTGGATACCGCTGGCTGGGCTGAGACCTACGATACTTTAAAAAATCGTGTATGGTCAGGATTTGAAGACATTGCGCACCATTGCGAAAAAAATGGTGGTGGCAACGTCCTAGTTGTTTCTCATGGGTTGACAATTGGCTTTTTACTCAGCCTAATTGACGTACATCAACCTGTTCGAGCAGGCTTATTAAATGGCAGCGTGACAAAAGTGACGTATGAAAAAGGCAATTTTTCAATTGAAGGAATCAACGATATTAGTTATATAGAGCAGGGAAAAAAACACTCGCAAGATTCTTTCCTATAATCATTCCGTTATCAAACACTGGTTTGCGAGTACTCACTTGAGTACTCGCTTTCTTATGCCCTCTTGCTATTTCTCAAGTTTTTCTTAACATCAAGAAAGCATTTGGTTTTCATTAGAAAGAACGGTATACTTAATACTGTATTTTATTTGGGAAGGAAGGTCCGTATGTTTTTTGCAAATATCATCAAAGCAGCTATCTTAGGAATTATCGAAGGGATTACCGAGTGGTTGCCGATCAGTAGCACTGGTCACTTGATCCTAGCAGATCAGTTCATCAAGCTAGACGCTAGCACACAGTTTATGTCGATGTTCAACGTCGTTATTCAATTAGGTGCTATTTTAGCAGTCGTCGTTTTATATTTTCATAAATTAAATCCCTTTTCTCCAAGCAAAACCACTATTGAGAAAAAAGATACTTGGACATTATGGTTCAAAGTCGTAGTCGCTTGTATTCCAGCAATTATTATTGGATTACCTTTAGATGATTGGTTAGAAGAACATTTTCATAAATTTCTACCAGTTGCGATCGTCTTAATCGTTTATGGGATTGCATTCATTGTTGTGGAAAAAAGAAACAAGACAAAAACACCACGTTGGACAACCTTAAACGATTTTACTTATCAAGCGGCGTTACTGGTTGGATTATTCCAAGTATTAGCGTTAGTTCCTGGAACTTCTCGTTCAGGAGCCACGATCCTCGGAGCCATTTTGATTGGTGCTTCTCGATTTGTAGCAACAGAATTTTCATTTTTCCTTGGTATCCCAGTGATGTTTGGTGCTAGTGGTTTAAAAATCGTGAAGTATCTAGCTGAAGGAAACTCCTTTAAAATGGAAGAAACGATTATTTTACTCGTTGGAACCCTCGTATCATTTATTATCTCCGTTTTAGCCATCAAATTCTTGTTAAGTTATTTGAAGAAAAACGACTTTACAATTTTTGGTTGGTATCGGATCATTTTAGGAATCATTTTGATTGGTTACTGGTTTATCGCAATGTAACTGAATAAAACGAAGTCAAAGCACCGTATGATTACGGTGCTTTTTTATATTTATTCTAATTATCCCCTTTCCAAAAAAGCATTATTCTAAATGATAACTATTATCGTTCTCATTTAGCGATTTTTATTATCAATTAGAATTTTGGTGTGGTATATTGATTTTGTAAAGGAGGAAACAAATATGACTCGTTTAATACAGACATTTATCCCGACAATCGGTTGTTTATTACTTATAATCTTAGGTTTGGCTACTCAATCTTTTGTGCCTTTTCTAAGTATCATCTTTTATTTAGGCGCCATCTCATTCGGTGGTTTCAAGCAGACTCGTGAAGGGTTGACCGAACTCTGGCAGGAAAACACATTGAATGTTGACTTATTGATGGCCTTAGCGGCAATCGGCGCTTGTTTGATCGGTGATTTTTTAGAAGGTGCGATGCTTACGTTTATTTTCTGTTTAAGTGGCGCTCTCGAAGAATATACGACCAGTAAAAGTCAGCAAGAAATTACCGCTTTAATGAATCTACAGCCACGAAAAGCACAACGTTTAACTGCAAACGAAGAATTAGAAGAAATAGCTGTAACTGATCTTAAGATCAATGATCGGGTATTTGTCCCAAAAGGTGGAACGATCCCAATTGACGGCTATTTAGAAAGTCAACAAGCAACGGTCGATGAAGCCACATTGAGTGGTGAATCTGTACCAGTTGAAAAAGTTCCTCATGACGAGTTATTTGCAGGAACGATCAATCGAGGAAATCCTTTGATCTTACAGGTAACTAAAAAAAGCGACGAGACTGTTTTTGCTAAAATCATCCAGCTGGTTGAAAAAGCACAAAGCACCCCTACAAAGACCGCTTCTTTTATCTCTCGTATTGAAAATACCTACGTTAAAGGTGTGTTAGTCGTTGTTCCATTAATGATTCTTGTTTCATATTTCATTTTTGGCTGGAGTTTTCAAGAAAGTTTTTATCGGGGAATGGTTTTACTGGTTGTCGCCTCTCCTTGTGCGTTGGTTGCCTCTGCGACACCTGCAACACTAGCAGCCCTTTCTAACGCTGCCCGCAACGGTGTGCTGATCAAAGGCGGTCTCCACTTAGAACAATTAGCTGATTTAAAAGCGATTGCCTTTGATAAAACCGGAACTTTAACCAAAGGCAAACCGATCGTGACGGATAGCTATTTTGTAAAAGACCAGGAACTTGCACAACAAATCTTAGTTTCAATGGAACAAAAAACAACGCACCCCTTAGCTCAAGCAATCGTAGCACATTTTGACATTGCTATACCAAAAGATATCCAAAAATTACCAATCGAAGAAATCACGGGGTTTGGTTTACGAACAGTTTACCAAGAAGCTCAGTGGATTGTAGGTAAATGGGAACCAGAAAAAACGTCGATAGCTGAAAAAGAACTTCTTGATAAAATTCATTTACTCGAACAACAGGGAAAGACAGTGATTGTTTTAACCAAAGACAATCAATTGATAGCACTCATCGGCTTATTAGATGTGCCAAAAGAAAATGCCCAACAAGTCATTGACTATTTCAATAACCAGCAAATTGATACCAGCATGATCACTGGAGATAACCAAGGGACTGCTGCAGCTATTGCTGAGAAAATTGGTGTTCAACACTTACTGGCTGACTGCACGCCATCGGATAAAACACACTATGCACAACAGCAAAAAGAAAAGTATGCTGTCACAGCAATGGTTGGTGATGGTGTCAATGATGCCCCAGCTCTTGCGACTGCTTCACTAGGAGTAGCCATGGGACAAGGAACGGATGTCGCTATGGAAATCGCTGATATCGTCTTGGTAAAAAATGACTTGCAAAAATTAAGTTATGCCCACCGTCTTTCACTAAGAATGAAGAAAATCATTAAGCAAAATATTATTTTTTCTCTTACAGTGATTTGTTTACTGATCCTTTCTAACTTTCTGCAATTTTTAAATTTACCTCTTGGCGTGATTGGTCATGAAGGAAGCACGATCTTGGTTATCTTAAATGGGTTACGTTTATTGAAACCCTTACCTGAAGATACTTCCAAAAAATCACGTTGCACTGGCTGTCCCTTACAGCCGAATCACCACTCTATCTAGTTTTTCCACTCTGATGAACCTCACTTTTGTAACCGTTGAAAAAATGATATGATTGATGGCAGGAAAGTGAGGTTCTTTTTTTATGGAAAGTTGGATTTTTCTTGGATTGATCATGCTTGTTGCCCTGCTTGCTAAAAATCAAAGCTTGATCATCGCTACAGGTTTTATATTACTAGTCAAATTGATACCGACATCGAAAGTGTTTCTTACTTGGCTTCAAGGCAAAGGAATTAATCTAGGAGTCACCATCATCACAGCTGCTATTTTAGTTCCAATCGCTACTGGCGAGATTGGCTTAAAAGATTTACTAGATGCCTTTAAATCACCCATCGGTTGGATTGCTGTGTTTTGTGGTGGTCTAGTAGCCGTCCTTTCTTCCAAAGGAGTCGGTTTGATTGCTTCAGACCCGCAGATTACTGTTGCATTGGTTTTTGGAACAATTCTCGGAGTCGTTTTCTTAAAAGGGATCGCTGCTGGTCCAGTCATTGCTTCTGGTATTACCTATTGTCTCTTGCAATTATTTTCTTTAAGTAAATGAAAAAATCGATCACAGTTAAAGTGTTTTGAGTCCTCTGAATCGAATCGTTCGTGATATACTTATTCCGAGGTGATCACATGTTAGAAAAATTAAAATACTTTATCGGCACGGTTGGTTGGTTTTTATTAGCGATCGTATTGATTTTAGGACTAGCTTATCTTTTATTTCCAGATCTGATCCAAAATGTGTTCAATACCTACTTTAATTGATCGTGAAAAAAGTAAACCCGATGAGGTTGAGACAAAAGTGTTTAGCATCAAGAAATAAGAAGGAATTTCCGAAAATTGCTCCTCAAATTTTTGGTAAATTTCGGCTTATTTCCGAAGATGCTGCTTTTGTCTCACCGTTTATTCGTTTTTAGAGATACTAGAAGAGACTGAGACAAGTTTTGTCCCAGTCTCATCGGGTTTATTGTTTTTTCATTTATCTTTACTTATGGAATCTACTTGATAAAAGTTGCGTGGGTTTCATCAAGTATGTTTTTAATGTTCCTACCTCTTCTCCTTACCCATACACCACTTCCCCCCTTTTATGTTTCCTAAAATATTATTAAATAATCCTCATTTCTTTTTGGCTCCTCCTTTCATTTTTTGTTATACTAGAACACAAGATAGCATCACTTATATTTTTAATCATTCGCTATTATGCTTTATATATAGAAAGGAAAACGCTCATGGAAACCTTTGAAGGTCTTTTAATTGATACGTATGTCTTACAAGAACAACCTATGATGTTGACTGGCTTAAATCTTCAACTGGAAGATCGTGTCATTAACGGTCTGTTGAAAGATCGTTACTTGGCAAAATATATTCTTCGGCTCCCTTTAAATAAATATGTATTAGAAGTCAGTGGAAAATGGAACCGCCGCAATCAATTAGTCATCAAAAAAATGATGATCAAAAATATTGATGAATACATTAAAATTATTGGGACTCCGGAATAAATTTAGCTACACCAACGGTTAACGGTTATAAAATAACTAAAAAATGGTATCGTTACGATTGCTTAGTCTACAAGGAACGTATCCCTTTTCAAAAAAAGCTTTGCAAACGGTTCGCTTTGTTATATAATGTTCGAGTACCAAACAGTCCCATTCAAATTTTGTTTAAAAAGATAAATTTATCTGCTTTGGTTGAACGCTATTGTCTCCCACAATAGCGTTTTTTATTTGCCCATTTTCCTTCTCTTTCAATGCTAGTAGAGCCTAGAATTAAGTTTCTTTTAGTGTTAAGGAAAAAAACTTGTCATGTTCATATTGCAAAGATTACTTCATTTAGGTATAATAATGAATGTTGAATTATGCGGTAACACGCGTAAGAACTTAATTTATCGGAGGTGAAACTAATGCCAAACATTGAATCTGCAATCAAACGTGTTCGTACAAGCGAAAATGCGAACGTTAAAAATTCATCTCAAACAAGCGCTATGCGTACTGCAATCAAAAAATTTGAAGATGCTGTAGCTTCAGGTGCTGAAAACGTAGATGCGTTATATAAAGAAGCTGTTAAAGCTATTGATATGGCTGAAACAAAAGGTCTAATTCATAAAAACAAAGCTAACCGCGACAAATCTCGTTTAAGCAAAAAAATCGCTAAATAAGGAAATCGGCTACGGCCGGTTTTTTTATTTTGTCTCAAACAGTCTATTCGATCACCCTTCTATTGGGTTTCTTTCCATTCTTTTTATTAGTAAACCAGCTGCGGCTGACTCAGCACTTCCTACTCTAAAACAATTGATGTCTAAAAAACGCTCAAAACATCATCGTTTCAAGCGTTCTTTTTGGATTTATTTCGATTGTTTTTCTCTTCTTTTTAACTCTTCAAAAGCTGACCTGTTCGTAAGACAAATAATTGAAAGCTTAATTCTTTTTCGATTTTACCACTTTTGATTTGGTAATCCATTTCAACCAGATCGTCAAATAAACGCCTTAGGATCTTTTCATCAAATTTACGTACCTCTTGCATCGCCAATTTTACACGGTAAGGATGTATCTTTAAAGTCTCAGCAATATTAGCCTGCTGATAACCGATTTTCATCAAAAACTTGGTCTGTAAAAACAAACGTATTTGTGAAAGTAAGATGGCATTGATCTTAATGGTTTCTTCTCCTTGGGTAATTAAGTCTTCAAACAACCGTAGCGCTTGTTCTGTTTTCCCGGAAAGAATATATTGTGTCATATCAAAAAGATTATGTTCCAAGGTTTTAGGGACTAACTGTTCCACTTCTTTAACAGTGATCAGTTCTTGTTGTTGCCCATACAATAGTAATTTATTCAGTTCCCTCATCATTTTTGATAGATCGAGATCCGTTAACCGTAAAAACAGATCAATCGCTTTACGGTCCATTTGAAACGGTGCATTTTCTAGTGTATTCAATAAATACTGACGTACTTCTTTTTCATTCAATTGCTGAACATTGATGGTCACAGCAGCTTTTTTTAATTGCTTCGTTACTTTTTTTCGCTCATCTAATTTCTCATAGGGAGCAAAAAACACTAAAACTGTTGATTCTAAAGGTTCTTTTAAATAATCAATCAGTAGATCCGTATTTTGTTCAATCCCATTATTCACTTTTTCAGCTGTTAAAAAGTAGGGATTTTCTACAAATACTAGGCGTTGATCACCAAAAAATGGCAAAGTCTCTGCCTCAGCAACCACCTCATCAATACTAGCATTCCCCATATCAAAACTTAAGAAATTCAAGTCATCTTGACTATCGATTTGAATTTTTTTCTGGATTTCTGCTCTTACCTGATCCTGTAAATATTTTTCAGTACCTAGAATCAAATAACAAGGCGCAAGCTTTTCTTTACGGATTTTTTGTAAATCTGCTTGAATACTCATTTCGTTCACCACTTTCAAATTTATCCTACCATGAGTAGCTGGGAATTGCTAGTCTATCATTGTGTGGATCTTTCCGTTTGGATACCAAAAGGGATGCCATTTAAAAGTAATTGCGCCTTGACGGTCGGTACGCAAAGGAGTGACTTTATTCTGCTTTAACGTCGCTAGTACGTCTTCATGAGGATGACCAAATAAATTATTCACGCCACAGGATAAAACACCATAGGTTGCTTCTAATTGCGAAATGAACTGTGGATGACTAGATGTGCGGCTGCCATGATGTCCTAATTTGATCACATCCGCTTTTAAATCTGGATAAGCGTTTCCGATCTTTTCTTCTGCGTGCTGATCTAAATCACCTAAAAAGAGAAAACGACAGGACTGATGAGTCACTGACAAGCCAATCGAATCTTCATTTTCGCCCTTCCCCTGATTAACTGGAGACAACACAAAAAAATCAAAATAACCTTTGATCCGATCACCCTGTCTGACTTCACAAATAGTGGTTCCTGCTTTTTCCAATTTCTGCAACTGCGTATGGAGCCAGGTGCTTTTGCCAGCTCCCCAACCAATATAAATCGTATCGATCTTGAAATGTTTTGCTAATGTCGTGATTTCTCCCACATGATCGATATCGTCATGCGTCAATATCAGTTTATTGATGTGTCGGATGCCATTTCCTTTTAAAAATGGGACAAGGTTAAACTCTGCAGGTGGTCTAACCCTTCGCTCTTGCCAAGCTTCTTTTTGAAAACCCAATTTTCCACCAGTATCAATCATAACGATTTCTTTTAAAAACGGCGCTTTAAAAAGAATACTGTCTCCTTGCCCTACGTCGTTGAAAGTGATACTACTTCCGAATTGAAGAAAACGACCAAAAATGAGAATAATGGGCACAAGGAGTGCAGCTGTCACGCATTGACAAGGTTTATGTTGTTTTTTCTCTATAAGCCATAAAAGAAAGCCTAAACTAAATATTAACAACCAGCCATTCGGTCGCCCAATCACTAGATTGGCAAATCTCAACGAATCTAGTAATCTCTCGAAATGGACTAAAAAAGAATCAAGCAACTCGCTAACACTTGGAGGTAGTACCCTGCCAAAAACAAATAAAAACGTCAAACAAGGAAGAAATACTTTCTTAAAAACAGGAGCAAAAAGAAGAGTCAACATACTCCCTAATAGTGGCCACTCATAAAAATGCCAAGCTGTCAGTGGCATGATGCCGATACTAAATAACACGATAGTAGTGAACTTTTGAAACTTAGTGGTTGGGTGAGACAACAAAAGAAAGAAGAAGCTCATTCCTAAACTTAGCTGGCCCTCTACTTGGAAAAGACAAAGCGGCTCGATCAGCAAAAGTATCCATAAAATAATCGAATAATGATCGAAAGAAGAAAATTTGACATTGAGAAGTTTTAGCCCTAATTTCAATAAGAATGACAGCCCCGCTCTTTTCACTGACACAGAACCCCCAGATAAGCTAAAATACCCCAAAGTCCCCCCAACTAGTGGGAGATAACTAGCAGTTAATGTCATCCCTCCTCTGCGAAACAGATAATAGAGCCAACCTAAGTAAGTTTGGATGTGCATGCCTGACAAACTGAATAAATGAAGTAAGCCAGTTTCTTTATATGTGTCTTCTGATGCTAAAAACTGACTATCTTTATAGCCAAAGATCAAAGCATTCATATAGACACTCACCTTGTGACTAAAGTGTTCTTGAATAAACGTAATAGACCTTCCTCGTGTTCTGCTCAGCATATTCTGCCAAGCATTACGATTCAAATGTTCTTTGATCTGGCGTATCTGAAATCGTCCTTTGATCCGATGTATTTGGTCATACTTTTTTTGATCAAACCCATAAGGATTCCTTTGTTTGGAAGTTTCTTGGTAATCCCCGACTACAATTAATTCAATCGCTTCATGTCTAAGAACAAGAAAAGAATTTCTTTCTTGTTCAGATTTGGCATAATAGCTGCAAGAAATCTTTTGCTCGTCCGTTGTGTGCCCAATAAAAGTCACTAAATCTCCATTCATTTTCACTGTGTCTGAGGCGACCATGATACGTTCCAACGTCCTTTGATCATCGATTGGTTTTGTTTCTTTAAGCCAGCAAGAAAATAAAACCAGCGTACTACAAATGAAACTTAAACCAATAATTTGTTTATTTTCTTTCCGTAAAAAAAACAAAAAAAATCCAGCGAAAATCAAACGATAATGCCATCTGTCTGTATAATAAAACAAACAAATAAAAATCGAAGAAATCGCTGGAAAAATGAATCGATTCTGTGTTTGATCACAAAATCTACTAAACATGTTCTCCTGATAATTCTTTTTGGAGTTTAGAAAAGTGAGTAGAATCCAATGATACTTGATGAACAGTTGCACCTAATTGTTCGATCAATGATTGTGCATACGGATCATTTCGATAATCATGTAAATAGTTGATTTTTTTGATTCCTGCTTGTAATAAGGCTTTTGTACAAGCTAAACAAGGGAAATGAGTCACGTAAATCTCTGCGCCCTCCGTAGGTATGCCTAGTTTTGCACATTGTAATAAAGCATTCATTTCCGCATGGATCGTTCGCAAGCAATGACCATCGACGATATAACAGCCTTCATCAATGCAATGAACATCCCCACTAACAGCACCATTGTAGCCTCCAGCAATGATCCGTTTTTCTCTTACTAAAGTTGCGCCGACTTCTAATCGTGTACAAGTACTTCTCAATGATAATAATACTGCTTGAGCCATAAAATATTGGTCCCAAGGAATCCGTTCATTGCTCATATTAGCCACCTCTATCATTTATTCTATAGTAATTGTAACGAAGTTTTTGATTTTTTCAACTGTCTTCTGACCAATTCCGTCTATTTCTTGAAGCTCGTCAATACTTTTGAACGATCCATTATCTTGTCTATACTGAATAATTTCTCGGGCTTTTTTTTCACCGATCCCCGGTATTTGTTGCAATTGCGAAAGATCAGCAGTATTAAGATGCACTCGATCTGGGTTTGTGTCCACTGAATCTACCGTCGCTAGACTAGCATTTGAGCTTTCTGGAATTTCTTCTCCTACTTCAGGAACGTACAGCATTTGTTGATCCGTTATTTTTGCTGCAAAGTTGATCTGTTTCTCGTCAGCTGATTCCGTCAGCCCACCTGCTTTTTGAATGACATCAAAGACCCGATCTTCTGCCACAAAAGCGTACATTCCAGGTCGTTTTACCGCTCCTTTCACATCGACATAAATCACTGACCTAGTCGATGTACTCACCGTTTCATCAATTGGCTTCGTTTCAGAACTGTTCTTTTCCGGAGCCTCAATCGATTGGTTTGTCAAAAATAGTTGATCCTTTTTACTTGATTGACTGAAAAAATGAACCATCATTCCACCAAGGATGATGACTCCTATGACACCAAAGATCCCTCCAATCACAAATTTTGGTAAAGAAAAGTTGGTAGTATAGAAACGCTTTCGTTTGTTCTTCCATTCTTCGCTCATTGTGACTATTTTCCGATTGGCTTCCTTTCATTAAATTATGAAGAAGTTTTTTCTCTTCATGATTAAATACGTCAAACCATTTTTCTACATGAAAATAAACCTACTTTTGGGACAATTATTTTATGAAGAATGAATCTTTCATACCTTTAAACATTTCAGGAATAGGCGTTGACATAGGGTCTATATTTCTCTTTTCATTACCTAGCAAAAACCATCAAAATCACTTTTACTGACTTTGATGTTTATCTATTTTTCTATTCGTTTTTTAAAAATAGTTTCAAGTTCACACTCTTAGCGAAGCTCTTCCTTGATTTTTTTGAGCATGTACCCGACTTACCTAAGTAATCCTAAATCCGATATCTTTGCCACTGTCTCTCTAGCGGCTATGTACAATTATTCTCACTATGCCAAAGAGCAATGCCTCAACTACATCAACTTTCCAAGTATTCAAATCTCCTAAATAAGTCAAAGACTCGCTTTTCCTCATGAATAATCGTGAGCTAGTTTACATAGATTTTATAAGATATTTTTTTACGGACAAAATATTCCATTGTCTAAACTAGTCGTTATACCATATCCAGATAGATAACTAGTACGATTACGAGACATGTGATGATCATGTAAATGATGTTTTCTAACCGTCTTGTATGATTTTTTAGAATAATCCCAGGATCAGTAGAATTGAAACTAGTCCGATACTCGATTGGCACAAAATTACCGATACATATTCCGAATAACAAAAGTAAAGAAGGCCAATTTGTAATAACTCCTCTATTCATAAACGCACCTATGATTGAGCTAACATAAATCACCATTTGAATCATTATAATTACAATCGCTTTTTTTCTCATCATTAATCCTCTCCAAGTAAATTTAGAAAAACAAACAGGACTTGATCACAAAATAAAAGTGGTAGTTGGTTTTAAATAGATTTCAAGAATAAAATTCTCCAGCTCTTTCCTCTATTTTCAGAATACCCAATGAATCGGATAAATGTAAAAATCAAAAGCTGTGTGCCAACGTAGTTTTTACTAGGGAACCAGTAAAAAAACACTGACTTAGAACGATCTGATCATCTTACTGTATTCATTTTTCTGTCCTTCGATTATATCATACATCTTCACTTTATTTCCTATTTTTTCATTCCACCGAAAATTTTTCCATAATAAGTTTAAACTCTTTATCAACTGACGCAGTTAAAAATAACTTTTATTTTACTGATCAAACGAATAAAAAAGCTTACCTCATACACATAAATCCCCTCATGGCTAGTTTCTATTCATTTTAGTTTCTCTATAAAAAAGAGACAGACAAGCTTTCCGTTAAGGCTGAGTCATTGAAAACATCAATCTTAAAGGAAATTTTGTCTGTCTATTTATTCGTTCAAAAACCGTTTCATGAACAACGATAAAAAAATGTTGTTGAAACAAAACGATTTCTAATGAATCTTTAGTTCATCTTTTCTAAATAATCAAGTGCATCTTGCACGGTTTTCACTGGTACGATTTTCATTGAAGAGTTCAATTCTTTCGCAGCAGCTTTGGCTTCTTCGTAATTGGTTTTGATTTCTGGATGTTTCTTCTTGATTTCATCTGAGATTGGATCATCCGGTGCAAAGAATATTTCAACGCCAGCTTTGTCTGCACTAGCCACTTTTTTATCAATACCACCAATTCGCCCAACTTCACCGTCGCTATTGATCGTTCCAGTACCAGCAATTTCTTTCCCTTGACGAAGATTTTTACCGGTCAATTGTTCATAGATTTCCAGGGTAAACATCAAACCAGCAGACGGCCCTCCGATTGATCCTGAATTAATCATTACATCTGTATCCGACTTGATACTCGTATGATCGGTTAAAGTAATCCCAATCCCTGCTTTATTATCCGTTGGCAGTTCGATCAATTTACCTGAAGTTTCGTTTTCTTTGCCATCTCGGAGATAGGTGATCGTGACCGTATCGCCGACTTTTTTACTTTTGACATACTTCATAAATGCTTCTGCACTTTTAAAGGTTTGTCCATCAACTTTTGTGACTGTATCACCAACTGCTAATTTTCCATAGAAATTGGAATTCTTCTCGACACTCATGACATAGACACCTTTAAATTCCATCTGGTAAGAGCGCCCTGCCAATTTTAGTGCTTGCTCAATCGCTGCATTTTGGGAAGACTCCATATAATATTGTTGGATTTGATTGTATTCTTCGCTAGTCGCCCCGCCAGTCAACTCCTCAGCGCTAATCAAATCTTCAAACGGTGCTAGCTTGGCTTTGACTGCTGTAAAACCAGTTGCTCGACGGATGCCCACTGAAGTTAATGAAAAAGAACCTGAATCTTTGTCCTTTTTCCCATTGACGGTAATCAGCTCTTTCAAATTGATGGTTGCTCCTGGTGCTTCCACATAAAAAGGAAGTGGAATTACCACGAACCCAATAATAAATATCCCTAAAAAAATGACAAGAATCGTCTTTAACCATCTTTTAAAGTCCATCATTTTCACGCTTTCCAGCTAACGCTTCGTTGATTACTGGTGGAAGATAGTCACTGACATCTCCCCCAAAGTGTAAGACTTCTTTTAATAAACTAGAACTAACGTGACTATATTCTTGTTTAGCCAATAAAAAGACCGTCTCGATTTCTTGATTTAAATGATGGTTCATTTGAGCAATATCCCGTTCATATTCAAAATCCTTTACACTACGGATACCACGAATGATGGTTTGAACAGCTAATTCATTCGCAATCTCGACTGTTAATTGATTTTCCTGGTGGTACACTTTAACATTCGGAAGATGACGAACAGCTTGAGTAATCAATGTAACTTTTTCATCAACGGTAAATAGATGTTTTTTTGACGTATTCACAAATACCCCAATGATGACCTCATCAAACATTTTTGCTGCTCGTTCGACCATATCTAAATGCCCATTCGTGAACGGATCAAAGCTGCCTGGAAACAAGGCTTTTTTCATAGGTCTTCCTCTTTTCTGTAGATAGTCACAGTTGAAATACCATACGTTTGTTTTCTGATTTGCGTAAAATCAGCAATCTTTTCTGGTAATTCCACTGTTTTATCAGTTTCACATACAATAACTGCCGAATCATTAAAAAGGTCCAGCTCCGTCATTTTGATTATTTGGTCAAGAATTTTTTGTTTGGCATATGGTGGGTCAAGAAATAAATAATCAAATTTTTGCTGATCATTTGCCAGCTTTTCGATGGCTTTGTCCGCATCAAGTTTTAACGTGGTGAATTTTTCTGGCTCTTTCGTTACTTTAATATTTTCTTGGATTATTTTTAGCGCTTGGTAACTTTTGTCTACACAAAAGGCATGCCCACAGCCACGAGAAACTGATTCGATAGCTAACCCGCCACTACCAGAAAATAGGTCTAAGACTGTTTCTCCGTCGAAGTAAGGACCGATCATATTGAAGATCGATTCTTTCACTTTATCTGTGGTGGGACGTGTATTAGCCCCTGCTAAACTCTTTAAGCGTCGTCCACCATATGTTCCTGATATGACTCGCATTGACTCACTCCTTTTAAAAATCGTGCTGTTAATAGTATACCAAAAAAAAAGATAAAAAAACTTGGATCGCCATTAATTTCATGCTTTCTCAAGTTATTTTTATCTTTTTTATTTAAGAGATGAATGATTTACACAAAACAGGTTTAAAAGACATGGTCTGCTAAACGAATCTTAGTATTGATCTCCTCAATCTCAAAACCTTCTTCTTTGACTGGTTGCTTCGTACCAATCTTATCAGCAAAGTTCATTTCGACGTCTGGACGATAAGAGCGTTCAACTTTGCGAACAAAATGAAGTTTGTTGATTCGTTCTGCAGTTTGCTCAAATGTGTCTTCATTCAAATACAATACGACATATTTCATTTTACGTGAAACGTAATGAAGCAATCCAAATTTCTTCAAATTTTTTAATTGTTTCAAACTGTATACCCAGACAATCAACCCACGTCGTTTCGTTAGTTGAAATTCATTTTTTTCATCATTCATGACAGTTACCTCCACATCCACTACGCCCCTTTTGTTCAAAAAAAGGATTTCCCGCATCAATTTTAATCGTCAACGATACCGTTTCTGCTAACTGTTGGCTAATTTTATCCAATAGATCTTGCAATTGTGTTTCCATAAAACGAAAATCCGCTACTTTTTCATGCAAATCAAGTTGGCGTTTGGCTAACCGAACAGCTCTTTGCTTCTCTCGAAATTCTGGTGCATATTTTTGATAAGGAACAACTTTTTCAAACTGTTCTTTTTTTATTGAGAAATCATTAATCAATAAATTGACATCCGCTGATTGTTCCATCACTTTTTTAGCTTTTAAATATTTTTTCATCGTCTCGCTTTTTTTGATACAATTGGATAAGCTCTGACATTGATCTTCTAAGGCAAATAATTCCTCATTGATTATCACTGCTATCGGTACTCTCCTTAACTTCTTCTTGCATTAAGACTAACATATTTTCTTTTGAAAAAGCAATTCCTAATAGATCGGAAGTGTTAACTAAAAAGCGGTCGTGATAGTACGGATCACTATACAAAAATAAAAATGTAAACGTTGGATCAATCACTGGATGGGTAAAGACACCGGTCGATTGGGGAAGCTTTCTTTTTGCGACTAACGAATCAATTTCATCAGTAGTCAATGAAAACTTAGCAGTTGCGTTTGTACTACCCGCTATTTGTTGCCATTCTGCTAATCGTTCTTTCGTCAAAATATCTTCTGGTCTATTAAGATAATCACTTAAAAGCAATTTCGTTTGAGTAGAAAAACCGGTCGTCTGCTTATAAAGTGGTAAGCGATCCAATTGCCTTAACTGATTCAACAATCGAACACTATGACCTTCTTTTGCTTGATTGATTTCAGCCCAATCTACTTGATCATCTATTTTATATTGCGGTAAGTCTGAACCAAATACTTGATAGGGATGAAGTTTCAACAAACTAGTTTTATCCAAATAAACGATTGAAAACAGTCCATTACTACTTTGGTCGAAGAATAAAATAGCAAACGTATCATTATCAAACGCAATCAACGGTCGATAATTCATATCTTCTTCCATCAATTCGATCCCGACATCTGTTCCATTGTATTGAAAATTAAAATTCGTATAGATCGTGGTGATCTCTGTTAGATCTTGCATTGTCATCCCTAAGTAAAAAGGAGCAATCGTTGAGTTGTCCGTATTTAATACTTTAATCGTGGAAACTTTATCTTTTGTGATATTCGCTTCAAAGGATAAGTGATTGATTTGATCATGGTAATATCTTGTTTCAAAACCAAACCCACTCGTCAAGCGTTCATAGGGATCACCAAAACGTTGCTCTAATTCATCAACTGATTGACCAACATACGTGGAAAAGCCAGATGTTTCCAACTTCTGGTATTTCCACGTAGTCATTTGATTTTGAGTGATTTGCTCTGAGCTTTTTTTTACTTCAAGTTTAGGAGGAAACAACACCGGCTGCATGTAAAATGCAATGATCACTGATAACAATATCGCACCAAATAACCCTAGCCGTTTCATCTTTTTCCCACCTTTATTTTTCAGTTACTTCAATCAATAAATCACCAGAAGCGATCGCATCGCCATCTGTTACGTAGACATGCGCAATTTCACCATCAAAACGAGCTTCAATTGCTGTTTCCATTTTCATTGCTTCCGTGATCATCAATGTATCGCCTTTTTTGACATGATCGCCTTTTTTGACCAATACATCTAATACAGAACCAGACATCGTTGCACCGATATGTTCACGATTTGTTGGTTCAGCTTTCACACGTGTTTGTACAGTACTGATGATCGAATGGTCGTTCACTGTAATTTCACGACGTTGGCCATTCAAGTTAAAGAATAAGACACGATTCCCTTCAATATCTGGTTCGCCGATTTCATCCAAGCGAATAATCAAAATCTTGCCTTTTTCAATTTGAACATTCACCGTTTCTCCTAAGCGAATCCCTTGGAAGAATGTTGGTGTATCAAGTAATGTCACATCACCAAATTGATTATAGGCTGCTTGATAATCTAGAAAGACTTGCGGATACATCAAATAGCTCAGCACTTCTTCTTGTTTAGGTTCATAGCCGATTTTTTCAGCTAATTCTGCTTTGACTTGTTGGAAATCAACTGGTTTAGCTAAAGCTCCAGGACGTTCAGTAATCGCTTCTCGTCCTTTAAGGATGATCTTTTGTAATTTTTCCGGGAATCCTCCAACCGGTTGTCCTAGCTCTCCTTGGAAGAAAGTAATCACAGACTCTGGGAAACTCAATGTTTCACCTTTTTCATAGATATCTTCCTCCGTTAAATCATTTTGAACCATGAACAAAGCCATGTCTCCTACAACTTTTGATGAAGGGGTAACTTTCACGATATCACCAAACATCAGGTTCACTGTATGGTACATCTGTTTGATGTCATCCCATTTATTTCCTAAACCAACTGCTTTGGCTTGTTGTTGGAGATTAGAGTATTGTCCACCAGGCATTTCATGCATATATACTTCTGTTTCTGGTGCATTCAAACCGTTCTCAAATGGTTTGTAATACATACGGACATCTTCCCAGTAATGATTCAATTGTTGTGCATTTTGAATATTGATCTCTGGCAACCGTGGACCGTTGACCAAAGCATAATACAAACTGCTCATACTTGGTTGACTTGTATTCCCACTCATCGCACTCATCGCCACATCGACGATATCTACCCCAGCCTTCGAAGCTGCAGAATAGGTAATGATTCCATTTCCACTCGTATCATGTGTATGAAGGTGGATTGGCAGATCAGTAGTCTCTTTTAATTCACTGATCAAGCGATAAGCAGCTTGTGGTTTCAGCAAGCCAGCCATATCTTTGATCGCAATGATATGCGCCCCAAGTTGTTCTAGTTCTTTCGCCATGTCCTTGTAATATTGGACATTATATTTTGCACGACTAGGATCATTGATATCTCCGGTATAGCAGATCGCAGCTTCTGCAATCTTACCTGTGTCTCGAACCGCTTGGATACTTTTTTCCATTTGCGGTACCCAGTTCAAACTGTCAAAGATTCGAAACACATCAATTCCTTGAGCCGCTGCTTCTTTCACAAATTCTACTAAGACGTTATCCGGATAATTGGAATAACCGACTGCATTTGAACCTCTGAACAACATTTGTAACAGCGTATTTGGCATCAATGCTCGGATCTTTCTTAATCTTTGCCAAGGATCTTCATTCAAGAAGCGATAAGCGACGTCAAAGGTTGCTCCTCCCCACATCTCACTTGAGAATAGTTCAGGTAATCCTTCACCGGTCAATTGAGCAATCTCTTTAAAGTCTTTCGTACGAACACGAGTTGCTAATAAACTTTGATGAGCATCTCTAAATGTCGTATCAGTCAATAACAAGTTTTCTTGCGATTTGATCCATTGGACTAACGCATCCGAACCATCAGAATCTAAAACATTTTTTGCTGTCAGATAATCTGGGCGTTTAATCAAATCTTTCGGTACCCGAGGAGATTCATAAAATGGTTTTTCACCATTTTTGATTCCCGGGAAGCCATTCACGGTAATTTCACCGATATATTTCATTGTTTTATTTCCACGGTCGCGTAAACGAGGGAACTCAAACAATTCTTTTGTATTATCGATAAATGTCGTTTTAGCGTTTCCTGATTGAAATTCAGGATGGGAAATCACATTCAACATAAATGGAATATTGGTTTTGACTCCACGAATCCGAAATTCTTTTAAGCAACGTTCCATTTTTTGGATTGCCGTATCAAAATCTGCTGCATGTGTACAAACTTTGACTAAAAGTGAATCAAAGTATGGGGTAACCACATATCCTGCATAAGCATTACCGACATCTAAACGCACTCCGAAACCACCAGGTGAACGGTAAGTATCGATTTTCCCTGTATCAGGAAGAAAATGATTCAACGGGTCTTCTGTAGTGATCCGACATTGAATCGCAGAACCATTTAGTTTGATATCTGCTTGTTGCGGCAGACCAATTTCACTGTGTAAATCTTTCCCTTGGGCAATCAATAATTGAGTAGTCACGATGTCCACATCGGTAATCATCTCTGTAATCGTATGTTCCACTTGGACTCGAGGGTTGACTTCGATAAAATAAAAGTCATTTCCTTCAACTAAAAATTCAACCGTCCCAGCATTGACATAACCAACGTGTTTCATTAATTGAACGGCTGCTTGACAGATGCGTTCGCGTTGTTCAGTCGACATGGAGACACAAGGTGCTACCTCTACTACCTTTTGGTGACGTCTTTGTACAGAGCAGTCTCTTTCAAATAAATGGATCACATTTCCATGTTTATCGCCCAAAATTTGGACTTCGATGTGTTTAGGATTTGCAATATATTTTTCAACATACACTTCATCGCTGCCAAAAGCCGCTTTTGCTTCACTTTTCGCACGATCATAGCCTTCTCGAGCGCTTTTTTCATCATGGGCGACACGCATGCCTCGTCCCCCACCACCTAGAGCGGCTTTAATCATGATCGGATAACCGTACGTTTCAGCAAAAGACAAAGCATCTTCGACCTTTTCAATCGGTCCATCAGTCCCAGGAATCGAAGCAATTCCAGCTGCGATAGCTGCTGCTTTTGCTTTGATCTTGTCACCAAAGATATCCAAATGATGTAAGTCTGGTCCTACAAAAGTGATGCCTTCTTCCTTGCATCGTTTTGCAAAACTTAGATTTTCAGATAACAACCCATAGCCTGGATGGATCGCATCCGCTCCACAGGCTTTCGCAATGGCAATAATCCCTTCAATATCTAAGTAAGCGTCAATCGGTTTTTTCCCTTCGCCAACTAGATATGCTTCATCTGCTTTAAACCGGTGCACGGAATACTCATCTTCTTTTGCGTAGATACCTACAGTTTTAATTCCTAATTCTGTACATGCTCGAAACACTCGTACAGCAATTTCTCCTCTGTTAGCAACTAAAACTTTTTCCATCAAACCACTCCTACATCTTTTTAGTATAAACCTAAACTTTTTCGTTTTTCATCTGCACTGATATTCAAGACGAAGCCAACACAAATGGATAACATCAATAAACTAGATCCTCCCTGACTCAAAAATGGGAAAGTGATCCCAGTTAACGGAATAACGCCGGTTATCCCTCCCAAATTGATAAATATTTGGATCATGAACATGGCACCAATCCCAATACATAATAGAGAATTAAATGGATCTTTTGAGCGAATCCCCACCAAAAAGATCCGAACAATCATGAAAAACAGTAAAGCAAGAATCAAGATCCCCATGATCACGCCTAACTCTTCTACCACAATGGCATAAATAAAGTCCGTCTGCGCTTCATTTAAAAAACCTTTTTTCTGGATACTATTTCCAAGACCTCGACCAAAAAGCCCTCCATTGAACATCGCATAATAACCATTAGCTAATTGATGACCTTTGTTCAACTCGTCAGAAAAAGGATTTTGATAAATGGCAAATCGGTTATAGATATATTGTAAACGTCCGGGAAATATTTTCCCGTGGGTGATATTGATCAACCAGATTGCTAAAGCACTCAAGCCAACCCCACCGACCCCAACGATCAACGTATAAACGTAGTTGATACCACTAGCCAAAAGTAAGACTAAGATAATTAAAAAAATGACAGTTGCATTACCAAAATCGGGTAAAATAGCAACTAGCGCTGTTAGTGCCAACACTAACAGTAACGGTCTTTTAACAGTAGAAACAAAATCTTTTTGAACGCTTCTTTGTCTTTTAGATAACGTTAATGCTAAGTACCAAATCACAATGATCTTTAAGTATTCAGCTGGCTGGAGAGAGAATCCAGCGATTTGAAGCCATCCTTTCGCTCCATTGATTTCTTTCCCGAAGAATAAAACGATCAATAGCAAGATTGTCAGTACAGCAATAGCTGCCATAATCAGTCGTTGATTTTTTAATACGGATGTTTTCATTTTATATAAAAGTCCAATAGCTACTAAGCTAACGCCCCAAAACAAACTTTGGTTAAAAAAAGAGGCGGAAGGACTGCTTCCATTTTCTAGCAATAAATAAGATGATGAACTATAGACCATGATTAAACCTAAAATACATAGAATCAAGTAAGGAATCAAAATACTATAGTTTAATAAATGCCTTTTTTTTACTTTCTTAGGCAAGTTTACTCCTCCTTGCCAATTTCTTTTTTATCGTAATTTTCTTGGTAAACCTCACTATATAATCGGTTCAGTTCACGCTCTAGCTCACTCAGCAACAATTGACCTTCCGTTTTATCGATGATGCCTACACGAACGGCAAATCCGACTTGTTGTGAGAAGCCATACATTTGCGTATCTACTACTTCTTCAAATGCCTTACATTGTGAGATACACAGGCTATTTTTTTGATTTTTGATCAAGCGTTTGATTCGTTCTGATTCATCTTTAAGCACTTGAACTGCAAATTCATTTGATAGAGAATCCATCTAAGCCTACCCCCATTCTAAGTTTATTTATTATAACATACTTAAAATTCTAACGGGGAAAAATCCCAGTTTTCGCTCAGGGATTTTCTTCTTTTTTTACTATTTGTTAGCCCATCATGAGCAAAAACAATAGATGCACTAATTTTACAAACGATACACTACTTAACTAGAAAGTATCAGTGCTAAAAAAGCGTCCCCGTATTTGTCTAACTTGCTTTGTCCTACCCCTTTTATCTGCAATAAAGAAAGTCGATCTTTTGGACGTTGTCGACTCATTTCTTTTAAAGTCGCATCTGAAAAAACCACATAAGGCGGCACGCCTGCTTCAGAAGCTAAGTCAGTTCGTAACTCTCTTAGCGTTTCAAATAAGGTGTCAGCTTCTTCATCAGAAAGTTGTTGGACTTTTTCAGCTTCTTTTTTAAATACTTTTTGTTTCCCTTTTAACACTTCGATTCCTAGTTCCGTTACTTTCAACGTGGGGTATTCACCGTTCATTGAATACAGATAACCACCAGAAATAAGATACTCGATCAACTGAAGAATATCTTTTTGTGCCCATTTTTTTAATAAGCCGTAAGTTGATAACGCTTGAAAACCTAGCAACTTGACTTTTTGTTCTTTCGAACCAGCTAATACCTTCATCAACAATTGTTTCCCATAATTTTCACCCATGCGTTTCAAGCAAGACAACACCATCTGTGTTTCAGTCGTTACATCGACTAGTTCACGTTCATCTAAACAGTTACCACATCTTCCACATGGGATACTTTTTTCGCCAAAATAAGTAAGAATATATTGTTGCAGACAGGATTCGATGTAGACGTATTCCGTCATTGCTTTTAATTTTTCGTATTCTTTTTGTTTTTGTGACTCTTCTCGTTGGGATTGTTGGATAAAAAATTTTTGGACCTGTATATCTTGGGGAGCAAACAACAAGACAGCCTCACTTAAGAGCCCATCACGACCTGCTCGTCCCGCCTCCTGATAGTAAGCTTCTAAAGAACCAGGAATCTGATAGTGAATGACGAAGCGGATGTTACTCTTATTGATCCCCATGCCAAAAGCATTCGTTGCAACTAATAATTCTGTACGGTCATATAAAAAGTCCTCTTGGATTTCTGTTCGTTGGCTTTCACTCATCCCACCATGATATCTGCCAACACTGAAATCAAATTTCTTTAACAAATGATAGATTCGATCAACTTCTTTGCGGGTAGCGGCATAAATGATCCCTGATTGCTTTTTATTGATACGTAGATACTCAATTAAGTACTGCTCTTTTTTTTGATCTTTTACTACTTGTAAACGTAGATTTTCTCGTGCAAAACCCGTTTGAATATGATTATCCATTGGTATCTTTAAAAGTCTTTTAATATCTTCTGCTACTTGCTTTGTTGCAGTAGCAGTCAATGCCACAATGATCGGTCGTTGATTAAACGTGTTTAATGTTTCTGCCATATGAAGATAGCTTGGACGAAAATCATGTCCCCATTGTGAGATACAATGCGCTTCATCAATCGCTATCAGTTGCATGTGCCAACGTTTCATTGATTGGATAAAATCTGGCATGATAAACCGTTCTGGCGCAACATATAATAATTGGATTTGTTGCTGTTCGAGTAATCGAAACCGAGAAGCAGTCTCATAACTATCCAATGAACTATTGATAAATGTCGCTGAAATGCCTAACTGATTGGCAGCATCTACTTGATCTTTCATCAGAGAGATCAAAGGAGAAATGACCACAGTCAAGCCATCCAGCATCAATGCTGGCAATTGATAACAAATGGACTTCCCACTTCCTGTAGGCATGATCCCTAGGACGTCTTCATGACCAAGTACCTTTTGGATAATTTCTTTTTGTCCAGGGCGAAATACTTCATAACCAAAGTATTGTTTTAATATATCATTCATTTAATCCCTACTTTTTAGTTGATTTAAGAGGTTGTGAAAAGAGCGCTTTGACCTGAGCGCTCACCAGGTAAAAACTGCGACGAGTAATCGCAGGAGCATTAAGGATGAAAATCTTGAAACAGTACCCCATGTTTTGAGATTTTTTGACTTATCGCCGAGGGTCAGCTCTTTGAACACCGTGAATAAGAGGTTGTGAAAAGAGCGCTTTGACCTGAGCGCTCACCAAGTAAAAACTGCGCCGAGTAATCGCAGGAGCATTAAGGATGATAATCTCGAAACAGCTCCCCATGTTTTACGAAACTCAGCTTTATGTCAAAAA
The DNA here is from genome assembly GCF_040887125.1 of Enterococcus sp. C74. NCBI lineage: Bacteria > Bacillati > Bacillota > Bacilli > Lactobacillales > Enterococcaceae > Enterococcus > Enterococcus sp. C74. The sequence continues at coordinate 256,556 of NZ_JBFOFA010000004.1, read as the reverse complement.
ACTGCCGCTCGTCCACGGTTTAGTTGTTTTTTATTTATAAAAAGCCTAGAGCAACCTTTTATTATTGACCCTTCTATCGCCCCTCTATAACTATAATACGTCAATTATATTTTACTTCTCCAAGCAATCAAGTACAACATGCTTTTTGTGAAACTTTCGCTTTTCGTGAAACAAAAAACGAGGTAATCAAAGATTTTAAAAAGACTTTTAATAAACTTTTAGCGTACTTATTGAATTTTTCTTATAGTTTTTATTAACTTCTCCACAGATAAAAATTTTAGAAAAAGGAAAAACAATTCTCTCCTTTTAATTTCAAACAATTGAATACGTTCTAAAAAATTGAGAAGCAAAATTTGCCGACAGTATTTTTCTTTTCATCTACATTAATGCTGATTTACCAGTCGTCTGAACAAAAATAAACCGAAGATGCCCGAAAATAGTTACTCCTATTTTTGGACTTCTTCGGTTTATTTCTCAAAGCTAAACATCACTGTATCAACAAGGTGAACAAATGATTATTTTTTCTTTTTAGAAGCTTTTTCACGTGCATTTTTGTTTAAGATTTGTTTTCTTAAACGGATACTTTCCGGTGTTACTTCACAATATTCATCGTCATTCAAGAATTCTAACGATTCTTCTAACGTCAATTGTTTTGGTTTTTTGATAACAGATGTTTGGTCCTTGGTAGCAGAACGAACGTTAGTCATTTGTTTTGCCTTCGTGATGTTAACAGTCAAGTCATTGTCACGACTATTTTCACCAATGATCATGCCTTCATAAACTTCTGTACCTGGTTCAACAAAAACAGTTCCACGTTCTTCGATACTCATGATGGAATAAGTTGTTGCTTTTCCAGTATCAATTGATACTAACGCACCTTGGTGTCGTCCACCAATTTGACCTGGTAACATTGGTAGGTATTGATCAAATGTGTGGTTCATGATGCCGTAGCCGCGAGTCATTGAAAGAAATTCAGTTGAATAACCGATCAAGCCACGAGCTGGTGTTAAAAATGTTAGACGGATTTGTCCATTACCAGTATGGATCATGTCTTGCATTTCGCCTTTACGTAAGCTCAATGATTCGATTACGCTACCCATATATTCTTCAGGTGTGTCGATTTGAACACGTTCAAAAGGTTCACATTTCACGCCATCAATTTCTTTTTCGATAACTTCAGGACGCGATACTTGTAGTTCATAACCTTCACGACGCATGTTTTCGATCAAAATTGACAAATGAAGTTCTCCACGACCAGAAACAGTCCAAGCATCTGGAGAATTTGTTGGTTCAACACGCAATGAAACATCCGTTTGCAACTCAGCCATCAAGCGTTCTTCAATTTTACGAGCAGTGACATATTTTCCTTCACGGCCAGCAAATGGTGAATTATTCACTAAGAAAGTCATTTGCAGTGTTGGTTCGTCAATGTGTAGAATTGGCAGAGCATCTTGGTGGTCCACAGGTGTCACTGTTTCCCCAACGAAAATATCTTCCATTCCTGATACGGCAATTAGATCTCCAGCTTTTGCTTCGTCAATTTCTAAACGTTTCAAGCCGAAGAAACCAAATAATTTAGTTACACGGAATTTTTTAACTGAACCGTCTAATTTTAGTAAGGCAACTTGGTCCCCTACTTTGATCGTTCCACGGAAGACACGACCAATCCCGATACGTCCAACATAGTCGTTATAATCAAGCAATGATACTTGGAATTGTAATGGTTCATCGCTATTGTCTACTGGCGCAGGGATTTTTTCAACGATTGTATCAAAGATCGGTGCCATTGTTGGTTCTTGATCAGCTGGATCATCAGACAAGCTAGATGTTCCGTTTAATGCTGAAGCATAGATAACTGGGAAATCTAATTGATCATCATCTGCACCTAGTTCAATAAATAATTCTAATACTTCATCAACAACAAACTCAGGTCGTGCAGAAGGTTTATCAATTTTATTCACAACTACGATCGGTGTAATATGTTGTTCTAGCGCTTTTTTCAAAACAAAACGAGTTTGTGGCATCGTTCCTTCATAAGCATCAACTACTAAGACAACGCCGTCAACCATTTTCATGATTCGTTCAACTTCGCCACCAAAGTCCGCATGCCCAGGTGTATCCATGATATTGACACGAATCCCTTTATAATCAACTGCGGTATTTTTTGCTAAAATCGTGATTCCACGTTCTTTTTCTAAAGCATTTGAATCCATCGCACGTTCTTGTAATTGTGTGTGTGCGTCTAATGTATCTGATTGTTTCAATAATTCATCAACCAATGTGGTTTTTCCGTGGTCAACGTGGGCGATGATCGCTACGTTACGGATATCATTTCTATAGTTCAATGTAACTAACTCCTTCTCGGTTCTTTATGACAGTGCAATTTTACTCGACTGTTTATTATAGCAAACTTTTTTCATGAAATATAGTAAAATGTTTTCATTTTTTCGAGAAAATTAATATTTTAGCCATATTTTTCTTAATTATGCGGTTTTTTTTACTTATTTAGCGAATCAGCCGCAACAATAAGTGCCCGAATTTCATCATAGGCTTGAGGTGTAGCCGCAATATAATATTCTCTTCCTCGAAATTTTAGCTTTTCTCCTGAGATACCGCTATATTTCATTCCAAATTCAGCGAGTAAAACATTCCCTGCGCCATAGTCCCACGGGCTCAAATTTGCAATATAACCAATATGTTTCCCTTTTAAAAGTGCAATCATTTCTAGTCCTGCACATCCATAAATACGAACACCCATACTTTGTTCACCAATCGTTCGAACATTCCACCGGTTATGACTAAAAAGATAACCGTTCAAACCAATAAGTCCATCTTTTAAACGAAGGTCTTCTGGCTTAGTTAACGGATGGTTATTCATATAAACACCTAAATCTTTTCCACCCCAATACAGCGCTTCTTTCATCACGTCATAAATAAAACCAAGTTGTCCAACACCATCTTGATAAACGCCTAACATAATACAAAAATTCTCTTGTTCAAGTACGAAGTTCATGGTTCCATCAATTGGATCAATAACAAATACTTGCCCTTCAAAGCTTTCTAACTCACTGTAACCTTCTTCTTCTGCGAGAATCTTTGCTTCTGGATTATACGCCTGAATCTTTTCAATCAAAAAAGCTTGAACTTCACGATCCATATTGGTAACCAGATCTTTTCGATTGGTTTTTTGATCAACCTTCAACGTCTTGATTTGTACCCTACGGATTTTCTCAGCTGCTTCTTTAAGCCAAATTTTGATCTGATGGATCAGTTCTTGTTTATTCATGTTCTCACCCATTCATTTTTAGGATTTTTTTCTGATTCTTTTTTGCTGCTTGAACTGTTCGATACAATGAATAACCTGATACTTTTTCAAATTCTTTTCCTAATTTTTTTTCTTCTCCAATAGATGGAATAACCGTTTTGAATTGTTGGTATGATTTTAAAAACCGAGCATTATCGATGCCCTTTTCATTCGCTAACTCTAAATCCTCCCACATCTTCATCACAATGACCATTTCCTCGGTGGTCCAGTCTAAATCAAGCGGGTATTGATAATCTTGCATACTTCATTCTCCTATTTCCTATAGTCAAAATCAGTGTATCATAAGAATAAGTACATAACCAAATAGTTTCGATTTTCTAGTTTACATAATTAATTTATAGTTGAATAACTATTTTTTATCGCTAGCTAAGAAAAATAAGTAATAGTCTATAAAAATTCACACGTTCATACAAAGAACCGTCACTAACAAAATAGAGAAAATAAATTCTGTCGGTGACGTAGGTTTATTTATTAAGATAAGAGAAAAAGATCTAACATTTTTACTTTTCCTAAGGGATTTCATATGAAACTAACGTCCTTCATGTTCAGGTATGTTTAACGAGCTCATAGACGCTTCATTAGCAAAACTATGATTTATCCGATATTGTTCATTTATTTTAGTGGCAGTGTATGTTTCATCTTTTGAAATTAATTTAAACATCCCCTTCTGTAGCTCAGCAAATTTAGAATTCCCTTCATTTTCTAAAAAAATCTTATAGAACCAATTTTGAGAGGATAAAGACGAATTTTTAATATAATGACAATGTGGCAATGCTTTGACAACAACTTCAATAAGTACTTCTGTATCGACCTTAGGCCTATATGATTCATTATCCTTTCTACTTAAATAATGAAGTAAGGTGCTTTTAACATCTCGTTTAGTAATGATATTTCCTCCATTAACAGCTAGTTCATTGTATTTTTGAATCGTTTTGTTTAGTTCAAAATTTATTATATTATCGCTAAGTATCTCTTCTGATGATATAGTACTTGGAATCTCTGCTGCATTAATATACATCGTAAATTCAGACGAAGAAACATATTTTTCTAAATTTTCAGAAAAACTCTCCAAACTTATTGGATTTTCTAAAATTGCTTTGGGTAAAATTTCACTGAACTGAGATTGTTCAGAAATTCCTATTTTATTCATAATAATGCTTATTTCCCTATTGGCCTCTTCACTGAGAGGAACAACTTTACCAAACTCTGAATGTTCACTCAAAATTTTTTCAACGATACAATGATAGCTTGATTTTTCTAATAGCTCTGGTAAATAATCGTTTAATTTTTCCCATGGAAATCTTAGCTTTTCTTCTAATATTTGTTTCATACTTTTGGTACTAATCTTATTTGAATGTGCAAAAGTTTGAAGATCTTTGTCTGGCCTAAGTAAAAAAGATTTTGTTAGTTTATTATCTTCTTTATTCATCTGTTGACTACCTCCTACAAAATATTAATAATTGCTATCTATTTAGTTCTACATTAAGTATAGACTGAGAGATGCTCCGAGTATCAATTACATTTATTTTCTTATTATGAGATAAACCTTTATGTATCGCGTTCAATCGCTTTACTTCTATTCTTTTTTTTTCTCTTTGTTCGAATGCTTCTTTTTCTCTGCGATTATTTTCGCCTATTAGACGACTAAAATCAGGGAATGTCGTTTCTACAATATCATTCCCATTTTTATAATAATTGGCAATAATTTCCATTCTAGATTCTTTTTGGCATTCTATAAACAACGCACTGATGACACTTTTTCTAAAACCTTCATTTGCACATAATAATTCACTGCGTTGGAACCCTTTTCCTTCTCTTTTTAGCGCATCTAATAAAGAAGGACCTTCGATTTTATATTTTTCATATATAATATTTTCAATTTCAGCATACCTCAATGGTTCTCTCTCAAATAAATCTGTTAAATGAACATAATAATTGTATGCACTTTTCTCAAATATACGTTGGATTGTTCGATAGTCATTATGTCGATTCACATTGCCAACATTTGGATTTACATGAATTTTTTGTATTTGAGTAAACTTCATCTTTTTACCCCATTTCTTTTTTTACATAACTCTCTAACGTCCCTCTCAATACTTTTTACTTTTATATCATTTTTTATTTGTGGTTTGTAGAGCATCGCTCATCTGATTGATTTGAATTTTCTGTGTTGTAACCGAGATCTTATCATTCAAACTAGATAAGTGCGTGTGCAAATTGTTTTGATGTTTTCTCTTTTTTCTCCAATTTTCATATTCTATCACCGTAGTCTAAAATTATTGCCAATTAAGCTAGATAAGTTCATTAACTTTTTTATAAAAAAAGCTTATCATGAAATCGGTTGCAAGGGGGACCCTTTTATTTTTTTTTTTTTGAAAATTATGTTCATATTACAACACTGTATATGAAAAATTTTTAGTATAATGGAGTGTTGTAGGTTATTATGCGGAATTTTTTATAGCACTATTCAACAGCAAATGAATTCGTGGATCATTTACTTTCCCCATGAATTTCAGCTTATTGTTACCACAAAGAGATACCAACTAACTATGATTGAGAAAACGCTACTTTTTCCTAGTTACTACAAGAAATGCTGAAAGAACATACTTTAATGTGAAGCAAAAAACATCAAAACTAGTTGAAGTTACTAATTTTGATGTTTATTAGAAATCTTATTAGATTTGATAAAGAACTAAGAGCTATAATTATCTCGATTTCTCTTCTGTTTTTACACGTTGTTCTTCTGTATGAGATGCTACGAAACCCTTCTGCAAACGTTCTCTTATTGCCATTAAATCATGTTTTTCTTCTTTATCACAAAGTGTTTGACTAATATATTGACCAGTAATTTCAGCATTTTTATGCCCATTTTGATGGTATTTCTCATTCAATTGAATGAACGCCTGTTGTCTACATTCCTTCATTAATCTTGCTATCATAAAATCACGAATATTTTTCAATGGCGGATAAAATAATTCGCTGAAAGCAAGCCCTTTTCCTTCTCGCTTTAACAAAAGCAATAAAGAAATACCTTTAATTTCGTATTTATCCATAATGGTCTTTTCAATTTCAAAATACGCTAACGGATTTTTTTAAAAGAGATCTGATAGATGGTTGAAATGGTTCATTTGATTCTTTTTGATAATTTTCATAATATCGTTCCGTTGTGGAAGACGATTGATATCGTCTATATTAGGAGGTACCTGAGTGCCTTCTTCTCTTTGACTCATCATTTCCGACCTTTCTTTTTATTATATTTGACTTGATTCATTTTTATTGAATCTTTTTCTAACGAATAAATTCAAGTCATTATTATTGGCAATAAATCTCCATTCATTATTTTGGCTGCTGTATCTTTAGTATGTTTCGTTAATAAATAAGTTTACTGTTTTTGTAAGATTCTGTTCAACAGCACTTGCTCAGATCATTTTATTCAATTATCAGAAACACTACCACTTATGTACAAACGTCTATACATCCACTCTCAGGCATTTCACTTATTTTCCATAATCAATTCCTTTTTAATACATTTATTGTTTCTCTATTTTAACATCGAATGTTCTAACAAATAATTCACTTTTTCTTCTTTTCAGAAAAAAATGTTCGATCAAAATCAAATTCTTGGTCTTTTTCTGAATAATTTTTTGTTTTATTTTTTTCTAAGGTTTATTCGATTTTACTAATGATTATCCTGTTAGAATTTTATTACGTCCTTCCGCCAAAAATTAAATTTGGACTCGTATCTTGTTTATGTTCTATCCTTATATTACTTTCTGTAGCCGTAATTTTAGCATTTCCAACACTCGTTGAAAAAGTTTGAAGTTCTTGTGATTTTATTTCTATTTCTTTTAGTAATAGATCATAATTTTTAATCCAATTATCCAACGTTTTCGGAACCAAACGATAGTATTTACATACTTGCTTTTTAGTCATTTTTTTATTCTTAAGTAAACGAACGCATGCTACTTTAACTTCAGCTAGACAAGACAACTTTCCTGGCAGTAGCTCCCTATTTTTTTATTCTTCGAGAGTTGTTATTATGTACTTATTTCTAAGTGCCTTATTGTATTTATTATCCCAATTTCTTAAATTCCCATCAGAAATGTTCAATTTGTCACACAATTCTTTCTGCGTTAATCGTTCACTTCTCCATAAAAGTACACAAGCTTCCTTAACCTTATTAGTACAATTCAGATTCTCCTCAGTTTTTTCCCTACTCCTCAACTCTTCGATAGTCGATATTATTTTATGAGTTAACTTCTCTTTTTTATCTAGTTGAACATAATCCACTTTAGGATATGTTTTATTGACTTTTTTTGGTAGAGCAAGCTCAAGAGAATGCGCCGTTTGAGAAATAGGCTGTTTATCAATTTGTTTGATTGCCTGAGCCACTGGGATGTTTTTGGAACTTTTCGTACGCTTATCTTGTATTTCCTTTTCTGTAAAGTCACTTATATTTCGATTATGAGGATCAGATTGTTCTTGATGTTCATTTGATTTCGCCTCATCAGATATTCGTATTCTTTTTGGTTCATATATATCACCTAACACTTTCACTGCTTGCTCTATCGTATAATTGCCATTTAACAGCGGATTATATAATTCGTCCCATCCTTGAAGATTAACTGATTCCTGCTCATCAAACATTTGTTTTCTTTTTGTGTGAACTGTATTGTCTGACACTTCCACTGTTTGAGCTATCGGAAGTTTATCCTTTAATATAGGGTTGAATAAATTGCCCGAGTCTTGGTGAAGCAAACGATGATCTTCATTTGCCTCGTTTAAATTATTCGAACCTTTTATTTCCTCATTCTCATCACCTACATGACAGCCCTCTTGAGGGATTACAATCGTTTCATTTTTCATAGGGGCACTCTCGTTTAGAGTAATTTAACATTAAGTTAGTAAATAACTACTTCTGCTAAAAAATCAAATAATTGATATCGAAATGTGTCGATCCAATTGCTTTTTTATTTTTCAGAAAAAAAGGTAAAAATAAGAAAAGGCATCTCGAAACCATTTAGAATGGATTTGACTGACCAAGTCATAAAAGGATTCAAGCTGTCTTATACTCAACTTATCAAAGATACCTTAAATACTCTAGACCTAACAATCTATAGCTAATAAAAAGGACAAAAAGGAATTTTTCTTCTTTCTGTCCTTTTTATTCTAAGATTTCTCTTTACCAACATTAGTTATAAAAAACCTAATTTTGATATTTATTAGCTAACCTTATCCGGCTGGACAAAGAGCTAAAAGCGATTGTCTCGATTCTCCTCTATTTTTACACTTTGTTCTTCTTTAGGATATTTTGCGAACTCCTTCTTCAGGTGTTTTCTTATCCCCACTAGATCACGTTTTTCTTCTTTATTGTCAGATGATATAAAGTATGGGTCTGTGATTTCAACAATTCTATGCCCATTTTGTTGGTATTTTTCATTCAATTGAATGAATGCCTGTTGTCTACATTCCTTCATCAATCCTTTTATCATAATCTCTCGAATATTTTTCAATGGTGGATAAAATAATTCGCTGGATGCCAGACCTTTTCCTTCCCTTTTTAACAAAACCAATAAAGAGATACCTTTAATATCCTGTTTATCCATCATTTTTTTTTCAATTTCAAAATAAATTAACGGTTTTTTTTCAAAGAGTTTTGATAGATGATTGAAATAGTTCATTTGATTCTTGTTGATGATTTTTCTAATATCGTCCCATTGAGAATGGCACCTGACATCTTTTGTATGAGGGTCAACATAAACCCCTTCTTCTCTTTTACTCATCATTCCCGACCTTTCTTTCTAACGTATCTGACTTGATTCATTGTATATAGATTTTTTCCAAAAAATAAAATTAAGTCATTCCCGTTGACAATAGAGCTCCATTTATTATTTTTGCTGCTAAATCTTTGTTGTATTCAATATTTATAAAACAAGTTTACCGTTTTTGTGAGTTTCTGTTTAATAACAACTTAACTATAGCTTTTGTCCAGCCGCTAAAAATACTATCAGGGACTTATAAACGTTCATATAATGCAATCTAAGGAATTTGACTTCTTTTCCATAATCATTTCCTTTTTTATTCATTTATTATTTATCTATTTTAACATCGAATGTTCTAACAAATAGTTTACTTTTTCTTCTTTTTAGAAAAAAATGTTCGACCAAGATTAATCCATTGGACTTGGTCAACATAATTTGTCGGTTTATTTTCATTGTATCTAATGTTCATTCCAATTTTACTTGTGATTAACTGGCTAGAATTTTATTGAATCCTTTGATTACCCGAGACTAAATTTGGACTCTTATTTTGCTCATTGGCTAACCTCGCATTATTGTCTGCTGCTGTAATTTTAGCATTCCCGACATTGGTTGAAAAAGTTTGGCGTTTTTGGGATGTTCTTTCTGAATTTTGGAGTAATCGGTCATAGTTCTTGATCCAGTTATAAACCGTTTTCGGATTCAAATGATAAATCTTACATAATTGCTTCACGGACATTTCTCGATTCTTATATAAAAGAACTAATTTTATTTTAACTTCATTCGTACAACACAGCTTTCCTGAATTTAGCTTCCTTTCTTTTAATTCTGTAAGAGTTGTTATTATATTCTTCTGCTGATTTCTATGTGCTTGATTGTATTTATCCATCCAAGCTCTTAAAACCCCATCAGTGATGTTCAATTTGTCACATAATTCAGTCTTAGTCTTTGAGCAACCTCTCCATAAAAGTACACAGGTCTCCTTCACTTTATCAGTACAATCCAGATACCCATCAGTTTGTTTGCTACTTATTAATTCTTCGATAGTCGATATTGATTCACGAGTTAATTTCCCCTCTGTATACTCTTTGAGCCAATTTAGAAAGGGAATATAGGGTAAATTTTTCTTATAACAAAAATAAGTGATAGAATTGTAAGAATGTTTAGAATTAAGATATAATTTAACATTTTCCAATTTGTATTCTTTCGGGAAAACTATTCTTTTATCCCTTGGATATCTTATTTCACTATTGGTTGACTCATCTGGAACAGCTTCTTTAAGCAACCCTTGAAATATATCTTCTGACAATTCCATTATGTCACAAAATGTCTCTATTTTGATGGTCGACTGAATGGATTGATACAGTTGGATATATTCTAAATAATCATTCTTAGTGTCTGATTGATTGGCTTTTTGTGGAAGAACTGGGTCAAGAGAGTGCCTCGTTTGAGGATTAAGCTGCTTATCGGTTTGTTTGGTTGTTTGACTTTCTAAGTGCTGTATACTATGTAGACCCTCAGATAAATGAGCAGTAGCTCTTTTTGGATGTCTTTCTTTGTCAAGCACCGTTTCCTGATTCTGATTCACTGGGGTGCTTTCTGAATTTTTCGTACTCTTGTCTTGTATGTTCTTTTGTGTAAATTCACTTGTGTCCCTATCATTATGTACGCTATGCGGATTCTGGAGATGTTTTTCTTCATCAATCGAAGATTCCGAATTTTGGCCCACTACAGAGTTCATTCGATTATTTTCCAGATCAAACATATTTCCAGTTTCTATTTCTTGTCCCTCTGTTTGTCCTTTCCTCTCCTCGGCTATCCTTTGCTCTTTTGTTTCATGATTAGAAAAAAGAGTATCGGCTAATTCTAATTCTTGACGAGTCAGAGGACCCAGTTCGAACACGTAGCGTACTAGGTCTTCTTCTGGACTGGGCTTATTGACCGATTCTCTTGTCGTTTGAGGTGGGAATTGTGAATCATTTATGGTGTCTCGCTCATTAAATAAATGGTTATTTGCGCCTTTTAGCCTTTTTGGATATCCCACGTTTTCGTCTGATCTAGGGTGCACTCGCTTATTTCCTGAATCAAACATATTGACATCTTTTATTCCTTGTTCCTCTATTTGCCCTATCCTTTGCTCCTTTGGTTCAAGATTAGAAAAAAGAGTATACGCCGCTTCTAATTCTTGAATAGTTGGAGGACCTTGGTTGATTATGTGACTTACTAGCTCCTCCTCCGGACTGGACTCATTAACCAGATGATTATCTTGTCCTAGCTCACCATATGACTGTTGCCCATTTCCATTGGAACCTATTACATTCTTTGTTATGTATCGTTGTTCCGTCCATTCATTTTCCATAGTAATCTCCTTTTCTAATTATTTATCTATTTTAATATCAAATTTTCTAGCAAATAGTTTATTCTTTTTCCTTTTTAGAAAAAAATGTTCGATCAAGATCCAACTATTGTTTTTTTTCAAAGTAATTGTTTAATTTATTTCAATTATATTTAACGTTCATTCCACTTTACCTATAATTAACTTATTAGAATTTTATTGGATCTTTTGATTACCCAAGAATAAATTTGGACTCTTATTTTGCTCATTGGCTAACCTCGCATTATTGTCTGCTGCTGTAATTTTAGCATTTTCGACATTCGTTGAAAAAGTTTGGCGTTCTTTTGAATCTTTTTCTGCACCATTAAGTAGTGGTTTATATTTATTGTACCAATTATAAAATGTTTTAACGTTCAAATGATACTTTTGACATATTCGTCCCTTGGTATTTTTTGTATCATTTAATAAAAGAATACATTCTTTTTTGACTTTCTCCGTACAACTCAAATACCTGAACTTTAAATCCCTATTTTCTAATTCTGAGAGAGTTGTTATTATTTTCTTCTGCTCATTTTCATGTGCCCGGTTGTACCTATCTTCCCAAGATCTTACAACCATATCATTGATGTTCAATTTGTTACTTAATTCAGTCTTAGTCATTGAGCAACCTCTCCATAAAAGTACACAGGCTTCCTTAACCTTAGCAGTACAATACAGATTTCTCCCATCTTGTTCCCTACTGATCAATTCTTCAATAGTCGATATTGATTGACGAGGTAATTCCCCCTTTTTATGTTCCCTTATCCAAGATCTAAAGGAATCATAGTCTAAATTGTTCTTATCACAAAACTGCCGTTTAGATTCGTAAGAATGTTGAGAATTGAGATATAAATTGATCTTTTCTAATTTATATTCTCTCGGTATAATTTCCCTTTTATTCTCTATATATCCTAATTCACTATTAGTTGACTCAGCTGGAACAGCTTCTTTAAGCAACTCTTGAAATGTATCTTGTGACAATTCCATTATGTCACAAAATGTCTCTATTTTGATGGTCGACTGAATAGATTGATATAGTTGAATATATTCTAAATAATTATTCTTAGTGACATTTTGTGGAAGAACAGGATCAAGAATATACCCCGTTTGAGGAATAGTCTGCTTATCCGTTTGTTTGGTTGTTTGATGCCCTAGGTTACTTTCTAAGTTTTGTATACTATGTAGATTCTCAGATAAATGAGCAGCAGCTCTTTTTGGATGTCTTTCTTCATCAAGCGCCGTTTCCTGATTCTGATTCACTGGGGTGTTTTCTGAATTTTTTATACTCTTATCCTGTTTCTTTTGTATAAACTCACCTATGCCCCTATCATTATGTATGTTATGCGGATTCTGGGGATGTTTTTCTTCATCAATCAGATATTCCTGATTCTGATCCTCTATAAAGTTTACTTGATTATTTTCCGAACCAGGCTGATTAACTGCTTTTCCTGCCATTGTTTGTTCCATTATAGGATATTCTACCTGTTGACTATTTGACGATTCATCGAATAATTTGTTCGATTCTTGACGTTCACTTAATTCCATTACATACTTCATTGGTTTTTTTCCTGAGTTTAATGTCTCATCAAATCTCATTAATATTTCCGTTATTTCTTCTGTCATGAGACTATCATTTGATAAATCTTCGAATAAATCATTATTAGATTGTTTTGGAAGTTCATTCGATCCGTTCACATAGTCCACTAGATTTTTTGCTGAGTCTAACGTCTCATCAACTTCCACTAACGCTTCCACTATTTCGTCTGTCGTGAGACTATCATTTGATGAATCATCGAATAAATCGTTATTAGATTGTTTTGGGAGTTCATTCGATCCGTTCACATAGTCCACTAGATTTTTTGCTGAGTCTAACGTCTCGTCAATTTCCATTAACGCTTCCACTATTTCTTCTGTCGTGAGACTATCATTTGATAAATCTTCGAATAAATCATTATTAGATTGTTTTGGAAGTTCATTCGATCCGTTCACATAGTCCACTAGATTTTTTGCTGAGTCTAACGTCTCGTCAAATTCCATTAATGCTTCCACTATTTCTTCTGTCGTGAGATTATGATTTGACAATTCATCGGATAAATTTGCTGACTTTTGAAAAAACGAACGTTCTTCATTGGACTCATTTGAATAGTCAAAATCAGATAAACTATCGAACAAGCTATTTTCAAATTCACCTTCTGTCTCTGATAAAATTGGATGTTCCTCTTGATTTTCTCTTAGATGACTTCCAGTTACTTGCACTTGTTTGCTATTGAAGATATGATTCTCACTACTTGTTGCTTCCTCCAATTTATTTAGTAAAGGAAGTGATGAAGAAAAGTTTTTATTTTGTTGAGAACCGATCCCTTGAAGTTTATCCTGTTGGTTCTCATCAATTAAATGCTCATTCTCTGTTGTATGTATTTGTTTGTTTATTTGTGATAGTTTGGGTGAATATTCTTCTACTTCATGAAGTACATGAGATTTCTTTGGCTTCTTTGGTTTCAATCTATCTTTATCAATTGAGGACACCGATAGTGAAAACTTTTCTGGGTCCTTATTTTCTTGCATCTTTCTTTTTCTACTTGAACTATCATTGTGATTGTATTTTTTTGACTGGCTGTCATGATCAACACTTTTTTGTTTTCTTAATGAAATGACTTTGTCCTCTAAAGGCCTTGGCTGAGCAGGATGTACCTGTTCCAGCTCATCTTTTAGAGGAACTTCTGAAATCAGCTCTTGTTGCTTCACTAACTCTTCCCTTTGCTCAAAACTATTTCTATCTAACTGTAAAATTTCATTTTCTGACGATGTTTTATATTGCATCTCTTCCTTCTGTTCTCTTACTTTCTTTATTTTCATCAAAATGGTTCTCGCTGATCCGTTAAATCTATTAACAAGTTTACTTACCCATAACTCTCCTGCTAAATATGCTTCGATATTTTGATTATTGCTCTCTTCCTTTTCTTTAGTTGTCTCATTCGTTAAGCTTTGCTGTTGCAGATTTTGCTCTTTTAGACTATGTGTTACATTTCCAATGGTTCTCTTTGATACTCCAAATCGCTCAGCAAGTCCTGCTATCAATGTATTTTCTGTTTTGTATGCTTCTATAATCCTTTCATTTCTCTTTTTAATTGAATTGTTAGGACCGCCAATTTCATTATTCTTTTCATTCTCATGACAGTCTCCTTGAAGTGTTTTAATCGTTTCTTTTCTCACAAAGTCAATCTCCTTTAAAGTGATTAAAAATTAATTAGTAAACAACTAGTTCCGCTAGTTAAATCATTGATATAAAAATATGCTGACCTGATTGCTTTTACCACATTTATTCTAACACCCTCTTTCAAAAAGCTTGACTTTCTTTTTTCTTTTTTCAGAAAAAGAGGTTTTGAAAAGACCACAAAAAAAACATCAAAGCTAGCAGTTTTTGCTAACTTTGATGTTTCATCGATCATGTATCAATTCAATTTGTCAAAAAGATGTTTTTAACCTGGCAACTATCGCCAGCATCCATATTTTTTTGGAAACAGTTCGGATAAAATATCCCAATTGCTAAATTAAATATGGATTGGTAAACCTAAAGCGAGTTCAGCAGCATCCATCGTAATTTCACCTAGCGATGGATGTGGATGGATCGTTAACGCAATATCTTCGGCATTCATTCCTGATTCAATGGCTAAAGCAAGCTCAGAAACCATATCACTAGCACCTACACCACCGATTTGCGCTCCAATGATGACATTGTCTTCATTGGTCGTCACTAAACGGATAAAACCTTCTGTTTTTGCAAGCGATAACGCCCGTCCATTTCCTGAAAACGGAAATTTATATGCAGTAGCTTCAATACCAGCTTCTTTTGCTTCTTTGATCGTCATCCCAACAGAAGCTAATTCTGGATCTGTAAAGGCAACCGCAGGCATTGCTTTATAGTCAACTGCTACTTTCTTACCTGAGATAGCTTCTGCAGCAATTTTTGCTTCATAACTTGCTTTATGCGCTAAAGCAGCACCTGGTACGATATCCCCAATTGCAAAAATGTTTGGCACGTTCGTACGCCCTTGTTGATCCACTGGAATCAATCCACGTTCACCGACTTCGACACCCGCTTGTTCTAATCCCATATCGTCAGTATTTGGACGACGGCCAACTGTTACCATAACATAATCTGCTGTCACTGTTTCTTCTTTACCGTCAACAGTATATTTGACTGTCACACTGTCCCCATTATCAACAGCTTCTTTCGCCATTGCATTGGTTACGATTGTCACACCTTTTTTCTTGAAGTCGTCTTCCACTAATTTCACCATATCTTTTTCATAGGTAGGTAAAATTTGAGGAGAACCTTCAAGAATCGTTACCTCAGCACCTAAGTTAGCATAGGCTCCACCTAATTCTGCTCCAATAACTCCGCCACCAATAATGACGAATTTTTTTGGTACTTCTTTTAGAGCTAAGCCGCCTGTTGAGTCAAGTACACGTCCGCCAAACTTGAATCCTGGGATTTCGATCGGACGGGAGCCAGTGGCAATGATTGCGTTATTGAAAGAATACGTTTGAGCAGAATCGGGATGGATCACACGCAATGTATGATCATCGACGAAGAATGCTTCGCCTTCGATTGTTTCTACCTTGTGTTTTTTCAATAAGAAGCCAACACCAGAAGTCAGTGTTTTCACTACTTTATTTTCTTTCCAGTCTTGTGTTTTTGCAAAATCAAGTGTGACATTTTCACTCGTGACACCGAATAAAGTTGAATCAAGAGATTCTTGATAATGATGTCCTGCAGCAATCAGCGCTTTTGAAGGAATACAACCAACGTTTAAACAAACACCACCGATGTATTCTCTTTCAATGATTGCCACTTTTTGTCCCATTTCAGCAGCACGGATGGCAGCAACATAGCCACCAGGTCCCGCACCGATTACAACTGTGTCTAATTCTACAGCAAAATCTCCAACTACCATTTGTTTATCATCCTTCCATCATCAATAACTCAGGATCAGCTAAAAGTCGTTTGATATTGTTCATTGCTTGTTGAGCTGTTGCTCCGTCTACGATACGGTGATCAAAGCTTAAGGAAAGTTTCATCACTCGTCCAACAACGATTTCACCTTCACCATTAACGATCGGTTGTTGTGCAATTGTTCCCACACCTAAAATTGCTACTTCAGGGTAGTTGATTACTGGTGTAAACCAGCCACCACCTACAGAACCAATATTACTGATCGTAATAGTGCCATTTCGCATATCTTCAGCTGCTAATTTACCTTCATGAGCTAGTTTTGCTTTTTCATTGATTTCATCCGCAATCGCAAACATCCCTTTACGGTCTGCATCTTTTACATTTGGTACATACAAGCCATGATCTGTATCAGTTGCGATTCCGATGTTATAGTAATTTTTATAAACGATTTCTTGGTTCGCATCATCAATTGACGCATTCAAAATAGGGAATTTCTTCACAGTAGCAGTTAATGCTTTTACCACGTATGGCAAGAAAGTCAATTTTGTCCCATTCGCAGCTGCCACTTCTTTAAATCTCTTACGATTATCCCAAAGTTTAGAAACCTCTACTTCGTCATGTAAAGTAACATGTGGCGCTGTTTGCTTGCTATTGACCATTGCTTTAGCAATCGCTTTACGTGTCGGTGTCATTGCTACACGTTCTTCTAATTCGCCTAAATTAGATTTGAACGCTTTTGCTGGTGTTGCTGGCTTGCTTTCAGCTTTCGCTTCAACCGCTTTTTCTGTCGCAGGTGCAGCTGGTTCAGCTGATGCTGTTTGACTCGCATGCCCTCCTGATAGATAACTTTCAATATCTTCTTTTGTCACACGTCCACCTTTACCAGTTGCAGTGACTTGTGTGATATCCACATCTTTTTCACGAGCAAATTGTCGAACTGATGGCATAGCCAAAACACGTTTGTTAGGATCAGCTGCCTCAGCTACTGATGCTGAACCAGAAGTTTCTACTTTAGCATCAGTTGATTCAGCTGTTTTTTCTGATGTAGTAGAAGGCGCACTATTATGTCCTGGTGCATCGATTTCTACTAATACATCACCAACAGTTGCAACTGTTCCTTCTGATACCAAGATGTTTTTAACCGTTCCAGTCACTGGCGACGGGATTTCTTCTACCGATTTATCGTTTTGTACTTCTAACAATGTGTCATCTTCATTGATGGTATCGCCTGGTTTCACAAACCATTTAACGATTTCACCTTCTGCGATTCCTTCACCAATATCGGGTAATTTAAATTCAAAGACCCCACCATCGGCACTAGCTTCAGTTGGTTCAGCAGCTGGATGTTCAGGTGTTTGCTCTTTCGCTGCTACTCCAGCATCGCCACTTGTTTCATTGTCTTCATGTCCTGGTGCATCGATTTCTACCAGTACATCGCCAACATTCGCGACTGTTCCTTCAGGTACGATGACGTTTTTCACTGTCCCAGTAACTGGGGATGGAATTTCTTCTACTGATTTATCATTTTGAACTTCTAATAACGTATCATCCTCATTGATGGTATCGCCTGGCTTGACAAACCATTTGACGATTTCGCCTTCTGCGATTCCTTCACCAATGTCAGGTAATTTAAATTGGTATGCCATGATTTACTTACGTCCCTTCTTATTTCTTAGAATTCTGCAATTTCTTTGACTTTTGCTTCAATATCAGCCGCATTTGGTAACCAGATGTTTTCAGCTTGTCCAAATGGAAAAACAGTATCTGGTGCTGCTACACGTCCAATTGGTGCTTCTAATGAAAGGATCGCACGTTCTGAGATTTCAGCAATCACTTGGGCACTTACACCTGCTTGTCGTTGCGCTTCTTGAACGACTACCACACGACCAGTTTTCTCAACTGATTGAATGATTGTGTCAATATCTAGCGGTGCGACTGTTCTTAGGTCAACGACTTCTACTGAAATATCCTCTTTCGCAAGATTGTCAGCTGCTTTGATCGCTTCACGAACCATTGCGCCATAGGTAATGATTGAAACGTCTGTTCCTTCACGAGTAATTGCCGCTTTGTCCAATGGTACTTCATAAGCTTCATCTGGAACTTCTTCACGGAATGAACGATAAAGTTTCATATGTTCCAAAAATACAACTGGGTCATTGCTGCGGATAGAAGAGATCAATAATCCTTTTGCATCATAAGGATTTGATGGAATGACTACGCGAATTCCTGGAGATTGAGCAATCAATCCTTCTAAGTTATCTGAATGAAGTTCTGGTGTGTGAACCCCACCACCAAATGGTGAACGAATCGTAATCGGTAGATTTCTAGTCCCACCCATTCGATATCTTGTACGTGCCATTTGTGCGACTACTTCATCCATGGCTTCAAAAATAAATCCAAAGAACTGAATTTCAGGTACTGGACGAAAACCTTCTAAAGCTAACCCAAAACTCATACCAGCAATCCCTGATTCAGCTAATGGGGTATCGAAAACGCGTTCTTCGCCAAATTTTTCTTGCAATCCTTCCGTTGCACGGAAAACTCCACCGTTTTTCCCAACATCTTCACCAAAAACGATTACGTTCTCATCATTTTCAAGTTCAAGTGCTAGGGCATCTGTGATTGCTTGAATCATTGTTTTTTGTGCCATGATTATTTCGACTCCTTCGCTTCATAGATTGCAATTTGCTCTTTAATTGATTGTGGTGCCACTTCAAACATATTTTTTAAGAAATCAGAAACTTTTTGTTTTGGAATCTTATCTGCTTCAGCAATCGCTGCTTTGATTTCCTCTTTTGTTTGTTCAATTACTTGTTCTTCTTTTTCTTCTGACCATAGACCTTTTTCTGTTAGGTAGTTACGGAAACGGATCAATGGATCTTTTTTCTGCCATTCGTCATCTGTTTCTTTTGAACGGTAACGAGTTGGGTCATCTCCTGATAAAGTATGCGGACCATAACGGTAAGTCAATGTCTCAATCAAGACTGGACCATTTCCGTTGATTGCCCAATCACGTGCCATTTTAGAGACTGTATAAACTGCTAATGGGTCCATACCGTCTACTTGGATCCCAGGAATCCCAGCTGCCACAGCTTTTTGCGCTAATGTTTTAGCAGCTGTTTGTTTTTCACGAGGTGTTGAGATCGCAAAGCCATTGTTTTGGATATAAAATACAGCATTTGCATGATAAGCTCCAGCAAAGTTGATTGCTTCATAGAAATCACCTTGAGAAGAGCCGCCGTCACCTGTATAAGTGAAGACCACATTTTTTTTGTTTCGTTTTTTCAATCCTAAAGCCACACCAGCTGCTTGGATGTACTGCGCACCAATAATGATTTGTGGTGGTAGAGCTTTCAATTCTTCTGGATAAAAATTCCCTGCCGCATGTCCTCGTGACCATAAGAAAGCTTGTGCTAAAGGCAATCCATGTTTTACTAATTGGGGAACATCACGGTAACCAGGAAGTAATACGTCTTCTTTTTCAAAAGCAAATGCACTTGCAAGTTGGCTAGCTTCTTGACCAGCTGTCGGTGCAAAGAATCCTAAACGTCCTTGACGGTTTAAAGCTGTTGAGCGTTGGTCTAATACACGAGACCAAACCATGCTAGTCATTAATTCTACTAATTGTTCATCTGATAAATCAGGAACAAGATCAGGGTTTACTACTTTACCATTTTGGTCAAGCGCTTGGTATACTGGAAAATCTGAATTGACTTCATCTAATAACGCATTAAAGTCTAGTGGTAATTTCTTTTTTGCCATTTGTACACATTCCTCTCTCATCATATAAGAAAATCTCATCTTTCTGCGATTGAAACAGATATATAAACTGTATCAATATCCAACCGTCTTCTTTTATAAATTATCATGGATCATTAAGAAATACAAGCTAAAAGCAAAAAAATTCACGTTTTTAAAAATTTGTAATAATCCGCTTAACCACGCAAATAGTGAACAACATCACAATCAAGAAAGCGGTTTACATATTTTGTACAAAATTAGTCCTGATTTTCTATCTACTCCTCTCTACTGTTATCATTGAATCCGCACATTGTTATACCTTATTCCAACAAACAGAAAAAATTTTTTATTAATTAGTGATTTTCTTTACAATCATCCCTCTTTTAATTTTCTACTATATGTGTATTTTTTTCAATTAAAAAGCAACAGCAAGGAATCTCCTTAACTGTTGCACATGAACCTGTTCTTTTGATCATGAATTAAACGGATAAACGTTTTGCTAATTTTGCCATTTCCGCTTGAAAAAATGGCAGCCTTTCTTCAGTTAAACGACTAAAATTGATACGCAACCCGTTGGTCTCTTCTCCAAACAAAAAACTTGGTGCAATGCCTAACCCTGAGCGGATCAATTCTTCCGCAATATCTCTTGTCAATTGCTGTCCTTTCCACGTAATCCACGCATAGTACCCACCATAAATGGGCCAGACTTCAAAAAAGTTTTGCGTTTTTTCCCATTCAACCAGCGTCAAACTTCTTTTGTATAATTCTTCCCTCACAATGGCGATCTTTGTGCTATAACTTTCTTCAAATACAGTCATCGCCACATTTTGGGGAAAGATGCTCATCGAAAATTCCATCATTTCCTGAGCTTTCGCTAAGCGGTCGATAAAGGAACGCAGCCCAACGATCCAACCTATCTTGGTCGTTTGTCCTAATACCCTAGATAATGAACCGACATATAAGACATTTTCCGGATCAATTGAATGGATCGCAGTTGGTTTATGCTTTTCACTATCATGAAAGGATAAGTCACTAAAAACGTCGTCTTCAATGATCGGTAATTGATAGTTGCGACAAAGGGTCACTAATGCTTCGCGACGTTTTTGGGACATCACTTTCCCTGTTGGATTTTGAAAGTTTGGATTGACTAAGACAGCTTTCAATTTATTTTTCTTGATCAACACTTCTAGCTTATCCAGCTCAATACCTTCGCTATCCATGGGTACACCAAATAGACGAATCCCTGTCGCTTTAAATAAGGACAAACGATAAAAAAACGAAGGCGCTTCTACCGCAATAGCATCACCACTAGATAAAATCGTCTGTAAAATTAGAAAAATAGCCTGTTGACCCCCACTCGTAACTAATAATTGCGTTTTAGTAAAATCAAAATAAAATTTTTCGATCAAGTAATTTTTTATTTTTGCTACTAATGGAAGATAACCTAGACAGGTGATTTGTTGCTCTTTTTCAATAATCTCATTCATTGAGTATGCTGGAAATTGAACGTTTGGTAATAAGTCTGTAGGCATCTCGCTCGAAAATAAATCGAGAAAATAAGGGTTCAGTTTTCCTACTTCGATCATTTTTTCATAACTATCATCGATTTGTTCATAGCGTTGAGAAAATAATTCGCGCCAATTCACTCTCGGGACAGAATACCGCCCCCATTCGGTTTGATTCACAAAGCGTCCACTGCCTCGGCGACTGATAAGAACGCCAAGATCTCGTAATTCATCCAACGCTCGAACCACAGTGGTGCGATTTGTTTGAAAAATAACTGCCAATTTCCTTTCAGAGGGCAAGGGTACGTTGGGATCTAAATTCCCATTTTCAATATTTTTCATCACCTGATCCATAATTTGTCGATAAATTGGTCTTTGTTTCTTATCTATGACTTCCCACATGTTCTTCTCCATTCCTCTTTCTTCTACTGCCTATTTTATCTTATAAAAAAGGGATCGAAAAGCAAAGAAAAAGCAAAGTATGACACGAGAGCATCTACTTTGCTTTTTAATAGCTATTAAATCGTATCTCCGTTAAAAATGGAGTTTTTAACAATCACATAATCAACTTTGCGAATAGCTTCAATATCTTTCCCACCCGCGTAAGAAATAGAAGATTGTAAATCTTGTTGCATTTCAACCAACGTGTCTTTCAAAGACCCTTTATGTTGGATCCAAATTTTCTTACCTTCTACATTTTTCTTTTCACCTTTTTGAAACTCGGAGGCAGAGCCGAAGTATTCTTTGTACACTACGCCATTTTCCACCATTGTCTCACCAGGCGATTCTTCATGTCCGGCAAATAGCGAACCGATCATAACCATTGTTGCGCCAAAACGAACGGATTTTGCAATATCACCATGGGTACGAATACCCCCATCAGCAATAATCGGTTTTCTGGCAGCTTTCGCACACCATCTTAAGGCAGCAAGTTGCCAACCACCGGTACCAAAACCGGTTTTGATTTTTGTGATACAAACTTTACCAGGTCCAATTCCAACCTTTGTTGCATCAGCTCCGGCATTTTCTAATTCCCGAACAGCTTCTGGTGTACCAACGTTTCCTGCAATAACGAACGTTTCTGGTAAATGTTTTTTGATATGTTGGATCATTTCAATCACCGCATTTGAATGACCGTGCGCAATATCAATCGTGATATAATCAGGAACTAAATTTAACTGTGCTAATTCTTCAACAAATGAATATTCTTCTTGTTTTACGCCAACACTGATTGAAGTAATCAATTGTTGCTCCTTCATTTTTTGCACAAAGGGGATTCTTGCTGCTTCATCAAATCGATGCATAATATAGAAGTAACCATTTTCTGCTAAAAATTGTGCAATTGACTCATCGATGATCGTTTGCATATTCGCAGGGACAACAGGCATTTTAAAAGTATGCTTTCCTAGTGTCACTGTCGTGTTACATTCTGAACGGCTACTTACAATACATTTATTAGGAATGAGTTGAATATCTTCGTAATCAAACACTTTCATGGACATGATCCTCCTGATGTTCGAATTCAGTAAAACACGAACATTATTTGCTTTTTGGGTGTTTATTTTTAGCACCTTATGTAATTTACCGTATTTAAACTAAAAAATCAAGGGGAATATAAACAAAAAAATAAAAACTCCTTAATCTGAAATAACACTGTCTAGCCATCAAACTTTTCGACAAATAAACAATCAGCTGTTTGTCGCTTATAGCTACTCAATCTCTACCAGGTGGTACATTCTTTTGTTGATTTCCAGCTTCTTTTGATTGGTTTGTTTTCTCTTGATTGTTTTCATTCAGAGTTCCGGGTTGAACGATTGCTTTTTTAGCGTCAGAAATAATATTAGTCAATCTGTTATAAACCCGTTTTTGACCGTTAGGGTTTTCTTTATCTTTAGATAACTTTGTTTGCGCAATGTTCGAACTTTTTTCTAGCTCTTTTTCTCTATCCTTTTTGAATTTCTCCATACCAGCAAGTACTTTAGGGCTAAAATAGCTTTGCGCTATTTCTTGGATCATTCCAAGTAGAGCTCTATTAGGTTTATTTAATTTTGCAGATTTCGTTTTATTTATTGCGTGTGTCATTACTCCAAGACTATAGCGTTGGGGGTCTAGTTTTAGATTGCCTTTCGCTTCTTTACCATCACTGACATTTTCATACGCTGCTCTATGAGCGTTTAGCTCACTTTCTGGCATTGACGAATTATTGTCCCATTTATTTAGATATCCCATTTTACTCCCCTTTTCGTAGATTCTTAGTGACGTTCCTCGCATCAATATATGTAGAAGTCATTAGCGAACAAGCAACTAATGACTGTTTCATTCAATGTTTTTTCATGTCTATGGTAGGATATTGCCAGCTTCGCGATACAGCGCATACCAGTCTTCACGACTCAGTTCAACGTCTGATGCTTGTGCAATTTCCTTGATTCGCCCTACATTCATCGTTCCTGCAATCACTTGGATATTCGCAGGATGGCGTAAAATCCAAGCTGAAGCTAAACCTGTTGGTGTTGTATGATATTTGTCAGCAAGTTCTGCTAATTTTTGATTCAATTTAGGAAACTTTTCGTTACCGATAAATACCCCTTCAAAAAAACCATATTGATAAGGCGACCATGCTTGGATCGTCATTTCATTCAAACGTGAATAATCCAAGACACTACCATCGTGGTCAACGCTAGCTTCATCTGTCATATTCACATGGATCCCTTGATCAATCATTCCAGAATGTTTCAATCCAAATTGCAATTGGTTGATCAACAAAGGTTGTTTGACGTATTTCTTTAGCAATTCGACTTGCATTGGTTTCTGATTACTTACACCGAAATAACGTACTTTACCTGACTTTTCTAATTCATCGAATGCCTCTGCCACTTCCTCAGGTTCAACTAAGGTATCAGGACGATGTAATAGCAACGCATCAACATAATCCATTTTTAACCGTTTGAGACTACCTTCCACTGATTCAATGATGTGCTTTTTGGAAAAGTCAAACATCACACCAGGAACAATCCCACATTTTGTTTGAACAAATAGCTCTTCTCTCTTTATTGAAGTTTTTGCTAGTGCACTAGCAAAGATGGTTTCACATTCTCCACCACCATAGATATCCGCATGGTCAAAAAAATTGATACCGTTATCAAAAGCAGTTTCAATAATACGTTCTGGATGTTCAGCGCCATTAATCCTCATACATCCGAGAATGACCGACGACACCTTTTGATTTGAAGTTCCCAATTGAATCTGTTTCATTAAAATCATTCCTTTCTTTCCCATTAGATTTTAACACATTTACTTCAAAAAGGGGGCAAAAAGAGGCATGCCACTTTTTTCTCAAAAAAGAAAAAAATGTTATCCCCCTTTTTGTTGCGTTAGTGATTCTTAGAAAAAACGTTGATTGCTTTCATTCCAATATCTTTCCGATAAAATGTCCCCTTCGTATCTTTTGATTCCAACGCACTGTATATTTTTTCCCTCGCTTCTTCAATTGTTTCCCCATAGGACTCCACTAAGTAGATTCGACCACCTGAACCTTTTAAATTTCCTTTTTCCTCTTGAACACCCGCATAATAGACAGTTGCCTCCTCTTCAGGAAAATCGGGCAAATCCATAGCGGTTAAATACTGATTAGGATAACCTTCTGCTGCAACTACAACCCCTAAACGATATCCAGTTTCCTCCCAAATTAAATGAACCGGCTTATGGTCTAACAAATCAGTGATCACTTGCGCCAAGTCACTCTTCAATCGAGGTAAAATGACTTGTGTCTCAGGATCGCCAAATCTCGCATTAAATTCAATCACTTTCGGTCCATCTGAAGTGGCGATCAATCCTGCATACAATACACCGATAAACGGACGACCAATTTCGCTCATCCCCTTAGCTGCAGGTTTTATTACTTTTTCGATCCCCGCTTCAATGATTGCTTCAGAAATATGAGGTACTGGAGAATAGGCGCCCATCCCTCCAGTATTCGGCCCTTGATCTCCATCATACGCTCGTTTATGATCTTGTGAGATTTCCATTGGATAAACTGCTTCGCCATCCACAAACGCTAACAAAGAGAACTCTTCTCCTTCTAAAAATTCTTCCACAACGATTTGATGTCCACTTTGTCCAAAACGATGTTTTTCCAGCATATCGCTGGCTGCCTGTAACGCTTCGGCTTTTGTCATCGCTACGACCACGCCTTTGCCAGCAGCTAAACCGTCCGCTTTGATCACAATTGGGGCACCCTTCTCTTCGATGTACCATTTGGCTTCAAGATAGTTGGTAAAAGTTTTAGATTCAGCAGTTGGAATCTGACAACGCTCCATCAATTCTTTGGCGAAACTCTTAGATCCTTCAATCAATGCAGCAGCTTTCGTCGGACCAAATATTTTTAATTCCGCTTGCTTGAAATCATCCACGATCCCGTTTAACAAAGGAATTTCTGGGCCAACAAAACTCCAAGTAATCGACGCTTTCTTAGCAAACTCAATCAATCCTTGATGATCAGTTACTTTAATATCAACGATTTTGACCCCATCACGTGTCATGCCAGGATTCCCCGGTGCACAATAAACGTTTTCGACTAGCGGACTTTGTAAGATTTTACTCGCAATCGCATGTTCACGCCCACCAGATCCTATGATCAATATATTCATTTCTTACTCCTTCTATCTTAATGTCTAAAATGACGGACGTTCGTAAAGACCATGGCAATTCCATGTTTATTAGCCATATCAATCGACGCTTGGTCCTTGATACTTCCACCAGGCTGAATGATCGCCTTGATTCCGTGTTTAGCTGCATATTCCACCGAATCATCCATTGGGAAATAAGCATCGCTTGCCAAAACAGCTGCTTGTGCTTTTTCTCCAGCTTGTTCAATCGCAAGTTTGACAGAACCGACACGATTCATTTGTCCTGCACCAATCCCTAGCGTCTGATACCGATTACTTACAACGATCGCATTTGATTTGACGTGCTTAACAGCTTTCCAAGCAAATGCTAATGCAGCCATTTCATCAGATGTTGGCTGACGATCGGTTACTACTTGCCATGTAGTTGGTTCTTCCATTGCTGTATCTTTTTCTTGGACGAGTAAACCTCCAAGAACTGAAACAATTTCATTAGATGCTTTTGTTAATTGCGAGTTAAAGTCAACCGTTAATAATCGTAAATTCTTCTTGGCTTTTAAAACTTCTAGACTTTCTGGTGTATAAGACGGTGCAATGATAATTTCTAAAAAGAGTTTATGCATTTCTTGAGCTGTTGCTAAATCGACTTCCCGATTCAATACCACAATCCCACCAAAAATCGAAACAGGATCTGCTTCATAAGCTGCTAGCCAAGCATCGAAAATCGTGTGAGCTGAGCCAATACCACAAGGATTCATGTGTTTGAGTGCTACGACTGTTGGTTCTTGGTATTCACTCATGATCCGCAAAGCAGCATCTGCATCACGAATATTATTAAAAGATAGTTCTTTTCCATGAAGCTGTTTTGCTTGAGCAATCGAATAACGTTCTGGTAGAGCAGATTGATAAAAGACAGCTTGCTGATGACTATTCTCGCCATAGCGGAGGTCTTGCTTGCGTTCAAAAGTAAGAGTCAATTTTTCCGTCTTTTCTTCCTTCACTTGCTCCGTTAAATATTGAGCAATCAATGCATCATAGGCTGCTGTGTGACGAAATACTTTCGCTGCCAGTTTCTGACGTGTCGCTAGAGAAGTAGTCCCTTGATTTCTCAGTTCATCTAAAACAATTGGATAATCGTTCGGATCAACGATCGCCGTGACAAATTCATGGTTTTTGGCAGCACTACGCAACATACTTGGTCCACCAATATCAATATTTTCAATGGCTTCTTTTTCACTAACATCCGGTTTCATGATTGTTTCTTTGAAAGGATACAAATTGACGCAAACAAAATCAATCGGCAAAATCTCAGAAGCTGCCATTGCATCTCTGTGACTAGCAAGATCACGACGTGCTAATAATCCTCCATGAATCTTAGGATGCAAAGTTTTGACACGTCCGTCCATCATCTCAGGAAAGCCAGTGACATCTTCGATTGCGATGGTTAAGATTCCCGCTTCATCAAGTGCTTTTTTGGTTCCCCCAGTTGAAATAATCTCAATTTCCAAAGCTTGTAATCCCTTGGCAAATTCAACAATTCCTTTTTTATCCGATACACTTAACAATGCTCTAGTCATTTTTTTCTTCCTCCACTTTTTGCATTTCTTTGATGACTGCTTCGATTATTTTAGGATAGGTCTGATGTTCGATTTGATGAATCTTTGCTTCTAAGCTATCCAATGTGTCTTCTTTCGTGATCTCTATGGTTTCTTGGTGAATGATGGGTCCTGTATCTATCCCTTTATCAATGTAATGAATCGTTATACCTGTTTCTTTGACTTCCGCAGCAAACGCATCACGAATCCCATGTAAGCCAGGAAAATCAGGTAAAAGAGAGGGGTGGATATTAATGATCCTTGACTCATAAGCATTCAATAAAGTCGGACCAATAATCCGCATGTATCCTGCTAATACAATGAGTTCAATTTCTTTTTCCACTAGGATCTCTAAAATTTTTTCTTCATATTCTCTTTTAGATGAAAATTCTTTTGGTGAAAAAAAATGAAATGGTACATGTAACTTTTCTGCCCGTTCTAAGACAAAAGCATTCGGCTGGTCACAAAAAAGCCATTCAAAGGTATCTGGCAACTTATTTTCCCGAAAATAGTCAACTAAAGCTTGAAAGTTGCTGCCATTTCCTGAAGCAAATACGGCAATCTTCATTTTCCTTCCTCATCAAACAACACTGTTTTATTTTTAAAGGGAACTATTTCACCGATTCGATAAACTGCTTCTCCTTGCTCGTTGATTTTTCCAATGACTTCATCGACTTGAGAAGCTGCTACTGCTACAACCATGCCAATACCCATATTAAAAATCTCAAACATCTCTTGTTCAGGGATTTCACCTAAACGTTGGAGACAGTCAAAAATCGGCAAGCTAGGCCATGAACCTAATTGAATTTGCGCGGCCGTTCCTTCCGGCAACATCCGAGGAATATTTTCTACGAATCCACCACCAGTGATATGTGCCGCACCTTTGATCTTTTGTTCTTTTATGATTGGCAGCAAAGCTGATACATAGATTTTTGTCGGCTTTAACAATTCTCGGTCCAGTGTTTCAGACAGACCCTCTACCTGATCGGTTAATGTGTAACTATTTTGTTCAAAAAACACTTTCCGAACCAATGAATAGCCGTTTGAATGAATCCCGCTAGAAGGTAAGCCTAACAGAACATCACCAACTTCGATTTCACTTCCTGTGATCAATTGCGACTTTTCTGCAACCCCAACTGCAAAACCAGCAAGATCATACTCATTTTCCGCATACATTCCTGGCATCTCTGCGGTTTCGCCACCGATCAACATAAGATTACCTGCTACACAACCATCCGCCACGCCAGCGACGACTTTTTCTAATTTTTGTGGATCATTTTTTCCAGTAGCTAAATAGTCTAAGAAATATAAAGGTTCCGCACCTTGAGCTAAAATATCATTGACACACATCGCCACACAATCGATTCCGATCGTTTCATGTTGATCCGCTTCGATGGCTACTAACAATTTTGTTCCTACCCCATCTGTCCCTGATACCAAAACTGGTTCTTTTAATTGGTAAGAACTTAAATCAAAACAGCCACCAAAACCGCCTAAAGCACCCATTACTCCTAGTCGCTCTGTTTTTTTTACGTGTTTCTTGATTCGTTCTACTACTTCATAGCCAGCTTCTACATCCACACCAGCATTCGCATAGGCATTGCTCATGTTACTTCCTCCTTTATTGAAAAAAAGATACTTTTTCTTTCAATGATTCACGGTATTTTTCTTCATAGTCGTATAAAGGCGTCGGATAATCACCATTAAAATAAGCCATACATAACCCAGAATAAGGAGCTGCTTCTTTTAATCCGATTGCTTGGATCAATCCATCCTCACTCAAAAATTCCAATGAATCTGCTTCGATACATTGTCTGATTTCTTCGATACTATGATTCGCTGCAATTAGTTCTTTTCTCGTTTGAATATCGATGCCGTAAAAACAAGGATATTTTAACGGTGGTGAAGCAATTCGTACATGAACCTCTTTTGCTCCTGCCTCTTTTAATAGACGTACGATTCGCCGGCTCGTTGTTCCTCTAACGATTGAATCATCCACCATCACGATTCGTTTCCCTTCAACAACTCCTCTGACAGCCGAAAGTTTCATCCTGACACCCTGTTCCCTTAATGCTGGTGTAGGTTGAATAAAGGTTCTGGCAATGTATTGATTTTTTACTAGTCCAATCTCATAAGGGATGCCACTAGCTTCGGCATAGCCACTGGCTGCTGATAGCGAAGAATTTGGAACACCTACAACCATGTCAGCATCAATTGGCGCTTCCTGTGCTAAATTTCTCCCCATATTTTTACGAGCAGTGTGTACATTGACACCAGCGATATTTGAATCTGGTCGTGCAAAGTAGATATATTCCATGGAACAAATCGCTAACTGGGTTTCGGTCGTATAAGTATCGATCGTATAGCCCGAGTCATCAATGATCACTACTTCTCCTGGACGAACATCTCGAATAAACCGCGCACCGATGACTTCCAGTGCACAAGTTTCAGAAGCAATCACATATGCACCATTTTTCATTTGTCCGATTGCCAAAGGTCGAAAACCATTCGGATCAAGAGCGGCGATCATGGCATCTTCTGTTAAAAGCAAATAGGCAAAACCGCCTTTCACTTCATTTAATGCTTCTTTTAAACGATCGAGTAATGTTGTTTTTTTACTTCGACGAATCAAATGCATCAAAATCTCTGTATCTGAATTGGAATGGAAAATCGCACCGTCTTTTTCTAACGACGTTCTCAATGAACGGGCATTCGTAAGATTACCATTGTGAGCTAGACCGATTGACTGATCATAAAATTTAAATAAAAAGGGTTGGATATTGTCCACACTACCATTACCTGCTGTAGCATAACGCACATGTCCAATCGCTGCTTGTCCAGAGAGTGCAGCTAGCTTTCTTTGATCTTTGAAAACTTCTGAGAGTAAACCTAGATCCCGGTGTCCTAATAGTTTCCCTTGATCATTTGAAACGATCCCAGCACCTTCTTGACCACGGTGCTGAAGACTATGAAGCCCAAAATACGTTACGCTAGATGCTTCTTGATGTCCCCAGACACCAAACACCCCACATTCTTCATTTAAACTTTTTACTTCATAAGACATTCGATTGCGTCCTCCCAGCATTTTTTAGCTGTTGTAACAGCTAGATGGATTTCCCCATCACTTGCTTGGATCACGATATTACTTGACTCAGTCACTTTACCGATACAACTTGCTTTTTCGCCCATCAAACGTTCAAATTCCTCACGATCTTCTGGAAGGATGGTGACCACAAATCTTGATTGTGTCTCTGAAAAAAGTTGTGCTGTCGTCAGATTTACTGTGACATCTAATCCCAATTGGGTACCAAAAGTTGCTTCAGCCAACGCCACAGCCAAACCGCCTTCCGAACAATCATGCGCACTGGTTACCACTCCTGCTTGAATAGCCGCCAGTAGACTTTCTTGGTTTTGTTGTTCCGTCAATAGATCAAAATGCTCGATGTCCCCTTCAATTTTTCCTAATTGCATTTTTTGCAATTCACTACCATTGAAATCGTCATAAGTTTCACCAACAAGATAAATCAAATCATCCGCTATTTTGAAAGATTGAGTGGTGATGTGTTGATGGTCTTCGATCAATCCGACCATGCCGATCATCGGGGTAGGATAAATCGCTTTGCCATCCGTTTCATTGTATAAAGAAACATTCCCGGAGATCACAGGTGTCGCAAAGACTTCACATGCTTTGGCAATCCCGTCTGCTGATTTAACCAATTCCCAAAATACTTCTGGTTTATCAGGAGAACCATAATTCAAGCAGTCTGTGATCGCCAATGGACGTCCGCCACTAGCCACAATGTTTCTGGCAGCCTCTGCAACAGCAATTTGGCCACCTATCTCGGGGTTTAAGTAAAGGTAGCGGGCATTACAGTCAGTCGTCATAGCAATTGCTTTTTCAGTTCCACGAATACGCAATACGGCAGCATCACTTCCAGGGGAAACTACTGTATTGGTTTGTACTTGAGAATCATAGGTTTCATAAATCGCATGTTTTGAAGCTATTGTCGGTTGTTTCAATAAATCTAGCAATAATTGATTCGCATCTTCAATGATTGGTTGATATTGCCCTAACTGTTTAAATTTTTCGATTCGAGCGGGTTCTTGCACTGCCTTTTCATAAACAGGTGCATCTTCGGCTAAGGCATCAACTGGTAAGTTAGCTACTTCTTCCCCATGATGGTACAAGCGATACAAGCCATCATCGGTGACTTCTCCAATCGTAACAGCATCCAAATCATATTTTTTAAATAATTCTTTGACTCTTTCCTCTGCCCCAGCTTTTACACAAATCAACATTCGTTCCTGTGATTCTGAAAGCATCATTTCGTAAGGAGTCATATTTGTTTCTCGTTGTGGCACATCGTCTAATGTCAAAATCAAACCAGATCCAGCTTTTGATGCCATTTCCGAACTTGAAGAAACCAATCCGGCAGCGCCCATGTCTTGGATTCCTACTAAAATGTCCGCATGTTCCAGGATCAATTCTAAGCAAGCTTCAAGTAATAGTTTTTCCATAAAAGGATCGCCTACTTGGACTGCGGAACGTTGCTGTTCTTCTTCTTGACTGAACTCTTCTGAAGCAAAAGTCGCACCGTGAATGCCGTCGCGTCCTGTTTTCGCACCGACATACATGATCGAATTACCCACACCAGAAGCTTGCCCTTTTTGAATGTCTTTGTGATCGATCAACCCTACGCACATGGCATTAACTAACGGATTCCCTTCATAACAAGGATCAAACGCTACTTCTCCTCCAACCGTCGGTATTCCGATACAATTACCATACCCAGAAATCCCTGCGACTACTTCTTCCAATAAGTACTTGGTTCGTGGTTGGTCTAACTCGCCAAAACGTAAGGAGTCAAGTAAAGCAATCGGACGTGCACCCATACTGAAAATATCACGGATGATCCCACCAACACCGGTTGCCGCTCCTTCATAAGGTTCTACTGCTGAAGGGTGATTATGACTTTCCGCTTTAAACACAACTGCTTGACCATCACCGATATCCACGATACCAGCGCCTTCTCCTGGACCTTGAAGAACATGCGGTCCACTTGTTGGGAACTTTCGTAAAATCGGTTTAGAATTTTTGTAAGAACAATGCTCGCTCCACATGACTGAAAACAAACCTGTTTCGGTGTAATTGGGCATTCTCCCCAAAATATCTTCTTCGATCATTCGATATTCTTCGTCTGTCAATCCCCATTCAGCATAAATTTTCTTTTCTTTGATCTCTAAGGGACTTGGTTCGTTCCGTGTTTTCATCTTAGGCAGTCACCTTTCCAAAATTTTTTAACATCGAGGCAAAAAATCGTTTTCCGTCTTCTGATCCTAGTAACGCCTCCATCGCCCGTTCCGGATGAGGCATCATCCCCAGCACATTTCCTGCTTTATTGGTGATCCCTGCAATATTTGCGACACTACCATTGATATTCTCGGCATAAGTAAAAACGATTTGATTATTGGCTTTTAACTCTTGCAATGTTTGCTCATCGCAAAAATAATTTCCTTCGCCATGAGCGACAGGCAACTGAATGATCTCATCGGTTTCATACTCCGAAGTAAAGGCTGTCTGGTTGTTAACTTTCAAAGGAACAGTTTTGCAAATGAAGCGCAAAGATTCATTTTTTCTTAGCACGCCTGGAAGGAGACCTGCTTCTGTAAGGATCTGAAACCCATTACATGTACCAAAGACTGGTTTTCCTTCCTCCGCAAAACGAACAACTTCTTTCATGATAGCTGAAAAACGCGCAATGGCTCCACAGCGTAAGTAATCGCCATAAGAAAAACCGCCAGGAAGCAATACGCCGTCATAGCCTTGTAGAGAGGTTTCATCGTAACGAACATACTCAGCTTCTACTTCCATAATGTCACGAATTGCCGACAACATATCTGCATCACAGTTCGAACCAGGAAAGACAATCACTGCAAATTTCATGCTAGATTTCCTCCAATTGTTCAATTTCATAACGATACGTTTCCATGTTGACGTTAGCTAATAGTTTGTCACAAATCCCTTCAATCGTTTCCTCTACTGCGCTAGCTTCTGCTGAAACTTGGATCTCAAAATATTTACCGATTCGGATATCTTCAACAGTTTCATATCCCAAACGATGGACCGCATTTTTCACTGCTTCTCCTTGAGGATCTAATACAGAATCTTTATAGGTGACATAAACTTTTACAAAATACATTTCATTTTCTCCTCTCATAAACCAGCTTGTGTTAAACGTGTCAAAACTTCTTGATACACTGGGACAATTTCCCTAATTTTTCGTCGATAAACATCTTTGTCCATGTGTTCGTTTGTTTTCAAATCCCATAACCGACAAGTGTCAGGCGAAATTTCATCTCCTAATACGATTTCGCCCGTAGCTGTTTTCCCAAATTCCAGTTTGAAATCAATTAACTGTAAATCGATTTTCTCAAATAGTTGGATTAACAAATGATTGATTTTTCTAGCCTGTTTCTTTAATTCAGTAATTTCAGCTTCATCTGCAATTTGTAAAAACAGCACATGTTCATCATTGATAAATGGATCATCTAATTGATCGTCTTTGTAATAAAACTCGACAATTGGTGTGGGTAATTTTTGTCCTTCAGGAATTGCCAACCGTTTTGAAAAACTACCAGCTGCACTATTTCTGACTACCACTTCTAAGGGAAGAATATTTAATTTTTTCACTAATTGTTCGTCTTTTCCGATTTGTTGGATAAAGTGATTGGCAATCCCTTGTTCGGATAAATAATGGAAGACTTTACTTGTGATTTGATTGTTCAGTTCCCCTTTTCCATTTACTTGGTCTTTCATCAAGCCATTCAAAGCCGTAGCTTGATCCAAATATTCCACCCAAATCACCTGTTCATCTGAAGTATGGTACATTTTTTTGGCTTTTCCTTCATACAGCAAATCTTTCTGTTCCATTTCGACATCTCCTTAAATTCTTGACGATCACAACAAACATTATTTTTTTGTTCGTCTTTTCACTTTAAATTTTAACAAGTGTTTTTATCCTGTTCAATAAAAACATGTACATTTATAGCATTAAAATTATCTAATGTTCGTGTTTAATCCAAAAATTCTTCCCTGGAAAAATAATAAGCGTTTACACCTATAATAATTGATGCTATAGTAGGATTAGAATGATTCTGGATATTTATTCAAGGAATTCAAGGAGGTAGCGAAATGGAAGAGGCCGCAGTTTGTGCCCAATGTTTTTTAATGGATTTATCGCCCGAGGAAACGTCACGTTTATATAATGACCTGTTGTCTATCAAAGATGTCTACTTATGTAATAAAGATACGAGTTTTTATACCTTCAGAAAAATCCGTCGTGCGGCAAAGCGCCATACTGAGTGTCGAAAGCGCACATTTGAATATCAAACATTTTCTGAACATCAACTCGTGATCAGTCAGATACACGAACAAAAATTATTCAAAAATCATTATCGTATCCAAGTCACTTATGATCAGCAAGAATTTGATTATACTTTTATCGAAGAATTATTGAGTTTGCTTCATACTAAACATTTTAACTATTCCGCTCAAGCCCTTTACGGATAGTTTTCTCATGCTATTATCAAGCAACATCATGAAATGAATCAAAATAGCTAAAAAGAACCCCGACCAGTTGAGTTATCTGTGTCAAGGTTCTTTTTTATTACATTTCAGTAAAAGAGTGGCTGCTTCTAGCAATCCGAAGCAAGCCACTCTTTTTGATTATTTGTCTTTTTCTCCTAAACCAACACGGTCAAAGATCACATCCACATTTTTCAAGTGATGATGGTAGTCAAATGCGTCATCGATCTCTTCTTTTGTTAAAACAGAAGTAACCGTTGGATCCTCTTCAAGTAAAGGTCTAAATTGAACTTGATGATCCCATGCATAAGCTGTTTTAGGTTGAACCAAGTCGTAAGCTTCTTCTCTTGTCATACCTTTGTCAATCAGTTTCAACATCACTCGTTGACTATAGATCAAGCCAAAAGTAGCTTCCATGTTGCGTTTCATATTCTCAGGAAAGACCGTCAGATTTTTTACGATATTTCCAAAACGATTCAACATATAGTCCAACAAAATCGTTGTATCAGGTAAAATGATTCGTTCTGCTGACGAATGAGAGATATCTCTTTCATGCCACAACGAAACATTTTCATAGGCTGTGACCATATGACCACGAATCACTCGAGCAAGTCCAGCCATGTTTTCTGAACCGATTGGGTTTCGTTTATGAGGCATTGCTGAAGACCCTTTTTGTCCTTTAGCGAAGAACTCTTCTACTTCTCTCGTTTCTGATTTTTGCAAACCACGGATTTCTGTTGCAAAACGTTCGATGCTGGTAGCAATCAATGCCATAGTCGCAAAGTACTCTGCGTGGAGATCACGTGGGAGCACTTGCGTAGAGATCTCTTGCGGACGAATCCCTAATTTTTCACACACATATTCTTCAATAAATGGCGGAATGTTCGCAAATGTTCCTACCGCTCCTGATATCTTACCTGCTTCAACACCTTTAGCTGCATGCTCAAAACGTTCAATATTTCGTTTCATTTCTGAATACCAAGTAGCTAATTTCAAGCCGAATGTCGTTGGTTCAGCATGAACGCCATGCGTTCTTCCCATCATCACTGTGTACTTATGTTCTTTAGCTTTTTCACCAATAATTGCCGTAAAACGTTTCAAATCATCTCGTAAAAGATCATTTGCTTGTTTGATTTGATAGCCATAAGCTGTATCCACGACATCAGTACTCGTTAAGCCGTAGTGGACCCACTTACGTTCTTCGCCTAATGTTTCAGAAACTGCTCGAGTAAAGGCAACAACGTCGTGACGTGTTTCCTTTTCAATTTCCAAAATACGTTCAATATCAAAAGATGCATGTTCACGAATTTTTTTGACATCTTTTTTAGGAATTTCTCCTAATTCTGCCCATGCTTCGTCAGCTAAAATTTCTACCTCCAGCCAAGCTTGGTATTTGTTTTGTTCTGTCCAGATATTGCCCATTTCAGGTCGTGTATAACGTTCTAACATCAATTTTTCTCCTTTAATCCCAAATATTGGTTTTCTTTATTTCATCCAAAGTTTGTTGAATGTCTTCAGTTACGATAGTAATATGCCCCATTTTACGACCCTTTTTCGCTTGTGCTTTCCCATAAAAATGAAATTGCCAATCTGGTTTTTTATCGATCAAATGATAGCTTTCTAATAACTGCTCGCCCAATACATTGACCATCACTGCCTCACTCAATAAACGGACTTTTTTACTTAATGGCCAACCACATATTCCCCGAATATGGGCATCAAATTGACTCATCGAGCATGCTTCAATGGAGTAATGTCCCGAGTTGTGAGGTCGTGGTGCTAATTCATTCACATATAAACCACCAGTTTTTGTTAAAAACATTTCAATGCAAAGTACGCCAGATAAGCTCATTCCTTCAGCGATGACTCGAGCAATCCGCTCTGCTTCTTCAACAACCTCATCAGCGATTGTTGCTGGTGCAATCGTTTCATGTAAAATGTTGTTACGGTGGATATTTTCAACCACTGGAAATGTACTATAATCCCCTTGTCCGTTTCCAGCAACTAAGATCGAGATTTCTTTTTCAAAGGGGATCCATGCTTCCAATACACAGGTCCCTTCCCTTAGTAAATCCATTGCTGGCGCAAGGTCTGCCCGACTTTTCAAGACGTATTGTCCCTTGCCGTCATATCCACCTCGTGTCGTTTTCAACACACAAGGATAACCAATACCATCAATGGCATCTTGAATATCGGTTGGACTTACAATTGTCGCATAAGGAGCAATAACGATATTATTCGTTTCTAAAAAAGATTTTTCTAAAAGACGATCTTGGGTGATCGCCAATAAATCAGTTCCTTGAGGAATAAACGACATAGAAGAAATGGCATTTAATGCTTCCACACTGACGTTTTCAAATTCATACGTGATAACATCTGTTCGTCTAGCAAGTTCTTCCAATGCAAAAGTATCATCGTATGTTCCTTGAATATACCAATCAGCTACTTGAGCTGCTGGACAATTCGTTACAGGATCAAGAACCCCGACTTTAAAGCCCATTTCTTTTGCACTGATCGCCATCATCCGTCCTAATTGTCCGCCACCGACAATTCCGATCGTTGATCCAGGCAACAAAGGTTTAACCAAGTTGATCACTACTTTCTATCACAGTTTCAGCTAACATTAACCGTCTTTTCGCTAACTTAGCCTCCAACTTTAAATCATACATTGAAAGCATCTCAACCGCAAGTAGTCCAGCGTTAATTGCCCCCGCTTTTCCAATCGCCGTCGTTGCCACAGGAACACCACCAGGCATCTGGACAATAGATAATAGCGAATCTAATCCGTTCAATGTTCGTGTTTGTACCGGAACGCCAATTACTGGTAAGGTTGTTTGAGAAGCCACCATTCCTGGCAGATGAGCGGCTCCACCTGCTCCAGCAATGATCACTTTGATTCCCCTTGCTCGTGCTTCTTTGGCATACTGAAACATCAAATCAGGTGTACGATGCGCAGAGACGACTTTCTTTTCATAAGCCACCTCAAACTCTTCTAGAATCTCGCAAGTATTTTTCATCGTTTCCCAATCAGATGTACTCCCCATAATTACCGCAACCTTGATTGTCATACATTTCTCCTTTCTCTACTTTCACATTCATATTTTAGCAATCGGTTTTTTTGATGTCAAAGAATTTTCGAATATTATAAAGATTTCCAGCTTTAATGTTCGGTATTTATATCAGCGAAAAAACGAGAGTGAGACAATAGTTCTTTCTCAAAAAGAAAATAAGTTCGATTTTGATGTTTATTGTCAAAATCGAACTTATTTTTTGTTATGCGCACTTTCCTCTCCATATATTTTCCTAATTTTCTTAAATTTAATGCCATCAGTGCCAAACCAATACCAATCGTTGCTCCTTGTTTTCCACGTAAATGGAAACGATGGAACACCAAGCTAGCCTTTAGATATCCGAACGCGGGTTCGACATCCATTTTTCGTTTCCGATAAATTGAACCAGTTTTCTCCTCTAGAAGCTTTTTTCTGCATTCTGCTTTGAAATAGCGCCAATTATTATTTACTTGAATTTTTCGCTTTTGTTCACTTTTCGCACGCGTACATTGACGACGGACTGGACAGTTCCGACAATCCTCACATTCATAGATTTTGAAATCTCGAATAAAGCCACCTTTATCTATTCTGCGACTATAATTTTTGAACGGTACCGGACGATTCGCTGGGCAAATATAGGTGTCTTGTTCTTCAAAATAACGCCAATTCTCCACGTTAAACGGATTCTCCTTGTCCTTCTTTTTATTTTCTTTGTGGTAACTTCCATAGGTAATCAAGGGGGTTTTATGTAAAACATCGTTGATATACATGTAAATTTCTTCGCTACCATACCCTGCATCTGCCACAATGTACTCCGGCAACTCCTTATGTTGGTCTAAAAAACTATCTAAAAATGGCTTCAATGTTTTGGTGTCTGTGGGATTCGGAAATAATTCATAGCTCAAAACATACTGATTTTCGGTGGTGATTTGTAAATGATAACCTGGTTTGAGCTGTCCATTTCGCATATAATCGTCTTTCATCCGCATAAAGGCGGCATCAGTAAATGTTCTACATCTAGTGGTAAAGTTGTTTGGTTGATGGTATTATTTTTAAACATAAAGCACACTCCTTTGATTTTTGTTTAAGCACTTGAATCATACAAGGTTGTGTGCTTTTTGTGTGCCTTAAAATCAAAAAAAAATGGGACAATAATCAGATTTTTTCTGACTATTGTCCCACTCTCTAATCTTAGTATGTTTTTGTAAATGGAAACAATAAATTTCGTGGGAACTATCATATCCTTTGTATAGATTTATGTAATTATCCATTATACAAGTAGAAGAAAAGAGTAGTTTTTCATCTTTTCCTAACAAAAGAAATTATTAGAATATAACAATAATCTTAACGTGTTAAGATTGAACTATGAATAAAAATAGAGGAGTGAAGAGATGAAAGAATGGTATGAAGGGTTTTACTTTACAAAAGATGAGATTAACAGTCAAAGAAAAATAACTGAAAAAGCAAAACAAGCCCTTAATGTGAAACATGAATATTCATCAGCGAGCAAAGTGGCGAAAGAAAACTACGAAAAAGAAAATAAATGCTTGGAATATATGAAAAGTCATCATCAAGAAGAAAAGGATCAATCAGCATTTACCACAAAAGAAATAGATGAAGCAAAAGTCCAAGTGTATAAATTGGAAATGCAGCATGCTCGGATATCCGATCCTTTTGGCAATGAAGCATTAAAAATATCAGAAAAACTTAAATATGCCAAAAACAGATACAATCATATGGAAAACATAAATAAACCCAAAGTACAACGACAGCAACAAGCGAAAGAGGCAGAACAAGCAACGGCTAATTTGGGCATGTTACAAGCAAAGAGAGAACAAAGAGGAGAACCTGATGATGAAAAAATTAAGGTGTATATGGACAATTTTAAAGAGTCAAACAACCAGTTAGAAGTAGAATACAATAACTTAACGACTAACAGTCCTGATAAAAATGGAAAACTCAAAGAAAACCAATTTGAAGAAATCACAAACACTGTGCAGTATGTTAAAGATAATAAACATAAAATGTCCCTGCTAGATAAAGAAGTGCCTGACATCCAAGAAAAATTAAGTAAAGAAGAAAAGAGCCGAAAGAACATAAAAAATCAAATAAATGAAATAGATAATTCGTCATTTTTCAATAAAATTATAGTGTATTTTACAGGAGAAAAGAGAGATTTAACGAAAAAGTTAGACACAAAAGATCAAAATATAGTAATGTATAAGGGTCAATTGAGTACGATATCTGAAGATAAAGCAGCATATATAATGGAGAGTGAAGCAGCAATAGATAAAATGTTACCCATAAGTCAAGAAAAACAGGCTGAGCTTAATGCTTTAAAAACGAATCTCAAAACTTTGATGAATGAGGTGAATCATTTATCTAAAAATACACAAGTAACCCAACAAATTGATCCCAAATTCAAGGATGATTTGACAAACTTAGAAAATTCGAATAAAATACTTTCGGAAAAAATTAATAATTCAATAAAAATAGTTCAAAATTTAGCCGACCAAAAAAAGGAATTTGCAACAATGAGGGGGCAAAGTACATTTATTGATCTAAAAGATAATGCGAAGGAAAAACAAAGTGAAATTGTAAGTCAAGGGAAACAAACTGAAAAAAGTAAACAACCAGATAAATCAGAGCGGGGTTCCTCTTTTGCATAGCATAAATAGCATATAATAAGTATAGAATATTGATTTTAGCGTATACATAAAGAAATAAACTAGAACGAGGTTGAGACAAAGGTATTTAGCGTCAAGAAATAAGCAGGAATTTCCAAAATTTGCTTTTCAACTTTTTGGTCAATCCCTGCTTATTTTTCGAAGATGTTACTTTTGTCTCAGTCTCATTTTTAGGACGATTCAAGTTATTTTTTTGCTAATGCTTCTTCAATAATCTCTTCATCTTTTTTCAACCCGTTAAAAATAAGATTCAAAACGATCGCTGTCACGCTACTCATGACGATCCCATTCCCCGTAAACATTTGAACTGTTGGGGGTAATTGGCTAAATAAAGTCGGCATAATATTGAATCCTAAGCCAAAACCAATCGAAACAGCAGTAATCAAGAGATTTTTGTCATTCG
The DNA here is from genome assembly GCF_040887125.1 of Enterococcus sp. C74. Taxonomy (NCBI): domain Bacteria; kingdom Bacillati; phylum Bacillota; class Bacilli; order Lactobacillales; family Enterococcaceae; genus Enterococcus; species Enterococcus sp. C74. Next base: position 214,953 of record NZ_JBFOFA010000004.1, on the reverse strand, counting down.
TAAAATCAACTTCCATCAACATTCGAATACCTTGAACAGCAACCATCCCAAACATGACTAACATGCCGCCACCTAGAACTGGCTCTGGAATGATTTGTGCTAAAGCACCTATTTTAGGAAATAATCCAAGAATAATCAAAAAAATTGCAGAGAAATAAATTGGTTTTCTTGTCTTGATACCAGAAAGTTGGACTAGCCCAACATTTTGAGAAAAACCAGTGTAAGGGAAAGTATTGAAAATCCCACCTAAAATAACCGCCAGACCTTCGGCACGATAGCCTTTTTTCAATTCTTCTTCGCCCACTTTTTGTCCAGTGATATCCCCTAGCGCAAAGTAAACACCTGTTGACTCTACCATACTCACAATAGAAATAATGATCATCAACAAGATCGACCAGACATCAAAAGTTGGTTTTCCAAAATAAAAAGGTTGAGGCACGTGAAAAACAGGTGCTTGACCAATCGCACTTAAATCCACCATTCCCAGTACAGCAGCTAAAATACTCCCGCCAACTAAACCGATCAGTACAGCAATCGAGCGAACAAACCCTTTAGCTAACATTTGTACTCCGACGATCAGTGCAATTGTAACGAAAGCTAGCAATAAATTGGTTTGATTTCCAAAATTAGTCGCAGATGAATCGCCACCGCCCATTTTTTCGATTGCAACTGGAATCAACGTCAACCCAATCACGGTAATGACCGTCCCAGTCACGATCGGCGGAAATAATCGTTTGATCTTTGAGAAAAATCCAGACACTAAAACAACAAAAATACCAGAAGCGATAATCGAACCATAAATTGCCCCAACACCTTGGTCGCTCCCAATTAGGATCAGTGGTGCAACTGCTTGAATAGCACAACCTAAAACAACTGGCAACCCAATACCAAAAAAACGATTAACCGTCAATTGTAATAATGTTGCTAAGCCACACATAAAAATATCAATCGAGATCAAGTACGTCATTTGCTCTTGATTAAACCCTAGTCCCGTACCGATCAGCAAAGGAACAGCAACTGCCCCAGCATACATTGCTAAGAGATGTTGTAAACCTAATACTGCGGCTTGGCCATTTTTTGTTTCTTTCTCCACCTTTATGCATCCTCCTCAAGAAATTCAACTTGTCCGTTGGATAACGCCGCAATTCGTGCCAATGAAACAACTTTCAAGCCCATTTCTTCTAATAGCTGACGGCCATCTTGGAACGATTTTTCAATCAGGATGCCGATCCCTTCAACTCCTGCACCTGCTTGGCGGCACAATTCAACCAACCCTTTCGCCGCTTGACCGTTCGCTAAGAAATCATCAATGATTAAAACCTTGTCCTCTGCAGATAAAAATTTACGAGAGATAGAAATCGTACTAGTCACTTGTTTTGTAAAGGAATAAACAGAAGTAGTCAACAATTCTTCATCCATCGTCAAGCTTTTGGCTTTTCTGGCAAAAATCATTGGTACATTTAATGTCTGTGCCACAAATAAAGCTGGTGCAATTCCAGAAGCTTCAATCGTTACCACTTTAGTGATTCCTTGATCTTTGAAAACTTCCGCAAATCGTTGGCCTATTTGTTCCATTAATACCGGATCCACTTGATGCGTCACAAAGCTATCTACTTTTAAGACGCCTTCACCTAGCACACGGCCATCTTTTTGAATACGTTCCACTAATTCTTTCACTTTATTTTCCCCTTTTTCATTTATTGATATCAAAGCTAACCACTATTCGACCTCATGGATCACCCTTTCAAGGTTTCAAGCTCGTGCGAAATACGCAAAAATGCCTGCTTTTTAAACAAAAAAACCCTTTTACTAAATAAGTAAAAAGGGTGCAAGACACTCTTTCACTTATAGTCCAGCATTTACGGTGCTGGCTAGAAACTGTCATCCTTATCATGACGATATATAAGTGGGCTATATCACTACGTTCCTTCGATCCTCTTAAGAAACAAAATAATGATCTATTTTGCTCAAGTAGTCTAGAAGTAGCTTTAATAAAATATGTTTGATTGATTCAAGCATTTATAATCGTTGGTTGGCACTTTCAATGTTAGCTATTGTTCCAAACGATGAAAACAGTTTAACATCTGTTTCAGAAAGTGACAACCAACTTTCACTATTTTTTTCTAAAATCTAATATTTTTGATCTCATTCAGCAAGGTTGTTCGGTATTTCTGACAGAAATAAAGAGAAAAAAGAGAATTTACGTGAGTGCCACGATTTTTTCTCTTTTTTGACTTGTTTTTGATTTTTATGATTCCTCTTGCTTTTCAAGTTGTCGATACTTTTCCATTTTACGACTAAATAATTCCCCGTTACTTGGAGGAGTATAGGTAATAGCGTTCGCTCCAGCTTTGATCGTATCCAAGATGCTTTGATCTGTTGGACCACCAGTAGCAATAATCGGTAGTTCCGGATACTTTTCTCGGAAAAATTTTACCGTTTCAGTTGTTTCTTTCCCTGCACTGATATTGATGATCGTAATACCTGCTGCCAATTTTTCATCGATTTCTGTATATTTCGATGTCACTGTACTAATCACTGGGATATCCACTGCACGACAAACTTCTTGAACTGTTTCAAGTGGTGTGGGTGCATTTAAAACGACTCCTAACGATCCTTGCGCTTCAGCGAATAAGCTCATGTAAGAAGAGCGCGTGCCTTGCGTTAGACCTCCGCCAACACCTGAAAAGACTGGAATGTCTGCTGCTTCGATAATACTTTTAGTGATTGCAGGATGCGGAGTAAATGGGTACACAGCAATCACGGCATTTGCATTTGTATTACGGACAATTGCTATATCAGTAGTAAAAATAATCGATCGGATCAGTTTTCCAAAAATCTTAATACCACTTGCCTCCATAATGACCTCAGGTACTCTAACGATATCTTTTCGTAGCTCGGTCATAATTTCAGGGGTAAATTGCTCTGCCATCTTGCCACTCCCTTTTTCATAGTTATTGATCATATTGATCCAAGTGATAGGTTTCAATGACTTGGATAATTTTTTGTGCGTAGGAAGGGTCAGTTGCGTAGCCTGCGTCTTGCAGTGCTTGGGCAGCTTCACGATAGTTCGTAGCCGTGATCACTTTTTCATATAATGCTGGATTCCAATCTACCCCATTCACAAAAAGTTGTGTGTGAGAGTCCATCGATTGTTCCCATGAATCATACACACGAAAATCTCCTTGGATCGTGACCCATTCTTCATTCACAAATTCCTTTGTTTCTAAATTGACCTTTTTTTGATCACCATATGCTTTAATTCCAAAAAGATTATTGTATTGACTGGCTAACGTACTCTCGCCCCAGTTTGATTCAAGAATTGCCTGACCTAAAATGATACTTGGGAGAACGCCATAGCCGGTTTGTAATTCTTTCGCATGAGGAGCTAATCGATCAATAAATTGTTGATGCGTTTGTGCCTCATTGTTATTCTGTTCTTGCCCAACAAGAGGCGCTGACAAGCCTCGTAAAGAGAGAACAAAAGCTATCATCAACAATATTCCACCAAAAATCACAGCAATCAAGCGTAATGAATTACGTTTTTGTTTCTTCCATTTTTTTTTGGCCATTCACTACTCCTATTTCTTTTGTAATTGTTCTAAGTATTCTTCTAATGTGATATCATGTTTCGAAATATAGGCCGCACTTTCTTCTCCAACATAACGTAGGTGCCATGGTTCATACGTGATTTTTGTAATATCTTGACGATCTTTAGGATAACGTATGATAAATCCATATTTAGGCGCATTTTCAGCAATCCATTTTGCCCCTGGTTGATCTCCATAACTTGCCTCTAAAAGCTGTGAAGGATAATTATTATACCAATTTTCATCCACTACATCGACCGCTAAGCCTGTATGATGTTCGCTATGTCCAGGGACGGTGATTGTTTGTTTCGTGATTGCTGTCGCCTCTTCCTCTGAAACATGTTGACTACTCATCACTTCTTGGACATTTTGTGTAAACACCTGTTGCTGTGCTGCAACCGAACGATATGCGGAGACCATCACTAAAGGAAACCCTGCAGATTGTGCTGCTTTCGCAAAATCTTCATAATGGGATTCGATACGTTTATCGATCAAATAACCATTGGGCAGTGATGCTAGTTGCGTGTCTTCATTGATTTCTTTTTCGATTTTATGATCAGGTCCTACCAAGACAAGATCCCAATCGGTCGGTTGAACCTTTGGTAGATCTTCACTTTTTTTGGTAGAATCCTTCACTTTAGTTTCTTTGGAACTCTTTGTTGTCTGTTTGGTTACTTGTTCAGTTGTTTGATTTTCTGCTTGGACGTCAGATTTCATGTGTTGCTCGCTTACAAAGATGTACCCCATTGCGGCAACCATGATCACAACTGCTCCAAACCCTAAAACTTTATTCACTCTTAAAAATCCTCTCATTCCTTTTTATGTTCATTTTTTTCATGAACATAGGTTTCTTCTAAATTCTCGTTTACCCAATCCAACAGTTCCAATTTCTCGCCTTCGATCTGTCTTTGAACGTCTGCAGGTAATCGAAAGTTCAAGATGTCGTCATAACCCCATTCATCATAATTAATACTTACCTTCAAGTCAAGGAACCCTGTAAGATATTGATCGTTTTTTAATGGAATCAATTCGACTTTGGCAGGACCATCCGTTAACCATTTTTGAGCGATTCTCGTTTTGATTTGTTTATACTCTGCCACTGCAGTCGTCCTTTTTTCAGGGAAAATGATCGTTTGTCGTAAAATCTTTTGCGTAAGCATCCATTCATAATCAGTAAACAGGTTTTTGATTTTCTGCATGGTTTCAGATGGAAGGTTCTTCTCTCCTCGTTTCCATCCTTCCCACTGCGCTTCGTCAATTACTAAATAGTCCTCTAAAAAATTCTTTTCTGTTGCGTACTGTTCCAGTAATACACTAAGAATCAAATCAACATAAACTTGATGCATAAAAGTTTCCCCCTCTACTCATTTTACTTAAATTTCAAAAAAAATTCACTACGGCTTTACTTTTTCTTATTAAAGTACTCTAACACAAATTTTAACGATTCATTTGGTATAATTAAACAAGGACAATGGCATTTTTTCATTTCATTCACTATATTAAATATAACACGAGAAGGAGTTTTGAAGTATGAAAAAGTATCAATGGGGAATCATTGGCTTAGGAAATATTGCACATGAGTTTGCGGAACATTTTGACCAAAAAACAAGCGAGTTGGCAGCAGTTGCTTCACGAACAATAGATAAAGCAGAAGCATTTGCACAACGCTATCATATTCCTAAAGCATATGGTAGTTATCAAGAAATGCTTAATGACCAAGAAATCGATATTATTTATATTGCCGTTCCCAATCGTCAACATAGTCAACATATCATGGAAGCATTAGCAGCGAATAAGCATGTTTTATGTGAAAAAGCGATCACCATGAATAAAAAAGAACTGACCGAAGCAATGAGATTAGCAGAAGAAAAGAATCTAGTGTTAGCAGAAGCGATGACGATTTTCAATATGCCATTGTATCAACAGTTACGTTCTTTGATCGATACAAACAAGCTTGGGGCATTAAAAATGATTCAAGCACCATTTGGCAGCTATAAAGATCCCGACCCAACCAATCGCTTTTTCAATCCTGAATTAGCTGGTGGTGCTTTATTAGATATTGGGACATATGCCGTCTCGTTTGCTCGTTTCTTTTTGAGCTCTCAACCAGAAGTTATTGCATCAACAATGGTACCATTTGAAACAGGTGTGGATGAACAGTCAGTGACTATTTTAAGGAATAAAGAAAATGAGTTAGCAACGATCAGTCTGACTTTCCAAGCCAAAATGCCTAAAGTGGGAATCGTTGCCTTTGAAGAGGGCTATATCACCATCACCGATTACCCTCGTGCGGATCGTGCGGAGATCATCTTCAATGACGGGACAAAAGAATGGATCGAAAGCGGCAGCACCGCGCAAGCCATGAATTATGAAATCGAAAATATGGTCAAAACTATTAAAGGCTAACTCCCTAACCGTTCGTTGTTTCTGACCCACGATGTCATCGAGATCCTTGATGGGATGCAAAAACTTTGGCAAAAATAAGCTCCTTGAAATAAGCTGGAATTTTTCTAAACATGAAAAGCTGTTTAAGCAACGGAGACATCCCCAATGCTTAAACAGCTTCTCTTTATTTCATTCATTGAACTGAATAATTTAACCAATCGATTGTTGCGAAAATTCCGCTTTGATTTCAATAAAGCTCTTAAAGGATTGCAAAAATTGAAACAATTCTGCTCGATCTTCAAATTCTAAACGTTCTTTGGGCATAGCCATGTCCCGATATAGTTCGTAGACTTCTTCAATCCGCTTCAATAATTCTTTCCCATCATTCTTTTCAGAAAAAGTTTCTGCAGTATAAACCAACAAGCCGTAAATATGCTTGCCATAAGGAACCGGGTCTTGGATTCGATCCAGATTCCCCTGCATATCTTTGATCACGTTGATTTGGGTTCGACGCATTGAAAAATACGTTTCATAGTATTGCGTTTGTTTCACCCAGTAATTCTCTTGGTACTTCCTAGCATCGCTCTGACTTTCTCTTACGAAAGCCAACAATTTATCACAAAGCAGTTGATTGTTGGTATTTCTTCCAGTCAGTAGGAAATCAGCCATGTTGTTTAAAATGATACGAAACTCTTCTTCGATCAATTGTTGATTTTTTTGTAGCTGTTTTTTGATATCCGGCATATAGATATTCGCTACTAGTGCAAAAAAAACACCGATAGCCATTAAACTTGCTGCATTACCGATCAACGACCAACTCATATTTTTTTCACTTAAATAGTGTGTGACTAGCACAGAATTTACGACAATTCCATCCGTCAATTTTAACCCAACAGTCAGAGGAATAAACAGTAGTAGGAACAAGCCAAACCCCAAGATCGTATAATCAAAAATAAAAAAACTAATAAAAGCAATCACAGTCGCTAAAATAAATGCCGCAATCCTTAACATCCCAGTTCTTAAAGTTGAACGTTTCGTGTTGCCCACACTTAACAAAGCAATGATTCCTGCTGAAGGCCAAAACAATAATGAAAACATTTGGGCGGTAACCATGGACAACATACTACTAACCACTGTTTTCACGGTCCTCATTCCGATACGCATAAGCAACCCCTCTCTTTTCTTAGAATTATACTAAAAGACTTAGCTAAAAACTAGCAATCTCTTTAAAAGTTCGTTATCCTATTAAAAAGGACTAAAAGGAGAATAAGCGATGGAATTTGGCCGTTTTCGTTTAGGAATGCGAACAATAAAAAGCGCATTAGCAGTTTTTTTATGTATTTTATTTTTCCACGTCACTGATCGAGGACTACCGATGATTGCTGCATTGTCAGCTGTTTTTTCCTTGCGCCAAGATTTAACCACTACTGTTTCCTTTGGTCGTTCAAGAATCATTGGCAATTCAATCGGCGGCTTTCTCGGAATCATCTATTTTTTAGTAAAGAACTATTTTCACAATGATTTTTTAGTGGAATTATTTCTGCTGCCGGTTCTAGTGGTCATCGTCATCGTGGTATCTGACGGAATCAATAATAATTCTGGGATCATCTCAGCAATCGCCACTTTGTTGTTGATTGCCCTGAGCGTTCCTCAAGGCGAATCCTCTTTATATGCGATCCAACGAGTCTTAGACACATTCATTGGAACCTTTATCGCCATCGGAATCAATTTCTTTCTCCGTCCACCTGAGACAGAAAAGAAAGAAGAGCTTGTAGAAGACTTAGTTGAGCTGCAAAAAAAAGAAGCGTTGCTTAGAGAAAATTTGGCAGAAGTCGAAGAACAGATCAAAAAACACAAAAATAGCTAATACATAAATAAACAAACCAGTCTCTTCAACATGAAAGAAACTGGTTTGTTTATTTTTCTAACTAATTTAAACAATAGTTATTCTGCTTGATCGGGTTGTTCCCCGTTTTCATAGAGATTAACTTGTTTCATCGTTCCACGATTAGAGAGATTTTCGATAATGTCTTTGATATCTAATCCTGTTGTTTCTTTCAACGTTTCTTGAGTGGAAGCTAAAAGATTGGTAGCATAGTTAGTCACCCGGTTCGCTCCGCCATTTTCGCTTGACCCGTTACTGGTATCGACCACTGAGATTTTCTCAATGTTTCCTAATGGCTGTGCTGCTTCTTTCATTAATTGTGGTAACATCTCGATTACCATACTCAAGACCGCTGCTTCACCATATTCTTTGAACGCATCTGCGATTTTGGCTTTGGCTTCAGCTTCGGCCGCTCCTTTGGCTAAAGTCGCTTCCGCTTCCGCTTGACCAGCTAATCGGGTTTTATTGGCTTCGGCTTGTGCCAGTGCTTCAACGCGGAATTGTTCAGCTTCGGCTTCAGTTACTTCTTTTACCTTTTGAGCTTGTGCTTCTTGTTCTTTGGCATAACGATCCGCATCGGCTTTTTTCTTCACTTCTGAATCGTATTGTTTCTCACGACGAATGATTTCTTTTTCTTCTAATTCAATTTGTTTTTGTCGTTCAATGACTTTTACTTCCATTTCTTGTTCAACAACATGTTGTTGCGCCCGAGCGCTTTCCAAGTTATAGGCTTGGTCTGCTTTGGCTTTTGCAATATCTTGTTCTTGCTTGTAAGAAGCTAGTTTTAATTCTTTTTCTTTGATTGATTCTGCAATTTCCGTTTGTCTTTGTAGTTCCGCTGCTTGAGAATCTTTTTCAGCTTCTGCTTTTTTAATACGTGTTTCTTTTAACGCTTCTGCTTCCGCAATATCTGCGTCACGTTTCACTTGGGCGATCCGTGGTTTCCCTAAAGAATCTAAGTAACCGTTTTTATCACGAACTTCTTTGATCGTAAACGAAACAATGATCAATCCCATTTTCGCTAAATCAACAGATGCCACTTCTTGAACGCTTTGACTAAATTTGTCGCGGTTTTGATAAATTTCTTCTACAGTCATCGAACCCAAAATGGAACGAAGATGCCCTTCCAAAACTTCTCTTGCTTCATTTTCAAGTTCCTCACGTGTTTTACCTAGAAACTGTTCTGCAGCAGTCGCAATCTCTTCCACTGAAGAACCAATCTTGATGATCGAGGTGCCATCACACATCACTGGTACCCCTTGTTCGGTATAGACTTCTGGCGTCGAAACATCTAACTTGCTTGACAAGAGACTGATCCGATTCGAGCGTTGGAAAACTGGTAAAACAAATGCCCCGCCACCACGAACGATTTTGATTTTATTATTACTTTCATCTGCGTGGACATTTTTACTGCCTAAATAACTTCCGCTAATAATTAATGCTTCATCTGGTTTGGCAGTTTGATATTTTGCTACAAAGACGATCAGTAACATTAAAATGATCAAGACTGCAATAGCAATTGCGATATAAACTCCTGATATTTCCATTTCTTACACACTCCTTCATATTTTTAGCATGCCTTCATAAGGCGTTACATAACAAACTCTTTCTTTTACTTCAATGATCAAGACCTGTTCCCCTTGCTTAGCTGGTGAACTTTGTGGGGCATAAAAGCATGCAGGTCGCGTAATCGAACCAGTCACACTTTTTAATTGGATCTCCCCCATCCCTTTTAATGGTATGGGTGTAACTACGATCGCCATCTGTCCTTCAAGAGTTTTTTCTGATGCCGACAACGTACTTTCAGCATTTTTCATCGGCATTCGGACATAAAAATTGAGCAAAAACACTAAAACAGTTGCAATCGCCCCACTTGAAATCAATAGAAACAGCGAATCTAATTCTGTTAAGCGCTCTCCTAAATACCCAAACAGGCTGGTAAAAGTTAGCCAAGGGACAATGAGTATCGGGTCAATTGGACCATCGAAATCAAAAATATCTCCAAAGACTAGCAGAAAAACTGCAATCCCCGCACAAGTTAAAAGTGTATACCAATAAATCGTCTCTAATGCCACCCCTCCAATCATGTAATCGCCTCCTCCTCTGTTTTGTTCTATCATACCAATAGAATAACTTTCTGTATAGTTTGATCGATAATTTTGTTTTACCAATTTCCCAATGACGATTTAGCCAGTGGGGCGGATACCCCACCGGCAACAAAAGAACTTTGATGCGATCGTTTATTATTTTTGTTCGCTTCTTTTCTTTAAAAAGAAAATGGCTCATGCATCTAGTTTGTGAGTTGATTTTACCGTCATCCCTACAAAAGCTTTCTCTAATTCAACAAGAAGGAATAAAACCAATCCAGGTAGTAAACTGATGCTTACTTCTTGGACAGTCAACGAAACTGTCCCAATCGCAATTTTTAATGGCGGGAACACTAACATCAATCCTTGTAAGAGGATCATCGCTCCAATCGAATAGAGTAATGCCCGATTTTCAAAAAGATCTTTTGTCAGACTAAATTCAGTCACTCTTCGACAATTAACCATGTAGAAGGCTTGTCCAAAAACCATCGCATTGATCAGAACGGTTTGTTTCGCTTCAGCAGGAACAAAATCCATTGCAACGAACCCTAAAATAGTCATGATGATCCCAACATATAAAATACGCAAAAGTGCATATTTTGATAGGATTTTTTCGTCAATTGGTCTCGGTGGACGATTCATAACATCTTGATCTGCTTTTTCAAAACCCAATGCGTATGAAAGGGTGATCGAAGCGACTAGATTTAACCACAAGATTTGTACAGTAGTTAAAGGTAATGGGAAATTTCCTACCAATGAAAAGAGCAATAGTAATCCTTGGGCTAAACAAGTTGGCAAATAAAAGAGAATCGTCTTTTTCAAATTATCAAAAATACGTCGTCCTTCTTTCACGGCTTTTGCAATGGTCTCAAAATTATCATCTACCAACACCATGTCTGCTGCCTGTTTGCTAACATCGCTCCCTTTGATTCCCATAGCGATCCCGACATCGGCTTTTTTCAAAGCTGGCGCATCATTAACGCCGTCCCCAGTCATTCCAACAATTTCATCTTGTTCTTGGAGATAGGTCACAATAGCCAATTTATGTTCAGGTGTCGTCCTGGCAAAAACATCATTCTCACGGACAGCGATCTTCCATTCTTCTTCTGTTAATTGATCTAGTTCCGTTCCCGTAATCGCCGATTTAGCATTTTTTAAACCTAATTTCTCAGCGATCGCTTTTGCTGTTGCTTGATGATCGCCAGTGATCATTTTTACTCTGATCCCTGCTTGTTGCATTTCCTTAACTGAAGCAATAGCTGATTCCTTTGGCGGATCAATGATGCCACTAAGCCCAATCATCACCAGCTCATTCGTTAATTCTTCATGTGACAATTCACGATCCTTTAACTCTTTCATTGCAAACGCTAAGACACGTTGGCCTGTTTGCGCTAATTGTTCGTTTTTTTGTAACCACATAGCATGATCTATCTGTTGTTGTCTTCCATCTGATCCCAGTTCATATTGCACTTTATTCAGTAAAACATCTGGCGCACCTTTCACAAATAAGATCCTTTTTCCTGCAATCTCATGGACGGTCGCCATATATTTGTAAGCTGAGTCGAAAGGGATTTTATCAACGACTGGATAAAGTTCGATCGGTTGTTGATTGGTCCATTTTAATAAAGCTAATTCCGTGGCATTACCTGAAGTTGGACATACTCCTTGAGTTAGTTGGGTTTCTTGACAATTATGCATCGCTTCAACAAGCCAAGTCTCATTTTTGGTCCAGTTTTTTTCTTCAAGCATTTCCACCCCATGGTTCGCTTCTCTAGTCGCTAAGCTAACCAATGTCATTTCATTTTTAGTCAGTGTTCCTGTTTTATCTGAACAAATTACTGTCATTGCCCCTAACGTTTCAACTGTGGGTAGATTTTTGACGATTGCTTGTTTCTTTGCCATTCGATTGACACCCGAAGATAAAATAATCGTTAAGATCGAAGGAAGTCCTTCTGGGATAGAAGACACGATCAAGGCAATGACAGCTGTCGCTATATAGCCCCAAGTCATGCCATAATAAAAGTAGGATACGGTAGCTAGCAATAAAATCAACGCAGCGATTCCTTTAAATATACTAGTATTCATTTCTTTGATTTTCTTCAATAACGGTGTTTCTTGTTCTGTGATCGACCCTAATGAAGTGCTGATTTTTCCAATTTCTGTAGCAGTTCCGACAGCGACTACGATCCCTATTCCTCTACCTGATTCCACTTTAGTCCCAGAAAAAGCCATATTTGTTTGTTCCGCTAAAGGTGTTTCAAGCGGTAATGGGTCGGTCGTCTTTTGGATCGCATGGGTTTCTCCAGTAAGAATTGCTTCATCGATTTGTAAGTTGAACGTTTCGCTCAAACGTACATCTGCAGAAACGATATCTCCAGCAGCTAATACGATTTGATCCCCCACCACTAAATCAGCTGGTGCAATCTCTTTTTGCTGTCCCTTTTCGATGATGACTGCTTTTTCACTAAGTAATTCCGCAATGCTGTCTAAAGATGAAGCTGCCTTTCGTTCTTGTAAATAGCCGATCAGCGCATTTAAGAAAACAACTAAAAAAATCATACTGCCTTCAATATATGCGCCTGTAAAAAGCTTAACGATCGCAGCTCCTAGTAAAATGTACATCAGTGCATCATGAAAGTAAGAAAGAAATTTTTTCCATTCTGGAACTTTAATACCATTTTCTAAGACGTTTCTTCCATACTTAAGTTGTCGTTCGTTCCTTTCTTGTTCGTTCATTGCTTTTTTTACCATTAATTTTTCTTTGATTTCTATGATTGATAAGGTGTACCATTCTTTCATTTTTTTCCTCCAATAATTCTTACTGATCAAATCATAAAGGTTAGAGTGACTCTAAGGTCAAGAAAAATTTAAGCAAATCTATCTATGTAGAATAAAAAAATCAATTCCATTCACATTTCCCCCACGTTTCGTAGTAAAATAACCTTACTTAAAATGACTGATCAATGGAAGTGATGATTTGAAAATCAATGAATTAGCAAAGCTCTATGATATTACAGCCCATACTTTACGCTATTATGAAAAATTAGGTTTGATTACACCGGATTATGATGAAAATGGCTATCGAAATTATTCTTACGAACACATTGAACAACTGAATACCATCCGTGACCTACGTTATTTTGACGTCTCCATTACTGAGATCGCCGATTATTTGAAGCAAAAAGAAATCAGCAAGACAAAAGAATTATTAGCTTTTGAAATCGAGGCACTTCATCAACTCATCAGTGACTCACAAAAAAAAATCGAACTATTAATCGAACGTGTCCAGTTAATTGAAGAAGCAGAAAGCATAGACTATCAAGAAGTGCTATTAGTGCAGCAACCGAAAAGACTGATTCTTAAAGCTTCTACGGTTGCAACGGATGAACAAATCGACTTTTCGTTAAAAGAACTTCATAAAAAATACGAACCTTTATTAAGCACTAATAATCAAAATCTTTTTGGTAGTATCATCCATTTAGAGGAAGATCCTTTTACCTATCAAGTATTTTATTTTTGTCCTGACCTTACGATCCAAAATGAGGATGCTGAGATACTCCCTGCTGGAAATTATCTTAGTTATAGTTTTAAAGGTGACTATGAACAAAGGAAGAAAGGAATTGCTACCATCATGAACTACCTGACTACCCATTCGCTTCATAGAGCCAGTCCATTTTATGAATCTTATCTGATTGATTTTCACGAAACGAATAAGCCAGAAGAATATGTGACGCGTTTAGAAATTTTAGTTGAATCGTAGCTTTGGATAACTAAGTATTTATACAAGAAAAAACTACGTCTGAGTTTGACATCAGACATCAAACTCAGACGTAGTAACTCTTTTATAAATCAAGAATAAAAATTTGCTACTAAGTGCTACGAATCAATAATGTGAAGACTTCAAGTAAGCCCCCGCAAGCTTCGTCATTTTTGACCGTAATATGCATGCATCCCATGTTTTCGATAGTAGTGCTTATCTAAAAGATATTGTGGAATAGATTGCATAGCAGGATTAATTTTTTCATTTTCTTTAGCCATTAAGCATATTTCGTCTAAGATCAAGCTATTCTCTACCGCCTTTGCAGGGGTTTCACCCCAAGTAAATGGGCCATGTCCATAAACGAATACACCAGGAACTTCAGTGGGAGCTAATTGTCTCTCTTGAAACGTTTCAACAATCACATGACCAGTGTTTCTTTCATAAGCACTTTTAACTTCTTTTTCAGTTAATTGCCGTGTGCAAGGAATCGTTCCATAAAAAGCATCCGCATGAGTTGTTCCATAGGCAGGCAAGTCTCGACCAGCCTGCGCCCACATGACTGAATGAGTGGAGTGCGTGTGGACGATAGCATTGATTTTTTCAAAAGCTTGATACAAAATCACATGAGTCGATAAATCAGAAGAGGGCTTCATCCCATCTTCTTCTAGCGGATTTCCAGCTAGATCAGTCACTACCATTTGTTCGGGAGCCATCTGTTCATACTTTACACCACTTGGCTTGATCACGATCACCCCAAGCGCTCGATCAATCTCACTGACATTGCCCCAAGTCAACTTAACTAGTCCATATTGAGGTAGTGCCAAATTTGCTTCATAAACACGTTGTTTCATTTCTTTAATGATCGGATTACGCAAACTCATAACCTGCCTCCTTTAGCTTCGGATAAAGATAGCTCTTTGCTGCTGCGATTTCTTTTTTAAAATCCGGATTTTTTTCACTCCACATTTCAATTAAAAATGACCCATTATAATTCATCTGTTTGAGTTTCTTTAACAAACCCTCAAAGTCAACACAGCCTGCGCCAAAAGGAACATCACGAAATTGACCTGATGATTCAGTTGTTACTGGATAGGTATCCTTTAAGTGGATGGAAGAAATCCAATTGATCCCTTTTTCTAGTTCACGTTCTGGATCGTTTTCTTGCCAAGCTGAAAGGTTCCCAAGATCTGGGTAGACTTGAAGATAAGGTGAATCAATCTGGCGTTTGATTTCTAAAAATTTAGTGATTGAATTCATAAATGGATCATCCATAATTTCAATTGACAAGATTATTCCATATTCAGAAGCTATTTTGACGCTTTCTTCAAGTCCTTCAATAAATAATTTTCGTGATAGCCTTGTTTTTTTTTCATAATAGACATCGTATCCGGCTACTTGGATAATTTTGATACTTAAGCGCTGAGCAAGTCGGATCGCTTTGACCATCAATTCTTTGGCTTTTATCCGATACGCTTCATTTGAAGAGCCAAAAGGAAACCTGCGATGACCACTCAGACAAATGGAATTGATCCGTATGCCCGTCTCTTTCATGTCTTTGCGTATTTGATTGATCATCTCGTCAGACCAATTGAGTCGAGCTAGGCGTTCATCTGTCTCGTCAATCGACATCTCAATAAAGGAAAAACCAAGTTCCTTTGCTAATAAAAAGCGCTCTTTCCAAGAGATATCTTTTGGTAGTGCCTTCTCATAAATTCCGATTTGAGCCAAGTCTATTCCCCCCAAATGCGAATCATTTCTTGTTTAAAATCATTGGCTGCTTTTGCAGGATCGTCCGCACTAGAAATCCCTCTTCCAGCTATAAAAGTTTCCACTTCAATCCCTGCGAATAATTTCAATGTTTCCACGTTTAATCCACCTGTCACAGAAACTGCAAAGCCCATTTCTATCAATTTCTTTACTTTTGTCAGATCCCGTTCTCCCCAAGTTTCACCAGAAAGTAATGCATCTCGACTTTGATGATAGATTACCTGTTGGATACCGATCCTCCGCCATTCAGCTGCTTGTTCATAGGTCCAATCCCCATACAGTTCGACTTGCAATGCCTTCACTTCTTTTTGAGCTGCTTCCATGGTTGGCAGAGTAGCACAGCAGATAACAGTCATAAAATCCGCACCAGCATCAGTTACATTTTTGGCTACCGTTCCCCCGGCATCCGCACATTTTGTATCAGCAACAATTGTTTTCCTTGGAAACATGCTACGAATACAGCTGATGGCTTTGCGCCCCTCTTGCAGACATAAAATGGTTCCAATTTCAATGATATCGACAATATCCCCTACTTGAAATACATCTGCTAATGCTTGTTCTAAATCATTATGATCCAAAGCAATCTGTAATTTTGGTCTGCTCATTTTGTCTTCCTCTTTTATTTAGATTTTTGATACAACGCTGATTCAGCAAATTTTTCACCAATTTCTTTGGCTGACATGACATTTTTAATGCCAATCACTGTAATTCCTTTTTTCTCTGCTTGGATAAACATATTCAAAAAATTGACTGGTGTAAAAACGACATCATACTGAGTCGCAGAACTTTTTCCTTCAGAAATTGCACAATGATGGATTTTGGTAATTGACACACCTAGTTCTTTCATTGCCTTTTCGACGCTTCTCATCATCATCAAACTTGTTCCCGACCCGTTTGCGCAAGATACTAAAATTCTCATTATGTTTTCCTCCTATGTGTTCATTTTAATTTTATTGTTGTATTTAATTCTCGTTGTGATATTTTTCTGCATATTGCTCATAATCATCGACGATCAAAAAGTACCCGTCTGGATTTTTACGGTATTGTAATTGTGGAATAATCAATAGCCCAACCACGACTAATGCGATACCAACATACCCCAAAAACTTCATCATTACAGTAAATAATGGCCAAGCAGTGGCCCAGTCAAACATACCGAGATAGCCACCATATTTTGACATGCCGATCCAAGTTGCAAAAACGGCCGATCCACCAACTTGAATGATTCCAGAAAGAAATGGGAACAGACAGGCGGCTTTGAACCCCCCTCGATTGTTGGCAAAAACTGCGATAACTGCATTGTCAAAGAACAGTGGAATAAAACC
Source organism: Enterococcus sp. C74 (assembly GCF_040887125.1). Taxonomy (NCBI): domain Bacteria; kingdom Bacillati; phylum Bacillota; class Bacilli; order Lactobacillales; family Enterococcaceae; genus Enterococcus; species Enterococcus sp. C74. Next base: position 198,154 of record NZ_JBFOFA010000004.1, on the reverse strand, counting down.
AGCAATCACGATGGTTGGTGATTTGAACAAAATGAGTAAGGCAATCATCAAAAATTGACCTAAGGCACCAAACAAGAAGCCAATGGTTACGGCGTTAGGTGAACCAAAACCAAAAGTAGCAGCTACGTCAATCCCAGGAACCGCACCTGGTAGGATTGTATTTGAGATCCCTTGAAAAGATTGTGTTAGCTCATCCACGAAAGTACGGACTCCTAATTGTAAAATGGCTAGGTAGACAGCAAAATTCAATGATGTTGTCATAATATAGAACAAGAAACTTTGTCCTTCTTGCATAAACTGTGCTTGAATCAAATAATCTTTTCCTAGCACTAACAAAATAATTCCAAAAAATAAAAGCATTAATAAAGAAGTTGCTACCATATTTTCATTAAATATAGATAAAAAACCTGGTAATTCAATATCTTCCAATTTTTTATCCACTTTTTTAGAGTGTTCTTTTTTTTGATCATGTTTCTTTAAAAACTCGGCTAACTTCGCAAATATATAGATACCAAACATTTGCTGATGTGCCACAGAAAAACCCGCGCCCTCGGTTAACTCCTGGGTGATACCAACTGTTAAATTAGAAGCTACTGCCCAATAACAGCCTAAAATCAGTCCCATAAAAATCAGAACTTGAATTCTTCCTAAAGAGGGAAAACAAAATAATAATATCCAAAAAGCAGTTGCAGATTGTTGAATCTGAACATTTCCAGTTGTAAAAACCGAACGTAATTTTGTATATTTTTGAAAACGAACGAGTAAGATATTCATAACAAAAGCAATCAAAAGTAAAATCATGACATCCCCAAATGTACGACCAAATGTTTCCTCTAATCCAGAGTCAACGGCATTTTGTCCAAAATATGGATCGGTGACCATCGCATCCAGATTAAACCGTTCTTTTAAACCTACTAAAATGGGGCGGAAGTTGTTTACTAATCCTCCTGAACCAACCGTCAAAATGAAGTAACCGACTGTTGCTTTCAAGAAACCAGCAATACACTCATAAAATGGACGTTTCAAGAGAATGTACCCTAGCAGTACAATAAAACCAATCAGATAAGCTGGTTGAGTTAAGATGTTTGTAGCGAAATAAGTCCAAATGCTCAATAAAAAATCAGCCATTCTTTTTTCCTCCTATAAGTTATACTCTTGCATCACCACTCGATAGTCTTCAATCGAATCGGTATCTGCCAAACGATCAATTAGCCCATCTATCATCAACAACTCAGACAATTTTTGAATATTTTCCATATGCTGATCTACATTTTTGGCTGCTAAAGTAAAGAATAAACTTGCTGATTTTTCTTCTTGGTCGAATTGAATGGGTCTTTTCATTTTAGTGAATGATATAGCTGTTCCATAAACTCCTTCACTATCTGCTGAAGAATGTGGCATTGCCACTTTGGGAACAATCACGATATAAGGACCATGTTCTTCTACACATTGGATGATTTCATGTACGTAACTTTGATCAATCAACTTTTTATCTAATAATAGTTGACAGCTTTCAGCAACAGCTTCCTTCCAATCAGTAATTTCTTTATCGGAATATTTCACCAAGCCTTGATCCAAAAAATATTTCAACATGTTGTTAGCCTCTTTTCTATAAGAATGACGGGAATGGTGTATCGTTTTCTACAGAAAATACATCCTCAAAACCACGGTAGAAATTAAATTCCAGGTCGTCTTTGTTCGTTGGATAGGTAAACTTGCCTCCTACCTGCCAGATATATGGTTTAAAATCGTACTTCAAACGGTCTTTTTTAAACTTCCATATTTCGGTAATTTCTTTTGGATCAGCCATAAAATTTGCCCAGATATCATAATGAACAGGGATGACTACTTTAGCCTTCAATGACTCAGCCATTCGCAACATATCGACAGAAGTCACTTTATCCGTGATACCTCGTGGATTTTCACCATATGCACCTAGGCAAACATCAATAGTATGTTCGTTCCCATGTTTCGCAAACATATTAGAATAATGAGAGTCTCCAGCATGATAAATATTTCCACCCGATGTTTCAAATAGATAATTCACAGCGATCTCATCCATTTCTTGAGGTATTTTCCCTTTTAAAGTTTCCTCTGGATCTTCACAAGTGACTAATGCTGTACGGTCAAATGCTTCTAAAGCAACGATAGTTACATCCTCAATTTTGACTTCATCTCCTGGTTTGACGATTATCGTTTTCTCTTTTGGAATTCCCCAGTTCAACCAAGTATTAACTACTTCTTGAGGACCAATGAATTTTGCATTCGGACAATTTTGATGAACAGCAGCTGCTGTATTGATATCCAAATGATCCGAATGGATATGCGTGACAACTAAAGCGTTTACACTTTTCATTTCAAAAGGGTCAATCACAAAAGGTTGCGTCCGCAAGTTCGGTTGCATTTTTTGAACCCCACTCATTCGCATCATCTGATGCCCTTTTTTCATCATCCCATTTCCATGACTACGTTTACCTGTCCCACACCATAAATCACACAAAATATTTGTCCCTTTATGCGTCTTTAACCAAATCCCGGTACAACCTAACCACCACATCGCAACCGTTCCTTCTTTTACTTCTTCTGTTTCGATCTCTTCATTCAAGTAGGTACCCCATTCAGGAAATGTTTCTAAAACCCAATTTTCTTTTGTGACATCATTGACATGTTTGCTCATTGTAATTCTCCTCTCAAGAACTTTCTTTTGTTGACATCTAAATCATAATATGCAACGACAAACATGAAAACCCTTTTATATGACTGTTTGTTATTTATATGATCGTTTTTGTAAGTTAATTGATTTTTTTAGTATGATATATATAGTTAATAAACTTTATATGAATCTTTGAAGCGATAAAAATCATATACATAGGCAACAAATAGGAGGGTAAATAATGAAAAATTCCATTGTCAATATTGAGAAGCGTCAAAAGGATATTTTGGAGCGATTACAACAAAAAGAGCAAATGACAACATATGAGTTAGCTGAATCTTTAAAAGTCTCTATTAGTACAATACGCAGAGACCTAAATTTATTAGAAGAAAAAAATGAGATCATTCGTCATTACGGGTTTTGTTCTTATAATTATGATAATCGTACAGACTTTGATCAATCTGGACCAGAACGACTAAAACAATCAATCGCTCGTGAAGCTTGTAAATACATCAATGATTATGATACCGTATTCATTAATTCTAGTTCTACTGCACTTAAAGTGGTTGAATATGTACGTGCCAATCACCTGACAATTGTCACAAATAACGTAAAAATCACTTACTCCCCTCATAAAGAAAACTGCAATTATATCTTGACTGGAGGTGAGATGCGCTTTCCAAAAGAAGCATTAGTGGGTGATATCGCATTAAATACCATTTCTTCAATGAATGCTGATGTCTGTATCATTGGTTGCAGTGGTGTGTCGCTCGATAATGGCGTAACAACTAAAATTCTCAATGAATCAACGATCAATGAAATGATGATTCGTCAAACGTTTAAATGTAAAATTCTAGTTGCTGATCATCGCAAAATTGGTTTAACATCAAAATTTAAAATTGCAGATATTTCTGTTTTTGATTATTTGATTACTGACCAGTTTTGTTCTGAAAAAGTAATCGCTGAAATCAACAATGTTGGGGTGAAAGTCATCCAAATCAGTTAAAAAAAAGCCGGTGTGAATGGAACAAGATTCTGTCCCAGCCACATCGGCTTTTGCTTATTTACAAATGATGTTCAAACAAAATGACCTGATCCATTAAGTCAAAGCTCTTCAAACCAGCCTTTCAGCGATGGTTCGCTCTTGCTTACTTAATAACAGTCTTTTTATTAAGCGTGATAACGTTCTACACCATCTAGGTATGTTGCTTCTAAAGTCATATCTGGATTCAATACGATAAAATCAGCGTCCCGTCCTTTTGCGATCTTGCCACAAGTATCATCGATCTTGCAGCTGATTGCTGGTACTAAGCTTCCCATCATCACAGCTTGTTCAGGTGTAGCTAATCCCCAGTCTACTACATTTTTTATTGCTTCTTTTAATTTCAAGATACTTCCTGCTAAATTACCTGATTCTAAGCGAGCAGTTCCATCTTTCACAACCACTGGAAATTCTCCTAAATTATAATTGCCATCAGGCATTCCACCAGCCATCATGCAATCAGTGATCAATGCCACATGGTCATGACCTGCTTTTTCCATTAAAATTTGAGCAGCATTTGGATGAACATGATGCCCATCACAAATCAATTCTGAAAAAACATGTTCTAGCGATAGTAGCGCACCAACCATTCCAGGTTCACGATGATTTAATCCACGCATGCCATTATACGCATGGACAAAGACACTGGCACCTGCTTCTACTGCCTTTTGTGCTTCATCGATCGTCGCATTACTATGACCCAATGAAACAACCACGCCTTCATCTGTCACTTGTTTGACAAACTCTTCAACGCCTTTTCGTTCTGGGGCTAGGGCAATTTTTTTGATCAGTCCGCCAGAAGCTTCTTGCCATTCATGGAAAGTATCAAGATCAGGGTCTCCAAAATAACTTGGATTTTGCGCCCCTTTATGTTCTTCCGTAAAGAATGGTCCTTCAAAATAGATTCCTTTAATTTTTGCTCCAGGAGCTTCTTGGTACATTTTTCCAATTGTTTCAGCTACATCTTTTAAACGTTCTTTACTTGATGTTAAAGTAGTTGGTAAAAACGATGTTACTCCACAAGAAAGCAATCCTTCTGACATTGCTTTCACACCTTCTGCATCATTATCCATCACATCATGGTTCATATAGCCATGAATATGCGTATCAACTAGACCAGGAGCGATCCATTTTCCGCTTTGATCAATGATATTGACTTCTCCTTCAGGTGTGTTTTGGGTATACTCCCCAAAAAGACCATCAGTGATTTCAAGATAACCTGCATTTTTGACACCGGATGACAAAAAGAATTTGTCTGCGTAGATAAAAGTTCTCATTCTTCTCTCTCCTTTGATTTTCTATCCTAAAGGTACTCTTATTTTGGAGATAAGTCAAGAATGGTCTACACCATTTAGAGACTTTTTGCTATTTTTTTAACTGATTGTGCCAATTCTTCATAAAAGAGAGCTTTATTGATTTCACCTTTCTTTTTATAAATCAAACTCTTTAAAATAAATAAATCGTTAAGGTAATAATAACTATTTTTATCTTGCGCCCACCGTATTCCTTGATTTACTTGTTCTAAAGATAGTTCAATTTCTCCTTGGTGCAACAAAAAGCTTCCATAGTTATAAAAAATTTGAGTAAACTCACTTTTGGTTCGATCTTGGATCGTCTCTTGGAAGAGTTGGATACTACGACTTAAATAGTACCTAGCTTCCGCAGTTTTGCCAGCTACGCCATAGATTTTGCCAATGCAACTGACTAGCTGGATCTCAACATCTGTCACTTGTGTTCGATCTTTTAACGTCGAATAGGAGAGCGCTTCTTTTAAATAACTAAGTGCTTGAGTAATATTTTTTCGTAATGTAAATTCACAGACGCCTAAATAATAATAATATTTTTGAAAATCCGCAGCTTCGTACAAATTTTCTGTAACCTCTGGCGATTTTAACACTTGTTCCAGCTTGCGATAATCTCGTTGCTGAAAATACAAGTCTGTTAACTCAAAATTCTTTAAGACCGCTCGAATTTTCCCATGAGATAAACGCATGACATGATCGATCGTTACGCCTAAACGTTGGCAAATTTGTGCCATTACAACAACATTTGGTAGCTCTTCATTATTTTCAATTCTGCTTAAAACACTCTGTGAACAAATATCTTGCGAAAGCATTTTTTGTGTCATCTTCTGTTCTTTTCGAATTTCTTTTATGATTGTACCAAAGGAAGCGACCAACGTTTCCATAAGCATCCTCCTTCAAAATATGCGTATTCGCATTATACCAATATTTTACTTTACGGAAGAAGAAACATCAAGAAAAGTCCTATCAAAAACTTGTTCGACTTTTTTCCTTCCTTATTTTTGATTTAGCTAGTGATTATTTCATCTCTCACACCAAAAAGAGCCAAAACTTGAGTTCGGCTCTTTTGAGTAAAAACATCCATGACAGGCTATTTTTGTCGGTAAGTCGATAAAAATTCACGCATTTTGACAGCAGTCGTTTTCAGATCATCCATCTTTGGTAAATAAACGATTCTAAAATGATCCGGTTGATGCCAATTAAATCCCCCACCATGAACCAGCAAGATATGATGTTCATGTAGGAAATCTAAAACAAACTTTTCGTCATCTAAAATATTGAAACGCTTCGTATCAATCTTAGGAAAAATGTAAAACGCTGCTTTAGGTTTTACTGCAGAAAGACCGGGAATGTCATTAATGGCATTGTAAATAAATTCTCGTTGCTCATAAATACGCCCACCAGGTAATAATAATTCATCCACACTTTGATAACCACCTAATGCCGTCTGAATGATTTGCTGAGACAATACATTGGAACAAAGACGCATCGAAGAAAGCATGTTCAATCCTTCAATATAGCCTTTAACATGTGATTTATCTCCACTCAACACCATCCAGCCAACACGAAATCCTGCAACACGATGGGATTTAGATAAACCATTCAACGTCACGACAAATAAATCTGGTGCCAAGGTAGCGATTGGAATATGTTCTAAACCATCCATGACTAAACGATCATAAATTTCATCAGAATAAATAATCAATTGATTTTGACGAGCAATCTCCACGATTTGCTCTAAAATCTCTTTTGGATACAATGCTCCAGTTGGATTATTTGGGTTGATGATCACGATTGCTTTTGTTCTACTCGTTATTTTTGATTTAATGTCATCAATATCAGGATACCATTCTGCTTGTTCGTCACATATATAATGAACAGGTTTTCCACCAGCCAGTGATACTGAAGCTGTCCATAATGGATAATCAGGCATCGGAACTAAAACCTCATCCCCATTATCAAGTAGACCTTGCATACACATTGTGATCAGTTCGCTGACTCCATTCCCTGTATAAATGTCGTTGATCGTCACATTGGGGAACTTTTTGATTTGACAATATTGTTCAATCGCTTTTCTTGCTGAAAAAATGCCTTTAGAATCAGAATAGCCTTCTGAATCTCGTGCATTCATAATCAAATCACGTATCACTTCATTTGGCGCTTCAAATCCAAAGGGGGCAGGATTTCCAGTATTTAACTTTAAAATACTGATCCCTTCTTCTTGCATACGTTCGGCTTCTTCTAACACAGGTCCACGTACGTCGTAGCTTACGCCTTCTAGTTTATTGGATTTTTCAAATTCTCTCATAACGCTATCCAATCCCTCATTTCAAAATAAACAGAAATTTCTGATTTTTTATTTTTTACTTATTTTCAATATCATACTCTATCCCTCTAAAATTTACCACAATTTTAAGTAAAACCATAAGAAATTTTAGTGAGTTTTCAAACTCATTTCCGTCGATATTCATTGAATAAATTCGCACCCCAGTCCATAGCAATTCCGCAAATAACGCCCAAAAAAATTCCGGCAGACAAATCTTTCAATACAATACCAAGAATTAGCCCAACACTCATTCCTAAGATAGAAAACTCCCCATCATATTTTTCCACTTTTTCTCTCCCTTTTCATCTTGACATCTGCGGAAATACTCGCTATCATTAATTTATTGTTATTATACGCAGACGTGATGGAACGGCAGACATGCAAGATTGAGGGTCTTGTGAGCGTACGCTCGTGTGGGTTCAAATCCCATCGTCTGCATCAATGACTAGTCGTAGAGCATTCCGTGCTCTACGTTTTTTTGTTTTCTTATTCACGTCTTATTAATAAACTTACTGTTCGTTATACTAAACGACCTGACTTCTGATAATTTTACGCATTAATTCTTCTTTCTATTTTACTCTTCCTGTTAATTTACTGCTAATGATTACCATGGACAGTTCCTTCTTATGTTTCATAAGATAGCTTTTTTGATTATTTCTCCTTTTTACGATTAAGCAATGAAATCAGTATTGTTTTATCTGCATGCCTTCTATTTTGCCCATCTTGATCATTTTTTATACTTACAACCTATGACCTATACTGTAAAAGAATTATGAGAACGATGAATATTAGGAACCATAATTGAACTCTTATTCAATCGATTCTTTTAAATAGTGTAATGCTTGTTTACAGTTCTTGAATCCTTTTGCTTTCCATTGGACATTTCTCTTTCTTGACTTATATATTTCATTTTTTTCTCATCATCAAACTCGTATTCTTATAAATAAAGATGACATTACCAGCTTATAACCTTATTTTATAAGCTTAAGCAGTATTTTAGTACTAATATAAAAATTAGTTTATAATTAGAGTATGTCAAATATGGAGAGGAGAAATAACAAATGAAAACTTTAGACATTATTGCTTTAACATTGTTGATCGTTGGTGGATTAAATTGGTTATTGGTTGGTTTATTAGAATTTGATTTAGTTGCTACTATTGCAGGTGGATCTACGACAATTCTAGCTAAAGCGATCTATATTATTGTAGGAATTTGTGCTATTTATTGTTTGAAATTCTTTCCACTTATTACAAATAGAGTAGAACGATAATTTTTTAATTATCCTCTGTTCCTAATATAAATAAAGCAGTCATGAGCGTTAGTTTGTATGCTCATGACTGTTTTTATTTATATTCATGTAAGCGTTATTCGAGACAAAAGAGAGATTTTTTCTACAGAAAAACGTGAGATTAACCTTTTCTTAATAACTAGACAGCTACTCTTTTCAGAGACATTATGCTTGATTTTACGACAAAGAAATCGCTTTCGATTACATATGTTACTTCAAATATTACAAAAAAGGTAGATTTGTCATAAAGCTATTACCTATGAAATATATCCCCGTGGTAAAGTATTCCTCGTTGGTCACAACAAAACTATTTTTAAATTTACGAAGGAGCTTTTACATGAAATCACTTAAAACATTACTATTAGGAACAACTTTGACTGCCGGCGCACTATTCTTTATGGGAACATCTGCACATGCGGACGAAGCTTATACCGTTCAATCAGGTGATACGCTATCAACGATTTCTCAAAAATACGTTGGTGATAACTCCTTGATCCAAACTATTGCAGAAAAAAATTCAATCTCAAACATCAACTTGATTTATTCAGGTCAACAATTAACAATCCCAACAGGCGAACAAGCAGCAACAACACAAACAGCTTACCAAGCGCCTGCTCAAACAAAAACAGTGGCTGAACAACCAGTGAAGCAAGAACCAGTTCAACAAGCAGCACCTGCCCAACCAGTTGCTCAAGCAACGCAAACAGCGGCACAAGCAACACCAGCAACAACAAACACAAGCTCAGCGAAAGAATGGATCGCTCAAAAAGAATCTAGCGGTTCTTATACAGCAACAAACGGTCGTTACATCGGACGTTACCAATTAGATTCTTCTTACTTAAATGGTGACTATTCAGCAGCAAACCAAGAACGAGTTGCTGAACAATACGTATCTTCTCGTTACGGCTCATGGGAAGCAGCTAAATCTTTCTGGGAAGCAAACGGTTGGTACTAATATAAAATAGCTTGTTTAAAAAGCGAAGGTCCCTCTTTAGGATCTTCGTTTTTTTTACTAAGCAAAGCGTAAATGAAAAAAATTGGCAGAAATGGTATCCTTTCTGTCAATTTTTTTGGTAATTTCGATTTTCTAATTCCAGTTTGGCAAATGGTGGTTCGTTCATCGTGTTTTTTGAACAGTTGTGTTTGTCTAACTGCTCAAAATTATTTTTTGTTTCTTTCATAACGTTCAATAAATAGTTGTTCTCTGCTTTCAATCGTTTCACTAATGAATTCAAATAATTGTTTTCTTTATGTAATTCGTCTATTGTTTTACTCTTTTCGTCTGTCATATGATTTGAATAGTTGTCTGTTTCTCTTCCTGGTTTCTTCATCCCCACCTCAGAAGGCAACAACGAGTGGTGAAGTAATTTAGTATACAGTTCTTTGTATTCCTGATACTCAGCATTCAATTGTTCTTTCATATGATCATTTGTCGATTTTTTTCGATAGATGGATGTCTTATTTTGTTGAAGAACTGCTTCTAACTTTTTGAGTAATTCTGTTTCTATTTCACAGTTTTTATATTTGGACATAATATAAGCAGAATTGAGACGTCCTTCTTTCATGGGTATTAGGCCAATATGTAAGTGTGGTTTCTCTTCATCAAAATGAACATGTGCATAAATGATATTCGATAGACCGTATAGTTTTTGAAAGGTTTGAACAATTTGTAAAAAAAATAGTTTTGTTTCTCTTACTGATAATTTTTTTAATGCCGATTCTTTAAAGATGATTCGCCATTCAATTAATATCGTCCAATTAGAATGAATCGATTTTGTTGAAGATAAATGGGTCAAATATTTTCTAATGATCTTTTTATAGTCAATAAATTTCTTATTTAAAACATCATAATTTAAAGATGTTTTATCTGGTTGTACAATACTTGATTCAACTATTTCTCTTTGATTATGTCTTTGGACTTGTTCTAATTCATAAAATCGATAATCCGTTTTTTCTAATTTGATTGATTTAATAGTTCTGCCTCCTTACTTTCTTCTTACTATGTGAATCTTTCAAACAAGTAAATAAACAACGTTTTCATCTAAAGTTTAGTTAATTCTATCCGAAAAAACAAACCGAAAAATTCCTATTTCTTGGTAATTATGTACTTTTAGTGAAATAAAAAAGGACCCTCTTTAAAGGATCCCAAGTAAACCAGTTAAAACAAAACCTACTTCGTGAATTTTCGAGTGAACTAAGATAATAAAGCAAGCTTTGGCCCGCCTCTAAATAACTATTTTTTATTATGCTAGCTATGATTCGTTAATCAATACGGAGTGTTCCATCAATGGTTGTTGTATTGATTAGTTCTTTTTCATCATATACTTTATAATATATCTTTATGCCATGCGTACCCGAGGAAGGCATATTCTTGAAAGCAACCGATTCAATCCCATTGTTGGGTGGAATCAATCCTGAAACATATAATTTTTTTTGATTAGATGCTAAATAGTATTCTACTTGTATATTATAGGAGTTGACACCCACATTACGTACATCCACGTGGGCTTTTCCCTCTTTATTTAATTCGATTTCATGCTTCAATATAATCCGAACATTGTCTTTATCGACTTCTTCCTGCATCTTTTTTAATAATTCGCCATTATTCAACTGAGTGATGTTCTCATCAAAATCTGGCAATCCTGTAACGACTTGAGGGGGAGATTGATTAAAATAGAAGTATCCACTGATCCCCAATATCAAAAGTACTACAGAGAAGGTTATCAGGATATATGTGCTTTTTTTTCTTTGTTTTGCTTTATGTGCCATTTAAAAATCTCCCTTTCTGATAAAATCAAAAACAAATCGTCTCAACCAGATGGATAAAAAAATCATTCGTTAAGCATTTACTTTTATTTTTTTTCAAACAATCCACAAGTTTTTTTGTTGATCAACTAGTTTCTTTCGTTCCAACAGTTTATACTTTCAATGATTAGCAGAACTCCAACTATTTGGAATCCTGCTAAATGGTATTCTAAGACAGTCATGTCATTGTTACTATGTGCGAAATTCCCTGTTTATTCTGCTGGGGATTCCAATAATATATGATATAAATGAAATAAATCACGCTTTTTTATGATTCAGTATCTTTTAAAGCAGTGAAATTAAACGTTATTTCGTAACTTGGTCTAACCACTTGATTTTCTTTAAATCCTTCAGCGATTTTTCCTTCGAATTTTAACGTTTTAGATGAAGATTTATCTAATTCTGTTAAATAAGTAGGGCTATTAAGAAATTGACCCGCAACACTTTGTAAACGGACGCCCGCTTCATTTGTTGGCGTAAAGTATAAATCTTGTCTTACACCCGATTGACTTTTTTCTTCAAATTTTGATATTTCAATCTTGACTCTACGTGCACTAGAATTATTTGTTACGGTATAAATAGGTGATAAGATATTAGGAAGTGGCTGGCCATCATCTGTTACCGCATTTGCATAACGTACTTTTGTAGGTACAGTGATGTCAACATAAGATACATCTTCCGGTCCGACCGGATCCCATGGACCAATCCAGCCATCCACTTTAATTTGTGCATTATCTTCTCCTTGAATAGTTACGCTGTCATCCTCAGGGTCACTTAATCCAGGAATCCAGCCTAATTCATTATCTTTAACTGTTTCTGCACTTGCATTCATTGTTCCAATCCCAAATCCACCTAATAAAATAGATGATACTAGTAACACATTTGTCAACTTCTTCATTATTCTGTCTCTCTCCTCGCTGAAAACGTCTCACAACATTTCCATAAAAATAAAATTACATGATATAGTTTTTTTCTCGATTGAGCTCAATCAACATAACCGTTGAGAAAAGGGATACAATTGTTCCAAGTAACATCATATAAACGCTCAATTGTTCACCAGTTTGTGGAAGTCTCACTTTTTTTGAAGAACCTGAATCAGATGGTGTGATCGTTATAGTTGCTTTTTCTTTGGTTCCTGCGTCACTTACGTTATCAATTGTACTGGCATCTGCGTCCGCATCCCATACTCCTATTATTGCTTCAACTTGAATCGTTTGTTCATTTGTGGTTTGTGCATGACAGTTTGTTGTAATGAAAAGACTAACCATTAAAACACCTATCAAATAATACATCACTCTTTTTATTTCGCTCTTCACCTCCAATACTTTAACGACGCAACCTCCACAATAATATTATCCGTAAAAATAAAATAGAATGAAAACCAAGTTTTACCGATAGATTGGTAAATACCTTTTCCATTAGTAATTGTTATGTAACAAAAAGATGATTAGCTTAGAACATCTAAAAAATAATACTTAATTTTTAGCCATATCAGTTGATAAGCGGAAACTTTTCCGAAATTTATAGTCATAGTGCAAACTAACTATCCATACTGGAATTAACTTTTATATGGTAATAATCAACTAATTTATTAATGATATCTTCATCAAAATAACTAGACATCCCAATCGTTGGAATACCAAAATGGTCAGGCGAATATACATCTGTTAAAAGGCAATCGAACTTTTGTAAATAGCCCTTTTGTATTTGAGTAGTAGGATCGAGTATCTCAATTTTGATATTATGTCTAAAATAAAATTGAATTTCCTCTTTGAGCATCCGCATATGATCGTAAGAGCTATCCAATAAAAGTGCTACATTGATACTTGCTTTACTTTCTCTCACGCGTATCCATAGTTCAGACCAAGAAGTTAATAATTTGAAGATGGATTGCTGGATCATTTCATCTAAGTAAGATAAAAATGGATTACCAAGAGAAAAGTAAATATCAAAAAATTCATCTCTTAATGCGGTAACTAACTCAGGACTTACCTTCAACGTATTTTCAAAAAAATCTGTTTTTTTATTGTATAAAATATAAGTAGGTCGCACCGAACTCATGGTCGTCCAATAAATATCATGAATCAATTTATCTCGATTCTCGCAAAGTAATCCAAAACGTTCTTCCAGCAAAGTAATCACATAGCCGATCTGTTTCTTTATTGAGACCGAATCGATTTCAACTCCTTCTGAATGAAAGCGAGCGATTGGATTAATTGGCTGATGGAATTCATAAAATAATTGCTGAAGATTTTCTTTTACACTTTTGATGCCAAAGACATTATGTATTTTTTCTACTAGTTTTTTTTCGTTCATTAGATGTGTAAAATAAAAAGGTATCTCGTTAACTTCTAATTGATAGCCTTGCTTCAATCGTGTAAAACAGACATACAATTGAAATTTTAAATTTCCCAAAAATAAATGATGGTCATTGTTCACAATTGCCCATATCGTATTTTCTTTGATGAATATATCAATGATCTCTGAAATCAAATTTCTTTCTTCTTTTTGTATCAATTTTTCGGGCAAATGATATTTCTCAGAAAAATATACTGAAAAGAAGTCTCTGATATTCCCTTCGTTTCCGATAATTTTGATTTGATTGGTAATTTGAAAATCGAAAAACCGGATTTCTTGATTGATTCGATTAATTACCCTTGATACCTGAGTTTCTGAAATATAAAGCAAATCACTAAGCTCTTCTTTAGAAGTAACTTTTCCTAGGAAAATCGTTTCCAGTAATGTGTATTCTAGACTCTTTTCAAGAATTTTTGAATAGATAAATGACTTAGGCGTTGTGATATCTTTCTTTAAAATGATTCCTGCTCTAAAAGAAGTTTCAATTGATAGAGGCTCAATCATTTCGTTGACTTGAGATAGATCATTTCGAATGGTTTTTTCTGAACTATCAATTTTTTCAGCTAATTCCGCAGTCGTAATCCATTCCGTATTCCAAAGGATTTCTAAAATATTCAATTGGCGTCTCAAACGCCCGTCTAATATTTCTCTCATTTCTATTACATCTCTCCTCTCCTAACAGATAAATACTCCTTGTTTTATTTTTAGCATATCCCAATCTTTAAAAATAACCTTAATATACCGAGCCCTTGGTAAAATATCTTTCATAATCTTTTATTTTTTCCACCGATCCATTGAGTTGTTCGTGATGCAAAGTAAAAAAATAGGAGACCAAAGACAATCATTCATCTCGGGTCCCTTTACTAGGTAGGTCTATGCAACAAACAGAATCGTTTTCACTAAATAGCACGCTCACTTTTTTTATAGTTAATGTAACGATAACTGCTCTTTGGATGTTCATTCGGAAATACTACTATGATTGTTACTGTATCGTTCAGCCTCTTTCTCAATATGTATATTCAACTTGTTTTGCTTTTAGATGAGTATATTCTTTCTAAAAACGTGTAATTCTTCCTTTTTGTTGATCAAAAAATGATGTAGTTTTTTGACAAATTCTTCTCCAAAATAATTAGGGACGCCAATAATTTTCACATCTCCTAGATCGCCAGTATTAAAGCCATTGGTTAGGACACAATCATAGTGTTTTAGCTGATTCACAGAATTTTGTGCTATTGGCAATAAAATATCAACTTCATATGTATTTCTAAAATGATATTCGATTTCTTCTTTTAGCATTTTTAAATGCCCGGCTGGTGCATCTAATAGCAATGCAGCGTGGATTTTAATCGTTGGCTTACGTATTTCCGAACGAAATTCAGACCATTGTGAAACTAAAGTATAAATGGATTGATAAATCATATTTTTTTTATCTAGAGAATGAACGGTTAGATCGTCATAAATTTCACTGAATTTAGCTTTCAAATTTAAAACGATATCTTGTCGATCATTCATTAATTCGCAGACAAAATCTTCTTCAACGTTATTTAAAATATGCGTTGGACCGATCGTACGAAATATCCGCCACATAACGGCCTGAAGTAGAGCTGTTTTGTTCTGGCAATTAATCTTAAATTCATAGCTAACTTCCAAAATCAGATTTTCCAGTCTTGTTTGTAAGATCGATTGACTAGTCCCTAGTTGTAAGCATCTTTCATTTAATTTGAATGGAGCATGAAAATACTCAAACAGGTTAAACAAAACTTCTTCTGATAGTTCGATACCAAACACAGCTTGCCACCTTTTGTTTAATTCTCGATCTCCAGTAATCATAGAATAATTAAAATAATCTTCCTCTTGTTTAAAGAATGAGCTAGATTTACAACGATAGGCAGCCACCCATAATCTCATTCGCATTTTATTCAATAAAAAATGATGTTGATCATCCATAACCATCTTCTCTTTATTTTGTTTATAAAAAATATCAAGTACTGTATCAATCAGTTGAAATTCTTCTGTTTTAAAAAGTAAATCGGGTGAAAGGTATTTTTCATAGAACAAACTAGAGAAAAGCTTACGGATATTTTTTTCGTGACCGATCAATTTCAAATCATTTGTGATTTCTATTTCGTATTTTTTCATTAAAATATTCATTTTATTATGTAATCGATTGAGTTGTGTTTCTGAAATAAAGAGCTGATCGCATAGTTCCCCTCTTTTCATCATGGGATTGATGAATATCATTTCCAACATTTGACATTCGACACTTTTTTGTAAAAAAAGCGAATAAACATATGATTTTGAAACACCTAAGTCTTTACTTAAAAAAACGCCATATTTTACTGAAGTCTCTATTTTTAAAGGTTCAATTATTTCATTCAGTTGTTTGATGTCTGTTCGGATCGTTTTTTCAACCCCACCTATTTTTTTGACGATCTCTGCAATCGTCAGCCATTCGTTGCTCCAGAGTAACTCTAAGAGTGCTAGCTGTCTTAAACTTTGTTTCGTTAGTAATTGCTTCATTTTCCCCTCCTAATCCCTCAAAATTTACAAACGCTTTGTTTTCTCTATTCTCCTCTATTATTAATTTTAATGTACGAAAATAAGTATGTCTACCATTTCATTAAAATATAAGTATAATAATATTAAAAAAGTAGTGATCAACCTATAAGATTCGTGCTTTTCTGCGAGGTAATATTTTAATAAAAATAACACTCAAGATATCTATTATTAAAATATTTACTACCGGATCTTTTAGAGAACTCCATAAAGAGCCTTTCACTAAAATAATCTTTTTATCATTTTCACTACAATAGAAAAAACGCCTAAATTCGAGGACATTTTCAGCCACAGATTTAAGCGTTTATTTTTTTATATTTAATCGTTTTTTTACATAATCAATACACTGTATTTTTTATTTCAATAAATAGGATAAATCACTCGCTACCGTTGGATAACCCATGATCCATTGCTCTAATTCTTCTTTTTTTGTATGTTGACTGATCAATAAATTCAAATCATTGATTAAATCATCTGCCTGTTCACTAAGGACACTGGCACCAATCAAATACCCAGCTTTGTCATAGATCATTTGGGATTTAGCAAGTGGTTCATTCACACGATGATAGGTAAACCAATTGGTCATATCAATTTCTACTACTTCTTCTTGTCCAGTGAGTTGTTTTTTTGTTACTCCGACCTGAGCCAATTTCGGACTAGTAAAAACGATCGTAGGAATGGAAGGATAACTAATTTTTTCTTTAGTATTTCCTAATACATAGTTTGCAACATAATTTCCTTCAAAGGTAGCAACTGGCGTTAATTTTGGCTCTGTCCGTGAGATGATATCCCCGCAAGCAAAAATCATTGGATTACTCGTTTGAAGATAGTCATTAACAACAACACCATGTTTCGTTGTTTCTACCTTCGCCTTTTCCAGGTCTAGTCGCTCAACATTTGGCTGTCTTCCAGTGGCACAAAAAATCGCATCTGCTTGTAGTTCTTGATCGTTTGACTGCAAGGAATAGTGCGTTCCTTCTTGAATAATTCGCTGTGACTCAAAATCAAAAACAAATCGAATCCCGGCTGCTTCCATTTGTTTAACTAATTGTTTGACCAATTGTTCGTCAAATGCTTTTAATGGTCGTTGATTATGGTGAACGATCGTGACATTGCTTCCTGAAGCATGAGCGATCATCGCTAATTCAAATGCAATATAGCCTGCACCAATAAAAATAATGTCCTGAGGCAATTCACTTAATGATAAAAAGTCAGTACTTGTTTGTAAAAATTCATTCCCATCAATAGGTAAAATCGATGGTCGTTGACCAGTAGCAAGAATGAAATGTTCAGCTGAAATTTTTTCTTCTCCTACCATGATCGTATTTTCATTGATAAAGCGTGCTGTTCCAGCTAGATAATCAATGTCAGCTGCTGCTAATTCTTTTTGACGATTCTTTGAAACTGGATCTGTAAAACTGCGCTTAAATGCTTGTAGTTCTTGCCAATCAACAGTTGGTACTTCGCTGAATCCTTTACCCAACAACTGTTCAATTCGTTTTCTTGCTTCCACACTATTTAGTAGAATTTTTTTAGGGTCACATCCTCGATTAGGACAAGTACCACCCCAAAGATTTTCTTCGATGATCAAGACGTTCTTCCCTGCTTTTTTTAACCCATAAGCCACGCTCATACCAGCTACGCCAGAACCAATCACAACTTCATCATATTCTTTCATTTTCTCTTTCCTTTCTAGATAAATAAGTGAAGATATCTTTTCTTGTAATCTCCCCTAGATTTTCCTCATTTTCTCGAATATTTACTGCTTCATGTTGGATCAATAATTCGAATACTTCAGTCAGCGGTGTACTTAAGTAAACATCTGGAAAATCCGCTTGATGAATTCCTTTGCTGTAATCGTCAGCTACGATCAGCTCTTTTACTGTTTGTTGTTTTTGTTGAATCGTTTCATCAAAAAAGCTCCGTACAAATTCATTTTTAGGCTGAGTCAACAACTGGTCGGGTTGGTCACATTGAATTAATTCGCCCTCTTTCATGACAGCGATCCGATCTCCTAATTTTATGGCTTCATCCATATTATGCGTCACAAAGACGATCGTTGTGCCTAATTCTTGATGTAAGGAAAGTACAAGGTCTTGTAAAGAAGCTCGAGACAAAGGATCTAAAGCACTAAATGGTTCGTCCATCAAAATAACTTCTGGGCTAGCTGCCAAAGCACGGACGATACCGATCCGTTGTTGCTCTCCACCGGATAATTCCTGTGGCATTCTATTTCGATAGATTGTAGGATCAAGTCCGACTTTCTCAAGTAATTGGTCAGCTATTTTTTCTCTTTTTCTTCTTTCCCATCCTAGCATTTCTGGAATAACTTCGATATTTTGTTGGACAGTCATAGTTGGAAACAACGCAATTTGTTGTAAAACATAGCCCATTTTCCACCGCATTTTTTGTAAATCATAGTCTTTTAACGATTTACCCTTGAAGAATATCTCCCCTGCGCTCGGCTGAGATAGACCATTGATCATTTTAAGCGAGGTCGTCTTCCCGCTACCAGAGGGACCCACCAAAACAAAGATTTCCCCTTGTTCAATCGATAAGTTTAGTTCTTTAATTGCATATTTTTCGCCAAATTTCTTTTGGACTTGCTTGAATTCTATCAGATTATTCATTTATTCCCCTCCTTCAGTAGTCCTTCTTTTTCCAAGAATGCATGCGCTACTTCCGCAGGTTGTTGTTTTTCTACATTCACTTGATAATTCATTTCAATCATTTGAGATTCTGTTACTTTGCCAGCGAGCTTGTTTAGAGCTGTAACGATTTCTGGATGTTCCTTCGCAAAGGCTTTGGTCATCAAAGGAGCTCCTTGATAATCTGGAAATAATCCCTGATCATCTTCTAAGGTGACAAGGTCATATTGTTTTAGATCACTATCCGTCGAATAAGCATCTACTACATTGACATCTCCGTTATCGATGGCTTGATAGCGTAAACTTGGTTCCATACTTTGTACACTTGGAAAATTAAGCTTGTAAAGTTCTTGGATTCCTTTATAGCCATCCGAACGATCAATAAATTCTAATGTGAAACCGGCTTTTATCTGATCTTCAATCTTTCCCAAATCAGAAATGGTTTTTAGCCCATTTTCTTTGGCAAATGATCGCTTCACCGCTAAAGCATAGGTATTTTGATACGCCATTGGTTGAAGAAGTGTCATTTCAAATTGTTCACCTAATAAGCGATTCGCTTGATTATAGGTTTCTTTTTCATTCAATTCTTTATTTTTTAAGTCATCAGGTACTTTAACTAAGCTTTCTAAAACAGTTCCTGTAAATTCCGGATAAATATCGATCTGTTGATTCTCCAATGCACTAAAAAGAAAACTGGTTTTGCCGAAGTTCGGTTTTAATTCAACTTCAACATCTGAATTATCTTCAATTAATTCTTTATACATTTGAATCAAAATATCTGGTTCTGAACCTAATTTCCCAGCAATTGTCACCTTATCTTCTTTAAAGAGTCCGCTTTGATACAAAGATATTCCACCGATTCCCAAAAAGATAAGCAATAAAGTGATAACTGTATATCGAGGTTTCAAATGTTGAAGAAGTCTGATTAAACTACTGAAAATAATCGCTAACAAAGCTGAACTGATTGCACCAATCAGAGTCAAAACTGGCGTATTTCGATCAATTCCTAATAAGATAAACGTTCCTAAGCCACCGGCACCGATCAATGCTGCTAACGTTGCTGTTCCAATGATCAAGACAAGGGCTGTCCGAATACCTGAAATAATAACAGGTAACGCGATTGGCAATTCCACTTTGATCAACCGTCTCATGCGTGACATACCAAAAGCAACTGCTGCTTCTTCAATGGATGGATCAATTTCACTAAGTCCGATATACGTATTTTGAAAAATTGGTAATAACGCATAGATCACTAATGCAATCAACGCTGGCACTGTTCCGATTCCAACGAAGGGGATCAACAATCCTAATAAAGCTAAAGATGGGATCGTCTGTAAAACACTGGTTATCTGCAACAATACTTCTGCCATTTTTTTATGGTTCACTGCCCAAATAGCTAATGGGATTGCAATAACAATCGCAATCAATAAGGCAATTAATGAAATTGATAAGTGCTGAAATGTTGCGGAGATCAATTCTCCTTTTCGCTCAACAAGCGTTTGAAAAAAATTATTCATAGGATCTTCCTTTCCATTCTAATTTAAGTATAAACATAGACGAAAAAATCCCCAACTAAGTTGTCTGAAAAGAACAAAAAAGATGCGTAGTTCATCATTTGTAAATCCAACACCCCGGCAATTCTCTGAATATGCTTCAAACTAGCAATAAAGTCCTTAATCAATAAATGGAAAGAAAATGGAAAGAAAGAAGAAATTTATTTCTTCAAACTCTATGTATTTCTTTTATATAAAAAAAGACACATCTCACGAATTTGAACGAGAAATGTGTCTAATTTATTTGAATATAAAAAAACAGCCAGTAAAGCAGAAACCTCGTGGGGGAGATAATTTTTACTGGCTTGTTCATAAATTATTATACTGTAAGTTTTGTTCAAAGATA
Source organism: Enterococcus sp. C74 (assembly GCF_040887125.1). Taxonomy (NCBI): domain Bacteria; kingdom Bacillati; phylum Bacillota; class Bacilli; order Lactobacillales; family Enterococcaceae; genus Enterococcus; species Enterococcus sp. C74. Next base: position 177,274 of record NZ_JBFOFA010000004.1, on the reverse strand, counting down.
AAAAAAAGTAATAAATGATCGTTTTAGAGTCATAAACGTTCAATTTTTCTCGAAATTCCTATTTTTTCTCAAATGACTAGCTGGTTTGCTCTTTCTTTCACTCCGTATAATGGGTAAAATTCTTGACCTTTTTGATACAAAATTTCTTTTTCACGATTTTTCATCAAGAAAATAAGCAACTCTTTCATCGGCAGATTGGGTTTATTTGGTTCAAATAAAAACACACATTGAGTCTCACCTTTTCTTCGAATGCTCGTCAAAGCCTGCAGATTATCATGAAGATCACAATAGATGCCTTTATATTCTCTTTTCGTTGGAGAAGTTGTGATGAGTGTTAATAGATCAGCTGCTCGCATAGTTACTCCTTTCCTTGAACATCCTTTAAATGTTGAAAAAAATTTTCAAATTATCTATTGAAGATTCTTAACTAATAAGTATAATAAAGAAGTTGCTGAAAATTTTCAAAAGAAAAGAGGTTTGAGAATGAAAAAAATAAATCTATTAATTGATCTGGTTGGTATCAGTTTTGGCGCTGCACTTTATGGTTTAGCTGTGACCGGGATCAATATTCCTGCTAAATTAGCAGATGGTGGTGTAACTGGGATTGCCCTTTTACTTAATAATTTATTCGGTTTTGCTCCTTCCATTACATCACTTATTATCAATTTACCATTGCTATTGGTTTCATTATTCATTTTTGGTAAGCAGGCTTTTCTGCGAACGATTGTCGGAACCTTTGCCTTAGTGTTCTTTTTACATTTGTGGGAAGGACTAAACGTCCATTTTGCTGTCCACAATCTTTTACTCAATAGCCTGATGACTGGTGTATTATCTGGTATCGGTTGTGGTCTGGTCTTTCGCTTTGGTGGAAGCACTGGCGGAACAGACATTATTTACCAAGCCTTTGAAAAATATTTCCATATCAAGATCGGTAAAAGTCTATTCTTGATTACATTTGGTATCTTGGTTGTTTCTTTATTATATCTGGATGTAACACATTTTGTTTATACCTTACTCAGTTGCTCCATCTTATCTTATACGTTAAACAAAGTGAAATATCTCGAAGTAAAAGGTTCTCTCAATCCTTTTTCTGCAAATCGTTCAAAAGAACCTTTTGATACTCTTGATTCTGCAGAACAATTTGAATAACATTCTTAAATGATTGGTTAGCGACTGAAAAGTATATTTCTACTTTTCAGTCGCTATTTCGTTACTAGCAAAACCTCCAGTAATCACTACTTTACCATGTACTTTTCCAGTCTCTACTTCTTTCGTTGCCTGCTTTAAAGTCTCTTTGCTGATGCCTTCTCTGTATACTTTTCCTAAAGTAGTATGGATTTTTTCTTCTTCTACCAATGCTGTCAAATGTTTTAATATTTCCCCTTGTATCTCGATTAGTTGACCATAATCCGTTTTAGTAAACATATACTCCCATTCAAATGAAACAGATAAATTTTTAAAACTTGCAATATCGATTGGTCCATCAAGTCCTACGATCATCCCAATTTTCCCCATAGGTTGAATCATTTCTGCCAGCTCAGTTAGATAGGGACGGATATCATGTAAAACCGCTACGACATCGACGGTGCTTATCCCAACCTTTTCTAGTTGAGGCTTTAACTCTTGATGGTAATCAATTGGATGATCGACCCCATTTTCTTTTAACCATTGAAAGTTTTTGGGGCTGGCTGTCGCAACCACCTCTAACCCACTCCATTTTGCTAATTGTGTGAGAATCGAACCGACACCTCCAGCACCGTTGATGACCAATATTTTTTTACCTTTATTCGCTGATTCTTTAGGAATCAATTGAAATTTCTCAAATAAGAGTTCATAGGCGGTGATTGCAGTTAACGGTAATGCTGCACTAGCTTCGTCCGTGAGATTTTCTGGTGCTTTTGCCACAATTCGTTCATCTACCAACTGATATTCTTGGTTACTACCTGGTTGTTTTGCTGAACCAGCATAATAAATACGGTCTCCTATCTCAAAATTTTCAGATTGGGGACCTTTTGCAACTATTCTCCCTACCGCATCAAATCCCAAAACAGTTAAAGACTCTTGTTTTGGCGTCTGCATTCTAAATTTTACATCCACTGGATTCACTGAAACCGCTGAAATCTCCACCAATAACTCCCTTTTTTTAGGAACCGGAGTTTCTGCCAACTTTTCTAAAAAACTATTTTTGTCAGTCAATGGTAATCCCTCATAAAACCCTATTTGCTTCATTTGTTTTTTCATAGAAACCTTTCCTTCTTTCTTTATACAAAAAGACCTGGATCAATCCACGAAAGGAGTTATCCAGGCTTTCCATTATTTAAAATAGCTATTTTCTCCCAAAGAATTCCCTTGTTCTTCTATCAATCCTTTTAATGATCTTTCTAAAACACCATGATTTTTATCTTTTCTTTTTGATGTCGCACTGAGTGGTTCTTTCTCAGCTTTGTTAAAAGGTTGTACAGAAGGAGAGCCGGCTTTTTTTGTTTGGTAAGGTACCGGTTCATTATCAAATAACAAATATGAATCTTTCATTTTTTTCATTGAATCAACTAGTTCTGCGTCAGAAATACTAGATACTTTTGGATCAGGAATAATTGATGCTGGCACATACTTAGGTACAAAGTAAGAACGCCCACGACCATTTTTTTGTTGGTTCGATGTATAGGCTTTGGTACTTGTGTGCTGCTCTTGGCTCTTCTGACTATTCATTGAATCAGCCGCTTTTCTCGTCCGCTGATTAGTCAATGGGCGATTACTTGCTTGATGCGTATGATAATCAGGAAGCTGTTCTTTGTGTCTGACTAAATTTTCTTTTGGAATTGTTGATTTTTTTGAATTGCTCAAATTTCGACGTTTGCGTTGTTCTCTAGCATCGCCTTGAGCAAAGTGAAATTCTTGCATTTGCTCAAACATTGGTTGATTATTGTTTTCGGTTAATAGATCATCCTGTCCATCAAATAAAACACGCCTTTGGTTTTTTGCTAGTTTGACGCCAATTTCGTCATCATAGGCAGGAAAACGAAAATGTTTCCGTCTAATTTCATTCATTTTAAACCATCCTTCTCATAAATGGAACTTTTCTCAATCATAGCATAATTTTTTCATTTTCCATAGTAACCATAACTAAGTTTAACCTCTTTCGACGGTCATCTGGTCGTTTCTCGAATGACCAATTCAGGGAAAAATCGACGGTATCCTTGACTTTCTCCTTTTTCGGTAATTTTTTTTAACAACATTTCACCACAAACTTCACCCATTCGTACGATATCTTGTTTTACCGTAGTTAATTTGGGTGAACTGATTTGGTCTAAAAATACGCCATCAAAGCCAATGACTCCAAAATCTTCAGGAATTTTCCCCTTTTCTTTAGCAATACCTCTTACAATCCCTAAAGCTAGTCGGTCAGAGCTGCAAATAAAACAAGTCTTTGGTTTAATAGTTGACCAATGATCGGCAAGATATTTCTCTGCCATTGTCGAATGATTTGGGAAACGTAATATTTGCGGCTTCATGTTGGCTGTTTCCATAACTGAAAGGTAGCCTGCTTCTCTTGATAACTCAAATGGCTCATCCTCGTCAATCCCAATATAAATAATTGTCTCGTAACCGCATTCCATAGCATATTGTGAAGCCTTTGCTGTGCCATAATGATTATCGCTATCTACATAATCATAGCCAAAACGATTTTCACCAAAAAGGACGACTGGTTTTTCCAATCGGTCGATCCAGTCAAAATCTTTTTCTCTCACCCCTGTAATGATGTAGCCGTCGCAAGACCCTACGTCAAATGCATCATTGGTTACCAACTGCAAAGAATAGTGCGCTTTTCCAATACATTTTGCAATTCCCATCAATAAATTCATATAATACGGTTCTGTTGTATCAATCTCTTCAAGGATGAAAAGTTTGATGATTTGTGATCGATTAGAAACGAGTGCTTTTGCTGCAATATTGGGGCGATAATCTAATTCTGCCATCGCAGAAAAAACTAATTCTTTTAACTCATCCGTTACTTGTTCCGGGTGATTGATGACACGAGACACCGTCATTTTGGATACATTTGCTTTTTTAGCAACATCAGCTAATGTTGGCATAGGTTGCTCCTTTCACAATAGAAAACTTTTTTCTGTTTTCTATCATTATAGCAAACTTGAAAGCGATAAAATGTAGAAATATCGTAAAAATCATCTACAAGCCAGCATCTTTTTAATAAAAGTTCACTAGAATCGAAAGCCAGTTACTCCATTTTATTAGAGAAATGTACGTTATCTCCATCTATTTTCTAGTTTCAGATATGAACTAAAAGAATAGCAAAGAATGAGACTAAGCCAAAAATAGCCTCCTCTTCTAGTATCTCTAAAACGAATCAACGGTGTTTAAGGAGCAACAACTTCAAAAAATTTGCCGAAATTGACTAAAAATTTGAGAAACACCTAGTAAGTATCCATCAATAGCAAAAACCAGTGTTTGTGTTTCTTGTCAATTTTTGGATATTCTTTCGTATTTCTTGATGCTAAACGCTTATTTCTCAACTTCAACTTTGCTTATTTCATAGCATTGTTTACTTCTCTATCTATTTAATTTGTTATAAAAAATCAGAATACACCTGTCTTTTCTATTCTTTGGATCCATTCATCATTTGCACCAAAAATTTGGTTGCTCTATCCATCAATGGTACTTTTACCATATGCTTTTCGGTTTGCGAATAATCAAAAACAATTCCTTGACCATAACGTTCTTTTTGATTATTTTTCACAAAATCATTGGTTTGTTGAAAGGGAATTTTCTCGTCTTTTTCACCGTGCCAAAAATATAAAGGTCGCCCAGCTAGTTTTTCTGGCTGCAAAGATAAATCATATTTTTCGACCCAAGAAATTAAATCAAAATAATCTTTCGGCAGTATGTATTGGTACTGATGAGCTCTTTTGTAAATTTCTTTAGCATACTGTTCAGGCGCAGGGGAACCCATCAGACAAATACCACCAACCAAATGCGGATGTTTTGTTAACAACGCACAAGTCGTCATCCCCCCCATTGAAACGCCACCTACAGCTACTTTTTCATGAAGAACATCTCGTTTTTCTAAGTGCTTCAATAAAGTCTCAAATTCAAATAAGTTTCCATAAATACTATTCCAAAAGGTAAAGGAAGGAATAGCAGAAACTACTTGCTTTCTTTCACCATGGTTCATTGCATCTGGTAGTAAGACACGAAATCCTTGTTTAGCAAACTTTCTTCCTTGTGTCAAAACTAATTCTTTACTCGTTTGCCAACCATGATAATAAATAATTATCGGAATTTTTTCAGCTCTTAATTCGGTTAGGACAACTTCTAATAATGGAATATTATTTACTTTACGTTTTAATATAATTGGATTCACTTCTTTAGTCTCCGATCTTCATCAAAATAGTCGAACGAAATATTTCCCATCCACTAACCACAATTTGAAATAAACAAATCGTACCAAACAAAATCAAAAATAAGCTCATCGTTCTTGAAAAGAGCAATAATGCTAAAAGACCAGCTAGTCCTAATCCTAAGGTAAGCAGTGGATAAATTGTGAAATTAAAAAAACTAGCAAAGCTGCCAAAAATATTTCCGATAAAGATCACGGAAAATAAAAAAATACTTAAAAGCAAGCTATCGGTCAATGATATCTGAAAGATATTATTATTGGCTACGATGGGCTGCTGGAGTGAATATAAATCTAAATACCCACAAGAGGCAACACTGAGAACATGAGTGACTCCTATGGCTCGGTTTATTATTTTCATTCGTATCACCAACTCTCTTTATAATTCTATTATAATCGTTTTATCATCATTTAGAACAAAAAAGGCTTAAATTTTAATTTTTTCTTTTTTTCCAAATAATCGTTCACAATCAAAATGACCTAACAACCTATAAGTACCTCTTGATTTTTTGTCATGCTCCTCATTTTGACTGTCTAGTTCTGAAAAACTTAATTCTTTTTTCAGGCATTTCATGTTCAAACTTCTCCTTTTTAAAATAGAGAATAAATATACTTTTGGGAAAATCTACATCAAACTGATCTATTATTAACTCATAAGTAATAATCAATGTTGTCACTAAATTTCTTTGTGAATAAAAACATTTAAGTGAGGCACATCATTAGTAAAACCTTTAATTAAATTAGTTTGAAAACTTGTAATTGAAGTTAAAATGAAATTTACCATATAAAAAAAGGCTTTATTTTTTATTTCCATTAAAAAGCATCGACATATACTCATCATTTTGTTATCATATATCTGATTAACACTATTTTTATCAGGAGAATATATGAAAACGAAACGACAGACAAGTACATTTTTGCACATAGGGACGCTTTTCGCCCTATTGACACTTTTTTTGTTCTTATGCTATTCCTATTTCAGATCTTCCGATATACCATGTAATGCCTTTGGCTGGTTATTGTTAGATCACCCCGGTTTAAGTCAGGTAGATGAGAGCCTCTTCTTGCTAATTCTTTCATCTTTGTGTGGTTTTATTTTTTCATTGGCTTTTCGAACATATGTGAAAAAACAAATCCCCAAAAAGATGGATGAAGCTGCTACAATTTTTGTTGCATCTAGGTTGCTCGCATTACTGACCGTTTTATTCTATTCCTTTAACCAAAATTCATTGTTCTTTTTTATACTGAATGGACTGGTTATCATTTTATCCATCTTTACTTACTTTATTTTTTCACTAATATTCAAAAAGTTACGCTTGCCACTTTTAATGCAACTAATCCCACTATTCTGCTTTGTCTATAGTGTCTTTTCTTTTCTTGTATTAGCGTTAGCGCCAACGTTTGATCCAGCAAATATTCAAATCACTAGTAATTTTCTTGAATTACTCTTCATTTCGTGTTTAGGAATGATGATGTGGCAAATAAGAAAAACAGTTCAGGACAAGTAAGTCTAAGTGCCTTGAACTGTTTTTTTATTTTTCGGATGATATTGCTAATAAAGAATCCTTTACAATAGACATAAATGATTGAACTTTACATAAAAAACATCAAAGCTAGTCATTTCTGATAACTTTGATGTCTGAGGATTATTAACAGTTGAGTCTAAAAATTTTTCAGTTGATTTTTTCTATATAAGAAAAATCTGCTAAATTTAGTTCCTTGATAAGACGATCATAGACTTTTCTAGCAATATAAGCATGCTCTTCCACGGTTCTTCCAGCAGCGATTTTGGGTAGTTGTCTTCTGCTGTTTGCCGTTTTAACCAACGGCAATGCTAATTGATAGTTGAGCTGATCATCAGTTTTCACAACTTTAACAGTATTCGACAAGATCAGTGAATCAAAGAAGATACTGGAACGACGATTCTTATATTTTTGAGCTTGGATACGCTCAATGATTACTTCAACTTGATCAAAATAATAAGTTTCGTTGACGTCACCGATCAGTTCTACAATTTTTAAAAATTCTGATGGCACAGGTAATTGTTTCTTTTGTAAATAAAAATAATTGGCAAGAGAATAAGATAACTTGTTATGATAATTTAAAGAAACAAATCGATAATTCTCATTGCCGGCAACCTGTCTCGTCACAGGAATAAGATCTTCTACGGTTGCATAAAAATAGGTTGAATTAGACACGAAACATTCTTGCCAACATTCATTTCCCATAACCAACTGTTTTTCCGTTTGCGACAAATGACTAATAGCTTGTAAAATCTGGGCTGCAGCTTCTTCAATTTCTTTTTGATAAGTTTCTTCCTCAAATATTGGAAAATTCAACTTATAACGACGATTTTCCCGCTTGATTAGATTTTCATCAATCAACTGATCAAGAAAAGCTTCAAATTTTGGATGATCAAAATTTTTTTTCAACTCTCTCAAAATAATGTCTTCTTCTTGATGATGATGCAAATACTCAATCAAAGTTGGAAAAACAGCATTGTTTACTAGTTTGCTAAGCAACTGCTGGTGATTATGTGAATAAAAATAGTTCATTTTTTCCCCTTCTCGTTTTCCCTAGCTCAATCGGAAATAGGCCGAAGAATCCCAAAAATACGAGCAACTATTTTCGGATTCTTCGGCTTATTTTTTAAAGCTGGATCACTTCTGTTCCAACCTCATTTTGATCGAACAAGCTAGGCTGGCATTGTGAGCCTGGAACAAATAGCTGTCAGGCTCTTTAATAAATCGAATAAAAGGTGTTAGCAACCCCTTAGCTAGCTTAGTTAAAAACTGCTGTTAGCTGAGGAACGACTTGTTTCTTACGAGAAACAACTCCTTTTAATAAGGCACGATTGTTCGTTAATTTAACTTGGAAAGCTTCTTCGACTTTATCTAATCCTTGACCAGCAACTAATAATTCAGAATCGCTATCTAGGATATTCGTTACCACTAGGACAAAGAGGTCATATCCATTTTTAGCCATTTCTTCAGTCATCGCTTCTTCCAGTTCCGTTTGACGAGCCATTACTTCGCTTAAATCGACTGTATTCACTTGTGCAATACGAACATTAGCTTCTCCCATTGGGAAGCTTTTGGCATCAAGATCAAGTAAGGTTGCAGCTGATTTATCGCTAAGATTTGTACCGGCCTTTAACATATCTAACCCATAGCTTGTCAAATCAACGCCTGCAATTGTTGCAAGTTCTTTTGCAGCTGCCTCATCTTCTGATGTGCATGTTGGTGATTTGAATAGCAATGTATCAGATAAAATTGCAGAAAGCATAATGCCAGCAATCTCTTTAGGAAGTTCTACTTGGTTTTCTTTATATAACTTCAAAATGATTGTACTTGTACAACCTACTGGTTCAGCTCGGTAATAAAGTGGATTGGCTGTTTCAAAATTTGCAATCCGATGATGATCAACGACCGCTAAAATTTCTACTTCTGCAATATCAGAAATACTTTGTTGAAATTCATTATGGTCCACTAGCATCACTTGTGTTGCTTCTTCTTTTGCTGATTGAACGACACGTGGGGCAGATAACTTAAAGTAATCTAATGCATATTGTGTTTCTTCGTTAGGTGTACCTAAAGCTACAGCTTCAGTTTCTTTTCCTAGTTGATTTTGCAAGTGTGAAAAGGCGATTGCCGCTCCAATTGCATCTGTATCTGGATTTTGGTGACCAAAAACTAAAATTTTTGACATTTGTCTCGCTCCTTTATGGTTTCTCCTACTTAATAATAGCAAAAAAACCGAAAGAAGCAATACTGACGCTATAATTTCTAGGATGGAAGAAATTTCGATCCATCTTACTTTTATATCAAACAATCGTAAACAAAATTTTTGATAGCGCGAAGTACCATGGAACAGTCATTTAAAAAGTTGGCCATGCCATTACTCATTTCATTGCAGAACTCTTTGTACTGAAAGAAAAAGTTGGGAAAAGTAAATCATTTATCGTTTTTTTCTTTACTAGCCTTTAATAACTACTTGAGTTTTAAGCAAACGGTTCAACTAAGCGGTTTTCAGCAATTACCTGTGCCATCCATAAACTTGATTGTTTCGGTAACCGTTTATAGCCATTGTCCAGATCGACACGATAAAAACCATATCTATTTTTATAGGCATTCAACCAACTCCAACAGTCAGCAAATGTCCACATATGATACCCAAAGCAAGGAGAACCTTCTGAAATTGCCTGCTGCAGTTGCGTCAAATGTTCAAATAAAAAATCAATTCGGTAGTTGTCGTCAATCATATTCTCTTTATTGTTGAAACGTTCTTCTTGCGACACACCCATCCCGTTTTCTGAAATATACCAAGGGATATTGCTATAACTGTTTTTTAACCGCATCGCAATATCATAGATTCCCCGCGGATAAATCTCCCAGCCACGATGTGGGTTAATTCGTTTCTCCGGCCAATCATAACCTCGGAATAAATCTCTTAGTCCTGTGATTGGTCGTTTCTTTTCTTGAGGTGCTTGAACACGTAATGGCTGGTAATAATTACAACCAATAAAGTCTACTGTATTCTCCGCAAAAATTTCTTTATCACCTGTTTCTGTTTTAGGAAGCAAATCACTTTCTCGTAATACCTCTACCAGCTCTTCTGGGAAAGTACCTCGTACCGCACAGTCCAGAAAGCTGCGAATATAAAACAGGTCTGCCCACTTTGCAGCAGCCACGTCTTCAGCTTCTTCGCTTTTAGAGTAAACGGGTGCTAAATTGAGAATGATAGAAATTTGTCCGTCATTAAAAGAAGAGCGCCGGTACTCCTTTACAGCTTTCGCATGCGCTAGTAGTGTGTGATAGGCAACTTGTATAGCTCGTTTAAAATCATGCACCTTGGGCCAATGTGCATCTCCCATATACCCACATTCGATGTGTACAAGAGGCTCATTGAACGTCGCCCATTTTTTTACTAAATCGCCAAAAGCTTCAAACGCAGTCTTTGCGTAAAATGCAAAATGATCCGCTGACTCACGAACTTCCCAGCCACCTTTTTCCATCAGCCACCAAGGCATATCAAAATGGAACAAATTGATGATCGGCTCAATGCCATTATCCAGCATTTCCTGAAAATAGGCTCGGTAAAAATCAACAGCTTGCGGATTTAATGTCTTGCCATCCGGTAAAAGACGCGTCCAAGCAATCGATGTCCGATAGGAATTTAAATTCATTGCCTTCATACAGGCAACATCTTCTTTGTATTGATAATACGTATTAGAGGTATTTTCTGGTCCTGTTCCGTTATAAAACAATTCTGGTTCTATTTCAAACCACTTATCCCAAGTTGATGGGCTCTTGCCATCAACCAAAGCAGCTCCTTCTGTCTGAGGGGCAGAAGCCGCTGCTCCCCACAGAAAGTTTTGTGGAAATGTATCCATTTAAAATTTCCTTCCTTTTCTATCGTTTTATCCACTGATTCCCTTCAGTCAGTGAACCCAATGATCATCGTTTATGTTGGTTCATTCTTTTTCTCATTTATATTTACCATGATTTGGCAAAATTATTTATTCAGTGTGATACTCGTTCTCTTTGATCTTTATCATGAAACCATTTGTTTGACCATCATCGCTATGCTAGTTGCTAATAATCTCATTTTGGTTTCTCCAAACTCTTGATATTTTGTTCAAACAAAGCTGGACGCTAGGAACATCCCAAACGTCCACTTTGATGTTAAAGATGATTATTCGGTTTTAGCCCAACGATCATATGCTTTTTGATAAGTGCTGACAAAATCATTTAATCCCATTGATTTTAATGTACTGACATATTCATCCCATTTAGCCAAACTTTCCACACCTGTAATAAATTTAGCTTCCATTTGCTCTACATAAGTCCGAATGTCCGTCGCGTTGATCGCAATTTGATCTGCTTCATCTTTCGTCATATAAACAATTGGGAAAGGTACCTCGGTATTGGGCATGATTTTCTCGTTGATTTCTTTCATGCGAAATTCCGTCCATACACTAGGATCAGGATCGTTGACATTAGCTAAAACACTTTGGGCATAATCGTCTTCTAATCCCGGTACGACTAAGCCATAATCCATTGCAATTTTCCCACGGTCTTCTTCCATCTTTTGTTTATTTTCACCTGTATATACCCGAACTTTTTCTCCAGAATCGTTTGTTTCATATTTCCAAAATGCCCCTTCTGGACCTTTTGTCATTAAATCTTGTCCTTCTTCTGTGTAAAGATAGTCCGCCCATCGCATTGCTGCCTCTGGACTTTTACATTTATTGGTAATCGCAAAAGTTCCAGTTGTTACACGAGGATGACCCGGTGCTAAAGGTGTATTTTGAATACTTGAAGTAACTGGTGAAAACATTGGATCTGATAAAGACTCCTCAGGCATTTTACCAGTAGCCATGTATGAAGCATACGCGCCAAATAAACCGACTTTATCTGTTTGTGTGTTTCCTTGATACTTTTCTTCTGACTGTGAGAAGACTTCTGGGTCCAGCAATCCTTCTGAATAAAGTTTATTCATATACGTTAAATATTCCTTATAGTTAGCCGATGCAGCAGCATAACGCACTTTTCCGTTAACTTCTTCGATTCCTAGAGATTTCATACCAAAAGCAGGTAGCAACCACGTACGAATAATTGCCAACTTGTTGCCGTCTGATAACGGAATCTCATCTTGTTTGCCATTACCGTTGGGGTCTTCTTCTTTGAATCGCTTCAACAATTTATATAACTCATCCGTGTTTTTTGGCAATTCGGTTACCCCTAATTTTTCTAGCCACTCGCCGTTATACCATAAAGGTGAGATATAAAGAGGGCTAGAGGTATCTTCTGGATATAATCGTGGTAAAGAATAAATGTGACCATCTGGTGCAGTAATTGATTTTTTGAACTCTGGGTTCTCATCAAGGATTTTCTTTAAATTTGGCGCATAGTCATCAATCAAATCCTCCAAGGCAATTAAAATTCCTTGTGATCCATAATCTGATTGTTTGGCATTTGAAAGACCACTTCCTGCACCAAAAATAACATCTGGTAACTCACCAGAAGCAAAAGCCAAATTCAATTTCGCTTCAAAATCTGTGCTTGGCGGAGTAATATAATCAAAATTGATTCCAGTTAATTCCGCTAACGCTTTAGCCGAAGCTAACTCATCCCATTCTGCTTCTCCACCAGGAGCCATCATCGTCATGTTGATTTTTTCTTTAACGATTGGCATTCCGGTTTTTTCAACGGCAATAGTTTCTTCTTTTCCAGCAGTATTTCCCTTGTTGCCACAAGCACCCAAAAGAGTTGTTGTCAACACTAATGATGCAATTAATAAATAACATTTTTTCATTCATTTCACTCACTCTCTTATTTATTTTTAGTTAGCCTTTCAAAGAACCAACCATGACACCTTTAACAAAGTACTTTTGTAAAAACGGATAGATCATAATGATTGGTAATGTCGAAACGATCATTACTCCATATTTAATGACTTGTGCAAGCTGTTGTTTACTATAAGCTACTTCTGCTGCAGCTGCTGTCATCTCTGTTGTTCCTTTTGTTAAATCTTGATTCACTAAAATCTCTCGCAGGATTAATTGAAGCGGATACATTGATTTGTTTGTTAAATAGATTAACGCACTAAAATAACTATTCCAATGGGCCACTCCGCAAAATAGTCCCATTACTGCAATAATTGGCATTGATAAAGGTAAAACAATCTTCATAAATATCTGAAAGTCAGAACATCCATCAATCAATGCCGCTTCCTCCATTTCTCTAGGAATGGTAGATTGAAAGAAAGTACGTGTAATTGCGATATTATAAACTGAAACGGCCCCTGGAATAACTAACGCCCAAATCGAATCATTCATCCCTAGATTTTTAATCAATAAATAAGTAGGTACCAAACCGCCACTGATAAACATAGGAACCATCAAAAATTTCATAAATAGATTTTTCCCATAAAATTCTGCTCTTCCTAGAGCATATGCACAAGGAAGTGTACATAATAAATTGATAAATGTTCCTAGTAATGTGTAATAAATCGTGTTCCGGTAACCTTGCCAGATACTTTTATACGTAAAAATCGTTTTGTAACCATCCCAAGTGATCTTTTTTGGCAATAGCCACATTTCTCCAGAATTGACGGAGGTCGGACTTGATATAGATGCGCTTATAACATAAATCAACGGATAAATAACCAACAAAAGGGCAATGGCAATAAACAAGTAGATGAGAAACATAAAAAATTTGTCGCCTTTCGATGATCGGATCGCTTTTGAATACATTATTTCCCCTCCATTACCATAAACTTGTTTCGCTGACTTTACGCGAAATTTTATTTACTGTGATCAATAAAAATGCGTTGATTGCTGCATTGAACAGTCCGACAGCTGATGCATAGCTGTACTGTGCGTCAAGCAACCCTTGTTTGTAAACAAACGTGGCAATCACATTTGAAGAATCCATATTCAACGCATTTTGCATCAACAGGATTTTTTCATAACCTAATGACATCAAACTCCCCACATTCATGATCAGTAAAATAACCATAGTAGGAATGATAGTCGGTAGGTTGATATACCAGATTCTTTGCCATCTCGTTGCACCATCAACAGTTGCAGCTTCATGAAGCTGTGTATCAACACCAGATAATGCAGCTAAATAAATCACTGAGCCCCATCCTGTTCCTTGCCAAACCCCAGATAATACGTAGATCGTTTTAAACCAACGAGGATCTGTCATGAAACTAATTCGCTCAAAACCTAGAAAAACCAGTAGATGGTTAATAATACCGGTGGAAGGCGTCAAAAAAGCAATTAACATACCGCATACGACAACGACTGAAATAAAATTAGGTGCATAAGTCACTGTCTGCGTAAATTTTTTAAATTTTCCATCTTTCAACTCATTTAGTGCTAATGCTAAAATAATCGGTAGCGGAAATCCTACGATCAAAGAATATATACTGATACCTAACGTGTTTTTAATTAGATCCCAGAAATAGTAGGAATCAAAAAAACGTTGGAAATGCTTAAATCCTACCCAAGGACTTCCAAAAATCCCTAATGATGGGATATAATCCTTGAATGCTATAATCACGCCGTACATGGGACCGTAAGAAAAAACAGCAACCACCACCAATGCTGGAATGACAAAAACATACAGCTGTCGGCTTTTATATAATTTTTTTTTGATCTCTGACCATTTTGTTTTCTCTTTCTCTTTATTGACATCAAGTAATGCATCAGCCATTTTTTAACCTCCTTTTATGAAGTTCACTCATCTCTATCCTTGTGGCTTTTTTGAAATTTCAAGACCAATCAGCCCAATTGCTGGTTTCTCTAATTCACTGCTGAGGATATATATTTGATCTTCTTCCGTATATACTTCTAATTCTTTTTTTGTAGATAAATCTTTAATCACATGATGTTTATCGGCCTCAATGTCAGCTAAAAATATTTTTTCTTGTGTAAAGCGAATACTTTGAAAGGCATAATGTATGGTTTGATCTTTGCTGTATGTTAATTTCCACTGATTTTGCCATTCTTTAGGTTGTGAGCGAGTTTCATAGATTCCTTCTCCATAGATATTTAGCCAATTCCCAATTTCCTGTAAGATTTTGGTTTCTTCATCAGTAAAGGTACCATCTGGTTTTGGCCCAACTCCTAAGATCAAATTCCCACCTTTGCTGACCACATCGACAAAAGTTTCCAATAGTTCTTGGGAACTCTTAAAGCGATCATTTGGTACATAGCCCCAATCATCACCAATCGGGATATTACTTTCCCAAACTTTCTTGGGAATTTCAGCTAGTTCTGGCACCTTTCGTTCAGGGGTCACATAGTTCTCATGTCTGCCCCCCATCATACGATCCACAATAATTAATTCCGGTTGCTTCTCACGAGCGATTTCTGCTAATCGATCCATTTCCAGGTCTTCTTTTTTCTGTCCACACCAACCAGCATCTAACCATAAAAGATCCACATGACCATAGTTATGCGTGATTTCTTTAATCTGATTATGAACAAAACTTACGTAACGTTGCCAAATTTCTGGGTAACGTTCCGTATCATAGCTCGCATGACGCCCCTTGATCGTATCGTCATCCAACCAATAAAACGGCGAATACCAATCGGCTTTTGAATAGTAGGCTCCTGTTGCTATTTCTTCTTTACGAAAAGCCTCAAAAACTTCTTTTAAAATATCTCTTTTAAATGGGCTTTGTTTACCGCCAACCTTATATTCTGTTTCAAG
Organism: Enterococcus sp. C74; assembly: GCF_040887125.1. NCBI lineage: Bacteria > Bacillati > Bacillota > Bacilli > Lactobacillales > Enterococcaceae > Enterococcus > Enterococcus sp. C74. Next base: position 161,635 of record NZ_JBFOFA010000004.1, on the reverse strand, counting down.
AGTATTGTACATATTAAACCCATCGTGATGTTTCGTTGTAAAAATACAATACTTAAAGCCTGCTTCTTTACATATACTTGCCCATTTCTTTGCCTGTAATTTTTCTGGGTTAAACTCTTTAATCAAATTCCAGTAGTCTAGTTGCAGTTGTTTAAAATCTTTCCGAAACTCACGCCCTTCTCTTGCCCAAAGGTCTTTTTCAGAAAGTTGCCAAGATTCTACGATTCCTGCTTGAGCATAAAGTCCGTAGTGAAAAATCACGCCAAGTTTTAAATCTTGAAACCATTCTAATCGTTCTTTTAGCATTTCTGTTTCTGGATAAGTCCTATGATCTAATTCAACCTCTTTAGGTACTTCGATATCTCCACGTATCGCCATTTATGAAACCCCTTTCATGTTTGTGCTTTAAATTTACAAAAAAAGCAAGGCAACAGCAATATGTAAAAAGCATAAGCTATGTAAAAACAGCATAAAGCGTAACTTATTTAGAGGATATCTATATCTTATCTCTTAGTCGGAAAGTAACTATGTAAAAGTAGAAAAAGCTATGTAATAATCGCATACTGATAGAAAACATAAATAAACCTTACTATAATAAAAAGAGCTGTATGACTAATACAAGGAGGTTTTAGCTATGAATCAACATAAACGATCACCACATTCTATTTTTGATTTTACCTATTCTTTAGGAAAATTCTTGCTTTTTCTCATCAAGCTCCAAGTATTTTGGTTTTTATCGGTATTAAGAGGTTGTATTCTACTAGGAACTTTTCCCGCAAGTGTTACCGTTCTCAAATTTTTCTATCATTTATTTGAAGAAAAACAAATTCCTCAAGTCTTATATTCAGATTTTCAAACAAGCTTCAATAATCTGTTTATTTCAACAAATCAACTAGGCTATGCTGCTGGCATGTTACTAGGATTTCTATGGATGGATCTGAGAATTGCAGCTGTGTATTTACAAAACCCTTTCATTCATATGGGGATCTTATTATTATTTATCGCAACTGTCATAGTCATTCTTTATTTATTCCCAGTATTTTTACGTTATGATTTGTCATTCACACAATATTTCAAACAAGCATTATTTCTATCTTTGTGTAGCTTGATTGAGACCGTAGCGATTATTCTGGGGATCTTTGTCGTGACGGCTGTCTCTACCTTTTTCCCAATTTTGACAATCGTGGCTTTTGTGCCTTTATTCTGTTTGCCATTAAGTTGGTTCTCTTTGCAATCAATGATTAAAATTGAAGAAAAAAATCGTACCTTAACGCAATAACAAAAAACAAACCTTAAATCAAACAAACAGCTAAAAGCTGTAACAGAACTGCGAGGAGATTTTACAAGGAAATCTCAATAATAGCTTTTTTTTAACTTACAATCTACAATGCGATTCGTCAGCCCTTTGGGTAAAAGCCAAATGTCTGTTTCACTCCCTATTCATAATTGTCGCCATCAAAGGGAACCTTCTGCCAATCGTTGACTCAAGCCTTTTTTCAATTTTTGCTAAGGCTACTACCTGTTACTTATCCCTTTCGTTTTTTCTTTCATTTATTATTTTCCAGAAGCTGATTGGCTATGTATATTCATCAACTTTCACTATGTCAAATAAACAGATTATGTACTTTCAAGCTAGTTATTTTCTTTTTTTACAAGTGCTATATACTGAAAATGAAAACGATTACTTAAAGGAGGTTATTATGCAAGTTTCAATCGAACTTACAGATGTCATGCGTGATTTTTTTGAAATTGCGACAAACGAATTAGCGTTAACTATTTCAGATAATGGAAAACCACTCCAACTGATTCAGCGCAACGGTTCATTAAAAATTGAAAATAAAGAAAACGAAACGTTTATCTATTTTCAGGAAAAAGCCCATCTTTTTCGAGCGCTGTCACTCTGGTTAGATCGCTGTGAAGAAGAATTTGTTTATGAAGAGTTTCCGCAATTTGAAAAAATTGGGCCCATGGTAGATCTTTCTAGAAATGCTGTGATGACTGTTGATCAGCTGAAACACTTTTTTGTTCTTTGTAGCAAGATGGGATTAAATAGCTGCATGCTTTATATGGAAGATACGTATCAAATCCCTGATTATCCTTATTTTGGTTATTGTCGTGGTGCCTATTCTCTTGAGGAATTAAAGGCGTTGGATGCTTTTGCAGAGACGGTAGGGATCGAGCTGATTCCTTGTATTCAAACGCTGGCTCATTTAACTAATCCGCTAAAATGGGGATTTGCCAATGGCATGAGAGATACAAGTGATATTCTCCTTGTGGAAGAGGAAAAAACATATCAATTTTTAGATCGTGCAATTTCTGTGATCGCAGCCGCTTTTAAAACGTCAAAAATTCATATCGGGATGGACGAAGCTCATGATCTGGGACGTGGTCATTATTTAACCCAGCATGGTTTGATCGATCGCTTTGATATTATGGAAAAGCATCTGAAAAAAGTAATGGAAATCTGCAGGAACTATCAGTTACAGCCCATGATGTGGAGCGATATGTTTTTTAGAATCGGTTCAAAGTCAGGAGACTATTACGATAAAGACGTACATTTTCCAGAAGATTTGATTGCAAAGATTCCTGAAATTAGTATGGTTTATTGGGATTATTACCATCATTCAAAAGAAGAATACCAATTGCATTTTTCAAATCATAAAAAATTGCAACGACCAATCGTTTTTGCGGGCGGTATCTGGACGTGGAATGGTCTTGCACCAAATTATGGAAAATCATTTGAAACGACAAGAGCTAGTCTTTCTGTCGCAAAAGAGGAAAAAATCAACGAAGTTTATGCTACTTTATGGGGCGATGATAGTGCTGAAACACCGATCATCGCAAGTTTGTTAGGATTACAACAATTCAGCGAGGAACAATTTGCTCCTGAAGTAAGCATGGAACTGATTATGGAGCGTTTCCGTCTCTTCCACCATCTTGAAGCTGATGATTTTTTACTGCTAGATGCTTTTGATCAGACGAAAGGTGTAGCAAAAAATAACCCTGATGGATCAAATAGTAGTAAGTTGGCACTTTATCAAGATCTATTATACGGTCTTTACGATGTTGATCTGCAAAATTTAGAACTTCCTGCGCATTATAAGGACTTAAGTGAGAAACTATCTAGCGTAACAGCTAATGAGGACACACAAACGATGTTTACTTTTTATCAGAAATTAGCACAAGTCCTTTTTATAAAAACAAATTTGATCGGTCGCTCTTATCGAGCCTACCAATCAAAAAGGAATGACCAGTTACAACTAATCCTTCACGAACTGGAAGTTCTCACCAAAAAGATCAATGAGTTGCAACACCTCCATCGCCAGCTATGGTTTGAATGGAATAAACCCTTTGGCTATGAAATTATCGATCTTCGTTACGGTGCCTTAAAAAGTCGGATAGAAACAACCATTTGGCGACTGAATAAATTTTTAACAGGAGAAATCAAGCAATTGCCTGAGCTTGAGCAAACGCCTTTACCCTTCGATGCTCCTTTCAAAACAGCAAGCGGTGTCGGGCGAAACTTGTTCCATGGAATTTATAGTGCTAGTAAACTATCAGATATCTAAAGGCAGGGATAAAAAATGAAAAAGAGAACTCTTTTTTTGGTCATTCTGAGTATTTTTTTGTTGGTCACTGCTGCTTCTCAGCTTGTCAGAAACGTGCCTCGTGTCGAAGCAAAACAGACATCTACTAAAATCACTGGGAAAATCAATAATCAAAGAACTGCGAACATCTGCCATCAGCTTTTGCAACAAAATTTAAAGGCTGCAACGGATAAAAATCTGAACGACTATTTAGCAACACTAGTCAAAGATGCACATAAAGCGACCACAAAAGAAATGCAGCAATTTTTTAAAGACTATGATGTCAGTCATGAACTGCTTTCTTTCGAAGTAATCAAACAAGCACCTCAATCGATGTTAGTAGTGGCAGAACAAAAAACAGTGAATCATGGGAAGAAGGCATATCGAGATCATATCACAACGGCATATCACACCTTTATTTTTGAAGAGAATAAATGGAAAATCAAAGAAACAACAATGACAAATATACAATTTTTAAATTAGGAGTGTTCATATGAAAAAATTCAATAATTGGCCCACCGACTATCCTGATCCTAACTGGTTTATCCATGATCGTTTTGGTTTGTTTATCCATTTTGGCTTGTTCAGTGTTGGAGCTAGACACGAATGGTTTATGACCACAGAACAAGTCTCTTTAGAGGAATATTCAAAAAAATATTTTCAGCATTTTAACCCTGATTTGTTTGATGCAGATGCTTGGGCAAAAGAAGCCGCTCGCTGTGGGGTGAAATACATGGTATTCACGACAAAACATCATGAAGGATTTGCCTTATGGGATACGAAACAAACTGATTACAAAATCACCAATACTGCTTTTGGACGAGATCTTCTGGCAGAGCTACTCCCGGCTTTTCGAAAAGTCGGGATCAAAATCGGGTTATACCACTCACTGATCGATTGGCGCCATGAACATTTCCCACTGGACGGACTGCATCCTGAAAGAGAGAACCAGAAACTGCGAGAAAAAAATTCTGAAAGAGATATCAAGATTTATCAACGCTATCTTCGCGAACAAGTCAAAGAACTACTGACAGAATATGGAAAAATCGATTATTTATGGTTCGATTTTTCTTACAGCCACCGCGATTGGAGTTGGTCAAAAGGAAAAGGGCACATTGATTGGGATAGCGAAGCACTAGAAAAGCTCTGCTTAGAACTGCAACCTCATCTCCTATTGAATGATCGGCTTGATTTAGGCCATGGCATCACTACTCCAGAACAGTTTCAACCTGATAAACCATTAGAGAAAAACGGCATGCCTGTTATCTGGGAAGCTTGTCAGACAATGTATGGTACTTGGGGGTATGACCGTGACAATATGGAATGGAAAAGTAGTGAGATGCTTTTGAAAATGCTGATTGATACCGTTTCAAAAAATGGGAATTTCTTGATGAATATTGGTCCTAATCCACGAGGAATGATTGATACGAAAACGTTGGAACGGCTACATGCTATCGGGGATTGGATGACCCTTCACAAAGCATCTGTCATTGGCTGTTCATATAGCGCCTTTGAAGCTCCTGACGATTGCCGATATACACAAAATGGAAACAAGCTTTATCTGCATCTCTTTTCTTATCCTTACCGCAACCTTCATCTTAAAGGATTAGCAGGTAAAGTTGAGTTTATTCGTCTGCTCAATGATGGCTCGGAAATTTTTTATCGAGGATTTGATCCGGACGAAGTGATTACTTCTACAGAAGCAGTCATTGCTCCAGAAGATCTTGTCATCACCTTGCCAATCATCAAGCCTGATGTGCTGATCCCAGTAATTGAAATTACCTTGAAAGACGAATAAAGAGCAAATAAAGACCAAATAAAAAGCAGATGATACTTCCTTCGGTGATTCACAAAAAATACCGGCATCGAAAGCTTGTAAAAACATACTTTTATTGAGAAATATCGTAAAACATTTGAATAACTACCCAAGTTGTATGCTGAAAAAGCAACAATTTGGGTAGTTATTTCAGTCTTTTACAATTATTTGCTTTTGTTTTTTTTAGTTAGAAGCTCAAAACTGGAAATAAAATGACTTCTTCGTCCTGCTCCAGTTCGATATCCCCCCTTAGTTTACTCCTATTTATTGCTTATAAAGTTCCTTCTCTATTCATTGTTCGGTATTGACCTGGAGTCACACCAACGTTCGTCCTGAATTTTCTCGTATAGTTTGAAACATCATAATAACCATTCTTTTGAATAATCGTTTTTATTGGTAAATCAGTTTCTATTAAGTCTTGCTTGATTTTTTCTAGCCGCAATTCTTGCAGATATTTTGAAAAAGTAGTACCTGTTTCTTTTTTGATAAAACGGCTAAGGTATGAAACTGAAAGTTGAAATTCATCTGCCAACTTTTCCATAGATAATTGGGAAGAAGCATAGTTTTTGTGAAGATATTCGAACAATTCTTTTTTCAGCACAGACTCTTGATTTTGTGGCTTAACTTGCATAACCTCACAGATCATTTTTGCGAGCATTAATAGTTGTTGCTTCAATTCGAGTAAATTACTAAACTTGGCACTTCTTTCTGCTTTTTTCAAAATTGTTTTATTTTGCAAATTACTACTTACTTTAGCAACTGCATTTAATAGATAAAAACCATACATTTTTTGTCCACTATAAGAAAAATGTTCTTTAATCCCCCGCTCAATCAACGATTCAATCGTTTCCGCAGCAATCGTTAAGTCTCCTTGACGCAGACTTTGAATCAATTTCAGTTTTTCTCCATCGGGGTAATTAATGCTAGTTGAAGACTCTTCACTTGGAATTTCATTATAGAAAACAAAGTTATTTTCTACTGTTGAATAGTCTAATGCGGCCAAACCTTCAATATAAGAAGCATTGATCTTCGTAAGGTTTTCAGTACTATTTCCTACTCCTATCCTAAAAGTACCGTAACACGCTTTTTTTAGTTGCTGAATCATCTCTATTACAACTTTCTTGTGACTAGTGTTTTCATAGGTACTAAAGATATAGGCGGTCACTCCTGCAGATAGGATCTCTGTACCATATCCCGAAAAGCTCTTTCCACTTACTTTCAGCGGTAACTCATTAGCTGTGTCGTCAATGCTCTGGATAGGATAATCAACTACGACGACAAAATAGCAAGTACCGGTAAAATGTACTTGGACAGAGTTCAGTAGAACTAATGAATCTTCTGGAGACTTAAATTTCCCTCCTAAAATTTTTCTAAGGACCTGTTCTCTCGCATGGGGAGTCTGTCGTTTAATTTCTTTATGTAGCTCTTCATGTTCGTTCAAAAATTGCGCCAACGTTTCATAGACATTCCCGTTGGAAACAGCTACACCGATTTTATTTCGATAATATTGATCAATCAATTTTTCAATGTTGCGGATCGGCTGTGAAAAACGAGTACCTATAATCACTACAAGCACTAGACCAAACACAAATATCACAAAAAAAAGTTTTAAAAACTTTTGGTGGATGGTATTGATCTTTGTCAAAGCTTGTGATGGATCCATTACAGAAACAAATGACATATTCAAATCCCTGCTATTCAAAGACTGGACAAGATAGTTTCGATGGTTGTAGTAAAAATTGTCCTGTTGCAAGATCATTTGAATTTGCTTCGGCTGATGCAAATGCGCCGTTAGTTTGTTATTACTGGTATCTGCTGCTAGAATACGATACGAGTCATCAATCAGATAGTTGGTACTGATACCATCACTATTGGAAAGATTCAACAGCTTATTCAAAATCGAAAGATTGATTGAATAGATTGCTACGCCATAAAAATGCATTTCTGCATCTTTAATTGGAACAATGTAAAAAAATTGTGTGGAATTAGGTTCTTTTTTCAGGGTTAGTCCAGTTGGAATATCGTTATCAAGATGTGAAAGCAGCTCTTTTTTATCAAGCGAATGATTATTGATTTTTCGTTGCAAAAAATTGTCCACTGTCAAGCTACCGGCAGATGAAAACAATGTATTTGGGTTTTCTTTGTAGTAAAGATAAATTTCCTCAACAAAATCATTACTTAGCTTATATTGTTGCAAGCTAAGTTGTCCTTCACGAGCATAATAACTATGGGAAAGCCTTCCAGGTGAAAGATTGGTGTTATAAGGAATGTGTTGAGTGATATTATCCAATTGCAAAAACTTATTTTCAGATGAGTACTTCAATTGGAGTAACTGGTTCTTGGCTGTCAAAACAACTTGCTGATTAATGCTTTCTTTAGCCGTATGAAACCAAATTAACGATACCATAAAAAATGGCACTAGAAAGACAAAAAGATAAGATAAAATCGACTTAGAAAGCTGTCTGTGCTGTTTATTTTTCCCGTTAGTAGCAATTTCTCGTACCATATGTCCCTCCTTGATTCTTTAGCTAATCCTGTCGTGTTATCTAGGGCTTTAGTTACAAATAGCAACTTTTCATTTCTATAATTACTCCTCACAATTCCATCCGCACTGGTCAATGAATAGATATCTACAGGTTGCTGATCCCGATGAAGATACCTAAAAAAGCTGATCCATCAACTTCATAGAACCATTTTCATTATCCTGACAACCCAGCTTTTTGCAGCCACATTTTATTTACATATATCACAAATCTAATTTTTATCTGTTATTCTTCCATCGTTTCCTTTTATTCCAACGTATGTATGCCTCGATTATAAAGCGCTTTCCAAACAAAGGAAATCCTTGCTTAAAATTTTGATCATTGTTCAAAAATTAGCAAGATTTTTGTTCAACTCATTCATTTTTATTCAAAAGCATTTTATTCGCAAAAAGAAAGCGCTATAATAAAAGAAAAACTTGGAGAAAAAAATGGAGACTAGACGTACAAGCGATCTTTTAAGCTATTTGGTAAAAAAGAAACAAGCAACTTCCAAAGAACTTTGTACTCACCTTCACTGTAGTATAAGTACACTTCGCAGAGAATTACTTGAGCTAGAAAAACGAAAATTGATCCGTAGAACTTGGGGCGGAGCGATCTTGAACGAAACGACAAACATGGAATATACTTATCTTCAAAGAGAAGCCAGTAATATCCCGGAAAAAAAGATCATCAGTGAATTAGCACGAGATTTTATTGCACCAGGTATGTGTATTTTTTTAGATTCCAGCAGTACGGTTCTACACCTTATTCCACTACTTGTTAAGATACCTAACTTAATTATCATTACCAATGGTTTGCGTACAGCTTTAAAGTTAAGTGAATGTCAGAACGAATCTTTAAAAATTTATTTGACTGGCGGTGAAGTCAAACTTAATGCTAGTACAGTTATTTCAAATACACTTGATCCCATTACCAGTTCCTTTCGTTTCAATGCTGCCTTTTTATCTTGCCGGGGGCTCGACCATGAAGGGATTTATGAAGCAAACTTCAATCAAGCACAAATCAAAAAAGAAATGATGAATAAAGCACAAGAGATTGTTTTATTGGCTGACGAAACGAAATTTGACTCTACTCATTTTTTCAAGATAGGTGATTATTATGATTATGATGCGATTGTTACCAATAAAAAACCGCCTAAGATTTATCATAGAATCATTGAAAAAAATGACATTCACTTGGTGTATCCCACTGAATGAGAAATATAAATGGACAAAAAACGATTGGAGCATCCAATATTTCTCATTGTCCAACTTGTTGATAGAACTTTTGCAACCAGCCAAACAAACGCCCTTGTTACTCACCCTTTTTCTTCTCAAAAAGCAGGTGACTCAAACAGCACTTATTTGCTTCATCAAAAGAAACAGCACACCTACATCAAGCTATTGGTTGACCTGAAATCACAGATCCTCAAACAAGACAATCCGCTATAAAAAGTGTTTTGGTATCACTAAAAAATGAACATACAGTATTGAGGCCATTGCTTAATTGGCTCTATCATTTATGTGACTGGAGGATTCTTCAGTCACATTTTCGTGCGCTTTGTGCGAAACAAAAAATCTGAGACAGAATGAGATTCATTCTGACCCAGATTTGATTTTACACAGCTACTCAGTTCTTATTGATAAAGAGTCGCATTTGCTAAACACTTTTTGTAATAATTAAGTTAAAAATAAATAAACCAATATAGCAAAACAATTATATAAACTATGCGTTATTATGGAATACCAAATGTTTTGTGTTTTTATATAGACAAATCCTAAAAGAATTCCACTTAAGAAAATCACTAAACCGAATCCATGAACAAGTGCAAATAAAAAAGCAGAAATTAGCATTATTATATACTGACTTTTTTTATTAGTTTGAAGGTTAATCATACAGAAGCGAAAAACTATTTCTTCTAAAATTACGCCATAAGTAATTGCGCTAAAAAAGAAGAAAGAGAGTGAATTTTTTAAATCACTCGGGCTTAAACTTTTTGAAATTGGTGTATTAATCAAATTAATAATAAATAGTATGAGAAATGAAGAAATAACAACTCTTAAGAGTTTTGTTATACTGATTTTTTTCAATTCTTGGATTAAAGTAGAATAAAATAAAACGACTGACAAAATGAAAAAGAAGATACTACTATGCTCAAATAAAAAATAAATATTCGAGGGTACACCAAGCGAAGGAATAATAAAAGTTAGGAGTAAGTACGTACTACAAAATAACCATTTAACCATTCAATCACTATCCAATAGGAATATAATCAATATACTGTGTGTTTGCTGTTGCAGTTTCTGTACGAACATAACGATTATCAACTTTCCTATAAACTTTATAGGTTACGGCTATTGTTGCATTTTGACGATATTTTTTAAATTTTCCACTTGCAGAAGTAGTTCTATTTAATTCGATTTTCATTCCAAAAATATTAGCACTAACGGATAATTTTGTACCACGCGTATGAGTTTCTACACCTAAATAAGTTCGAGTTCCTTTCTTGATTGACCAGTTTTGAGGTTTTGACCAAGCTCTCGTTTGAATAGTAGATTCATCTAATACGTAATAATAGTCATCATCAGAATAAGCAGCTATATTAGAAATATTATGCTCACTAGCTAATACTCCAACGCTAGGCATAATGGCAGAACCTAAAGTCAAAATGGACGTTGATAATAACATTGTTTTAAATAAATGCTTTTTCATGGTGTTCTCTCTCAGTAATAATAGATTAAGAAAACGTTTTCTGTGTTTTTAGAATAATAGAAAAATTTAAAGTTGTCAATATTTATTCTATATAAATTTCGTTATTTAATTTTACGATAAAACCAATCAAAAATAGGATAAACCACCCATACATTAGTTAACTATTTGTAATTTTAACTAATTTACCTCAAAGAATCCTGTAAAAGCTTGTTCATACGTGATGTCTCTTTTTTCTTTTTTGTTCATTGTTAAAAGAAATTCCAGAAACGCAAGATGAAAGCTTTCGAGTGAAGCTTCAAACCTTCTGTACTATGAAGATGGGAACACCAATGCGCTGATTTATCCGTACTCTAATGGGAAAATAGAAGCGAAGAATCCTCATGAAAAGACAACCAAACGAGTAACTTACAGATTTAAATCAATTAATTAAAGTAAATGAAAAAAATCTGAGACAGAATGAGATTCATTCTGACCCAGATTTGATTTTACACAGCTACTCAGTTCTTATTGCTGAGATATCCTCGATAGTCTTCTGTGTGAAGTAGTCGTTTGGCATTCTCGACTCTTTCTTTTGTTGGCGGTTCAATACCTTCTAGTGGATAATCTAAGCCAAGTGTTTCCCACTTATATTTCCCCATCGTATGGTAAGGTAGAATCTCTACTTTAGCTACATTGTTCAATGTCTTGATAAAGTCATCTAGCCGAATCAAGTATTCATCATAGTCACTGCGTTCAGGAACTAATACGTGTCTGATCCACACTGGCTTATTGATCTCAGAAAGATATTGCGCCATCTCCAGAATATTTTCATTATCCCAACGTGTTAACTTTTTATGCTCTTCGTTGTCGATGTGTTTGATATCAAACAGTAACAATTCAGTATACTTCATCAATTCTTGAAAACGAGAAAAGAATGGTTCGTCACGCGTGAAAGGCTTCCCACAAGTATCTAGCGTAGTATGCATACCACGCTCTTTCGCTTTCTTGAACAGTTCGATCAAAAAATCGATCTGTAATAAAGGTTCGCCTCCACTAACAGTGATACCGCCTTCTGAACCCCAATAGGAACGATAGCGCTCTGCTTGGTCTAATAGTTCATCCGCCGTATATTCTTTTCCTCCGCCTATATTCCACGTATCAGGATTATGACAAAATTCACAACGCATGCGACAACCTTGCATAAAAACGACGAATCTAACGCCTGGTCCATCTACAGAACCAAACGTTTCGATCGAATGAACATAGCCAATTGTTTTTTCTTCCATAAGGATCACTTCTTTTCTTTGATTTCATTTTATTTCAAAAGACACTTGAATCAACCGATTGCTAGGAAAAGACGAGGGCAAAGACCTCCGCCTTGCCCTCAACCTTTTTTAATCGTTCTTTTTAATGATAGATCGTATTATTTATTCCGCTTTACATTCTATCGTGTGATGTTCTCATCAATACGTCTAATTGTTGTTCTCTCGTTAGATCACGGAATTTAACAGCATAACCTGAGACACGGATCGTCAAGTTAGGGTATTTCATTGGATTTTCCATAGCGTCACGTAATAGATCATTACTAAATACATTGACGTTCAAATGGTACGCTCCCTTAGAGAAGTAACCATCTAATACATTACGCAAGTTGCCGATACGTGTTTCTTCATCTTTTCCAAGACCGGAAGGATTGATCGTTTGCGTATTAGAGATCCCGTCACGTGCATAACCATAATTGATTTTAGCAGTTGAGTTAAGACTTGCCAACAATCCATTTTGTTCTGCATTGTAACTTGGGTTTGCCCCAGGAGCAAGAGGTTTACCTGCTTCACGTCCATCAGGTGTGTTACCAGTGTTTTTACCATAAACCACGTTTGATGTGATTGTTAATAATGACGTTGTTGGTGTGGAGTTACGGTATGTTTTATGACGTTTGATTTGTGTCATAAAGTATTCTAAGATCCATTCTGCTAACTCATCTGCTGCATCATCGTCATTTCCGTATTTAGGGAAGTCGCCAGTTACTTCGAAATCAACGGCAATTCCTTTTTCGTTACGGATTGGTTTCACATCTGCATATTTGATTGCTGACAAGCTATCCGCTGCATGAGAGATTCCAGCAATCCCTGTTGCAAATGTACGTTTCAAATCTGAATCCATCAATGCCAGTTGAGCTGCTTCATAAGAATATTTATCATGCATATAATGGATGATGTTTAATGTATTCACATATAACTCAGCTAACCAGTCCATCACATTCATAAATTTGTGTTTTACTTCTTCAAAGTCTAATACATCAGCTGTGATTGGACGATACTCAGGAGCAACTTGGGCACCAGTTACTTCATCAACCCCACCGTTGATTGCGTATAATAATGCTTTTGCTAAGTTCGCACGAGCACCGAAGAACTGCATGTCTTTTCCAACAACTGTTCCAGATACACAACATGCAATAGCACAATCATCTGAACCCCATTGTTCACGAAGAAGATTGTCATTTTCAAATTGGATAGATGAGCTTTCGATTGCAATTTTACTTGCATAAGTTCTGAAGCCTTCTGGTAAATGTTCTGAATATAAAACTGTTAAGTTTGGTTCAGGAGAAGGACCCATGTTAGTCAATGTGTGCAATAGACGGAAATCATTCTTAGTTACTAATGAGCGTCCATCTAAGCCCATTCCAGCGATTGAAAGAGTCGCCCAGATTGGGAATCCTGAGAATAATTGATTGTATTCTGGTGTACGGGCAAATTTCACCATACGTAATTTCATGACTAAGTGATCGATCAATTCTTGTGCTTCTTGTTCGGTGATCACGCCATTATCTAAGTCACGTTGGATATAGATATCTAGGAAAGCAGAAATACGTCCGATTGACATTGCTGCACCATTTTGTGATTTGATTGCTGCTAAATAACCGAAGTATAACCATTGTACTGCTTCTTTTGCATTAGCAGCTGGTTTAGAAATATCATAGCCATATTTTGCAGCCATTTCTTTCATTTGTGCTAAAGCACGATATTGTTCTGTGATTTCTTCACGAAGACGAATGACTTCTTCATCCATTGTATGGAAACCTGTCATATCATGGTCTTTTTTCTTTTGTTCCATCAAATAGTCAATACCATACAATGCGATACGACGGTAGTCACCAATGATTCGTCCACGTCCATAAGCATCTGGAAGGCCTGTAATGATTTTGTTTTTACGTGCTGCACGCATTTCAGCTGTGTAGGCATCAAATACACCTTGATTATGTGTTTTACGCCAATCGCTAAAGATATGTGTCAACTCATCATTAGGTGTGTAACCATTACTTGTTAATGCATTGTTAGCCATATTGATACCACCAAATGGCATAAATGCTTGTTTCAATGGTTTATCTGTTTGTAAACCAACGATTTTTTCAAGATCTTTGTCTAAATAACCTGCATCATGTGAGGTAATCGTTGAAACGATTTCTGTGTCCATGTCATAAACGCCATTGCGTTCAAATTGAATATCATTTAGTTTTTGTAATTCTGCCCAAAGCTTTTCTGTTGCTTCAGTTGGTTTTTCTAAAAAGCTGTCGTCTCCACGGTATTCAGTGTAGTTATTTTGGATGAAGTCTCTTGTATCTACGCCTTCTTTCCATTTCGTTCCTTTAAATCCATTCCATTGCTCCATTGTATGGACCTCCCATTATCTGTTTTATGTAACAGTTTTTACGTGATTAGTATAACACAGACAAGCATCTTTGCAAGGGTTTTCTTGTTTTTTATTTAACAAAAGATGGCGTTTTTATTCACTTATATCAACAAACGCTAATATACCAAGCTTTAGCAATTGTGAACACTTTCATATTTTTTTATATTAATATTTATAATTTTTTTATAATCAGAAAAAAGAAGGTAGCTCTGTATTAAAACAGATCTACCTTCTTTCAAAAAAACTATAACAGTTAATCGGTAATGGCTACTTCAGGTGGCTCAATGACTTTGATCACTTCGCCGCCTTTTTTCTCGTCAACTGCAAATGAGCCATTAGACGTTCGATCGCCAATCGGATAATCCGTTGGGTCAATCATTAGCTCTTGACCTTTTTGATTGATGATCATTATTTCTTTGGCGTTTCCTTCAGACATATGAATAACTCGATGTGGGTTTTTCTTTAGTTCACGTAGAACCGTAACACCACGTTTTGCTCGAGAGGTTTGACTAATTTCTTGCGCAAGCATCCGTTTTACCGCACCACGTTGAGTGACGATGATGATTGGCGTATCTCCTTCTGTCAAAACGAGTAACCCGTTAACGACAGTATCTTCGTCTTTGAGGTTGATTGAACGAACGCCAGCAGCTTTTGCTCCTACCACAGGTACTTCTTCTAATGGATATCGTAACCCCATCCCTTGGTAGGTGACTAAAAAGAGATCTAAATCCGTTTGACCTTCTACCAAGTAAGACGCAACTAATTCATCATCGTCACTTTTAAGTTTCATGCCACTTAACGGACGACTCTTATAAGTACGCCATGGTTCAAATTCAGTCATTCGAGTTTGTTTTACCCAGCCATTTTTACTGATGAAGACCAATGTTTTTTCTGCTTCGATTTTTTTGTATGGAAAAACAGCTAGAATCGATTCATCAACCGAAAGATTGACAATCGTTTGTGAAATATGTTCTCCAGCATCTTTCCATTTTAAATCTGGCAATTCATGGACAGGACGATAAATGACATTTGCCTTATTGGTGATCAACAACACATGATCCAAGGTATTTAGTTCACCAGAATACAAGAGATAGTCCCCTTCTCTCATGCCGATTTCCTCTGGTTTAGAAGCACTATATGAACGTAGACTAGTCCGTTTCACATAACCTTCCTTCGTTACGCTGACAATCACATCTTCTTGTGCTACTAACACTTTTGTATCAATTTTGATTTCTTCGATTTCGTCTTCAATTGTCGTTAAACGTGCATTAGCATACTTTTTCTTGACCTCACGAAGTTCTTTCTTCATGACCGAGAATAATTCTTTATCATTAGATAGAATTTTGTTCAATTCAGTGATTTGTGCTATTAAGCTTTCTGATTCTTTACGTAATTCCGTAATATCCGTATTTGTTAGACGATATAGTTGCAACGTCACGATTGCTTCAGCTTGTTCTTCCGTAAACTGAAAAACTTCGACTAAATTTTGCTTCGCGTTTTTCTTATCTTTACTTTCTCGAATCGTGGCAATGACTTCATCCAAGATCGACAAAGCTTTCATTAAACCTTCTACGATATGCTGGCGCTTTTGTGCTTTTTCTAAATCAAATTGACTTCGTTTCGTGATCACTTGTTTTCGATGATCAATATAACTACTTAAAATATCTTTTAACCCCACTTGATGCGGTGTCATGTGATCAATAGCTACCATATTGAAGTTGTAATTGATTTGTAGTTCAGTATTTTTAAACAGGTAATTGAGGATACCTTGTGCGTTAGCATCTTTTTTCAATTCAACCACGATCTGTAATCCAGTGCGGTCACTTTCATCTCTAACTTCTGCAATGCCATCGATCTTTTTATTTAAACGGATTTCATCCATTTTCTTCACTAATGTGGCTTTATTTACTTCATAAGGGATCTCGGAAATCACGATTTGTTGCTTGTTCCCTTTAATCGCTTCAATTTTAGTCTTTGATCGTAGAATGACTTTTCCACGTCCAGTTTCATAAGCTTTTTTGATTTCTGCTTTTCCTTGCAAGATTCCCCCAGTAGGAAAATCAGGACCAGGGATATAATCCATTAGTTTCTCTAAACTCGCTTGGGGATGATCAATGAGGTAAATCGTACCATCAATGACTTCTGCTAAGTTATGGGTAGGGATCTCCGTAGCATAACCAGCGGAAATTCCCGTTGAACCATTGACTAATAGGTTTGGATATCTCGCTGGCAACACAGTTGGTTCTTTTTCAGTATCATCAAAGTTCCATACAAGATCAACCGTATTTTTTTCAATATCTGCCAACATTTCACCACTTAATTGGGAGAGCCGTGCTTCTGTATAACGCATAGCAGCTGGTGGGTCACCATCCATACTACCGTTATTTCCGTGCATCTCTATAAGTACTTCTCTTAGCTTCCAATCCTGACTCATCCGAACCATGGCTTCATAAATACTACTGTCCCCATGAGGATGATAATTCCCCATGATATTTCCGACAGATTTGGCAGATTTACGGAATCCTTTATCAAAAGTATTGCCATCTTTATTCATCGCAAATAAAATTCGTCTTTGAACGGGTTTCAATCCATCTCGGATGTCTGGCAATGCTCTTTCTTGAATAATATATTTTGAGTAACGTCCAAAGCGGTCACCCATCACTTCTTCTAGGGTTAGTTCTTGGACTTCTTGACGTTCTTCCATTAGGTGACCTCCTATTCTTCTACTAATTCAGATTGTTTCTCTTCATCGAACAATTCATTGGACGTAGCTGTATTTTCAATATCTTCTTTTTTATCTAAGATACTACCATCTTCTTCTAACGTGAATTGCACATGATTTTCGATCCATTTTCGGCGAGGTTCAACTTTGTCCCCCATTAATGTCGTCACGCGACGTTCCGCTTGAGCAGCATCATCTATCCTCACGCGAATCAACGTTCGAGAGGCTGGGTCCATGGTAGTTTCCCACAATTGTTCTGCATTCATTTCTCCAAGACCTTTATAGCGTTGCAACATATAGCCTTTACCAATTTTTTTGATGGTCGCTGCTAATTCATCATCTGTCCAAGCATATTCGACCACTTGTTTTTTTCCTTGACCTTTAGAAACCTTATAAAGCGGTGGTAATGCGATATACACTTTTCCTGCTTCAATCAATGGTTTCATGTAACGATAAAAGAACGTCAGTAATAGCACTTGAATATGTGCACCATCGGTATCCGCATCGGTCATGATAATAATTTTGTCATAATTGCAATCTTCAATTGAAAACTCAGGTCCAACACCTGAACCGATCGTATAGATCATCGTATTGATTTCTTCGTTTTTCAAGATGTCTTGCATTTTTGCTTTTTCAGTGTTGATCACTTTCCCACGAAGAGGCAAGATGGCTTGGAATTTACGGTCTCTTCCTTGTTTTGCTGAACCGCCAGCAGAGTCTCCCTCCACGAGGTATAATTCATTCTTTTTCGGATTTCGTGATTGAGCAGGTGTCAGTTTTCCTGAGAGTAATGATTCACCTTTTTTACGTTTTTTCCCATTACGGCTTTCTTCTCGAGCTTTTCGGGCAGCTTCACGAGCTTCTCGGGCTTTGATTGCTTTTCGCACTAACATTTGGCTCATTTCACTGTTTTCTTGTAAATAAAAGCCCATTTGTTCTCCAATGACATTATCTACTGCCGTACGGGCAATTGGTGTACCCAATTTTTCTTTTGTTTGTCCTTCAAATTGTAAGAGATTCTCAGGTACTCGAATGGAGAGAACAGCTGCTAAACCTTCTCTAAAATCACTACCTTCGAGATTCTTATCTCGTTCCTTCAGCAAGCCCACTTTTCGGGCATATTCATTGTAGGCTTTCGTCATCGCTGACTTCATACCGACTTCATGGGTGCCTCCATCTTTCGTTCGGACATTATTCACAAATGACAACACGTTTTCTGAATATCCATCATTATATTGGTAAGCAACTTCGACTTCGATACCGTCTTTTTCACCAGAAAAATAAACAACTGGTGTCAACGTATCTTTTTCTTCGTTTAGGTAGTCAACAAATTCTTTGATCCCTTCTTCGTAGTGAAAAACTTCCTTGATTGGTTCTTCACCACGCAGATCAGAAAGTGTGATTTTTACTCCTCTTAAAAGAAAAGCTGATTCTCGCAAACGTTCAGATAAAATATCATAAGAAAATTTAGTAGTGGAAAAGATCGTGTCATCTGGTAAGAAATGAACTGTCGTTCCATTGGATTTCTTGGTTTTCCCGATTTTTTTCAGTGTACCATCAGGCTTACCACCATTGCTGAATTTTTGTTGGTATTCAATCCCATCACGGATGATTGTAACAACCAACCATTTTGACAAAGCATTGACCACACTTGCTCCGACACCGTGTAGTCCCCCTGAGGTCTTGTATCCTCCTTGACCGAACTTTCCGCCGGCATGTAGTACAGTAAAAATCACTTCAACTGTGGGGATACCAGAAGCATGCATCCCAACTGGCATACCACGACCGCTATCTGTCACAGTGATACTATTGTCTTCATGAATGGTTACATCAATTTCATTTCCATATCCAGATAAAGCTTCATCAACCGCATTGTCAACGATCTCATAGACTAAATGATGTAAGCCCCGGCTATCCGTTGACCCGATATACATTCCTGGTCGTTTTCTAACTGCCTCTAATCCTTCAAGAACCTGGATCGATGCATCATTATATTCGTTCTTTACTTTTTTTGCCAAGGCAAACGCTCCTTCAATAATACTTTACGGTTAAAACCGCATCACGATAATCATACTAGAAATACGCATGAAAAAAAAGAGGTTAGGAAAGAATTAAAACTTAATTACTAACTAACCTTTGAGAATATCATCTTTTTTATCCTATTGTTCGCTTTTGTCTTGTCGATTAAATATTTCATGTTATTTAAAATGCAAACATTTAGTTATCTTTTTCGTTCATATTGTTCCACTCGATTTTTATACAACGATCCATGACGATATCTTTGCGATTTGCTGATTGAAGCTTGTTTGCTGCTTCTTCATTTGCGATTCCTAATTGCGCCCAAAATACTTTTGCTTGAGTCTGTAAAAAGTCAGCAGCTACCTCTGGCAAAAATTCACTACGCCGAAAAATATCCACAATATCGATCGGTTCTTGGATTTCCTGTAGCGACGCATAGACCTTTTCGCCTAAAATGATCTCTCCTGCTAATAATGGGTTCACCGGAATGATACGATATCCACGTTCTTGCAGAAATCGAGCAATTTGGTAACTTGTTCGTTCTTCCTTATTACTCAAACCAACAATTGCAATCGTTTTTGCTGTTTTTAAATAATCGAAGATTTTTTCTTGTGTTGGATTTTCAAATGACATAAATAATACTCCCTTTCGTTCACTCTTTCAAGTATTTCCAATTGTTCACGTACTTTATTCATGCTAAAATAAACATTAGTTTCAAATTGAAAGAGGTAGAACAATGAAATTAATTTTATTATTGGTACTTGCCTATCTTCTAGGCTCGATTCCTTCGGGGGTTTGGATAGGTAAATTATTTTTCAAAAAAGATATCCGCCAACATGGTAGCGGAAATACTGGCACCACCAATACTTTTAGAGTTTTAGGAAAAACAGCAGGTACAATTGTGTTGTTCATGGATATCTTGAAAGGAACCTTGGCAACTTGCTTACCAGTTATTTTCCACGTTACAACCATTAATCCCCTATGGTTTGGTGTTTGTGCGATCTTAGGTCATACGTTCCCTATTTTCGCTGGCTTCAAAGGAGGCAAAGCAGTTGCAACAAGTGCTGGAATGTTACTTGGATTCAATCCTCTATTTTTTATCTATTCCAGTATCATCTTCGTTGTTACGCTCTTTTGTACTAGTATGGTAAGTTTAACAAGTATGATCAGTGCAACTTTGATCACTTTATCAACGATTATCCTTCCTTACATCGCACCTGGTATCTTACCTAAGCAAAACTGGCTATTGACGATCATTGCATTTTTAGTTTCTGCCTTTATTTTCTATCGCCATAAAGAGAATATCCTACGAATCAAAAACCATACAGAAAGTCGTATCCCCTTCGGATTGAATAGTAGTAAGAAAAAAAATTGACCTGAGAGAAAAACAGTTGACTAATCAGCCAACTGTTTTTTTAGCTTTTAAATGATTGATTCGTTAAGAAGCGAAAAGAAACGATTAGCAAAATAAAGGGAACATGAATCATTATACCTGATTTCCTCTGATTAATTGAAATCAAACAACTTTAGGATAACCACTATTTTACCGTAATCGAATATTTTGTTTGAAAAATTTCATGTGCGCCTAGTTGATTGATTCCAGCTTTTTCCATCAATTCTCCCGAGCTGTTTACTGTATCTGCAATACCACACCAAGGTTCGATACAAACAAAAGGCGCTTCTTTTGGATAAGGTGACCAAATCCCAACATATGGCATATCTTTATAACTCAATGTCACACTGTGGCTAGATTTTTCACTACGGATGGCATAAGCGTTCAATCCTTTCGTTTCAAATACTAGTGCATCATTTTCAAAAAGATCGTGTACTAATGCAAGGTTGGTATTTGTTTGTCCAAGTGTTTTTTGTTCCATATCGATATATGGCCCACTTAAAGGTAAACGCAAACGTGATTTTTTAGGTGAAAACGCAAGGTAAAAATCATCAAAAGTCAATCCTTCTTCCAGAGGAACATTAAAGGCTGGGTGACCCCCAATCGAAAAGAACATTTCTTCTTCTCCAGTATTAGCCACTTGATAATGAACGGTGATCCCATCTCCACCTAATTCATAAGAAATCACTAATTCAAAATCAAAAGGATAATTTTTTTTGGTCTCGGGTGTGCTTCTTAACAAAAAGCTGGCTAATTCTTGACCATGTTCGATTACTTCAAAATCCATATCTCTCGCAAAGCCATGTTGCCCCATTGAATAAGTCTTTCCTTGGTACGTGTATTGGTCATCCTTTAATCTTCCAACAAATGGAAATAAAACGGGCGCATGTCTTCCCCAATACGCTGGATCAGCTTGCCAAATATACTCAAGATTATTATCCTTTGATTTTAAACTGACCAATTCTGCTCCATGTTCAGCAATTTCAGCAATCAATTGATCATTTTGAATGATTACAGTCATTATAATTCCTCCACCGTTAAATCTTAGGACCTGAGATAGCTAGTCTCAGGTCCTAAGCTATTCTTATTTTTTCCAACAAGAAGTATCCGAATCATCCTTGGCATTACTCGTGTGTTTCAGCGAAAAGAAAACCTAAAGGAGACTCTTTTTGTTTACTTCGTTCCTACTGAATAGATTCATCTAATCAATCGGTCATAGATTTTTAGTAACTGTGTTTTGTTAATTCCTCTTTGAATCTGGAATTTAGAACTTTTAAATACGTCCCTTTCATCCCAAGGGAGCGTGATTCAATGATCCCAGCTGACTCTAATTTACGTAATGCATTGACGATCACTGAGCGAGTGATCCCAATTTTATCCGCAATATTGGATGCTGTTAAACGTCCTTCATCGCCTTCTAAGGCATCAAAAATCGCTTGAACTGCCTTCAATTCGCTGTAAGACAAAGTATTGATCGCCATTTGGACAGCTGTTGCACTTCTGACATCCGCTTCAATACTACGTGATTTTTGATAAAGGATCTGCATGCCGACTACCGTCGCACCATATTCAGCTAACACTAGGTCTTCATCGGTAAAGGCTTGTTCCATCCTTGATAAAATAATGGTTCCTAACCGCTCGCCAGCACCAAAAATAGGAACTACTGTCGTCAAACCAAATGGGTATTTTTCTCTTGCTTCAAAAGGAAAAGCAGTCATTTCACTACTGATCGGAATATTGGCTTCCGTTTTGTTCAATTGATCAACTGTGTCAGTATAAGAATCGGGAAATTGCTTTTCAACAAACATCATTTTTATCCGTTCATTGTTGACATCATGACGTTCATCATAGCCTAATAAGACTCCTTCACTGCTGATGATATAGACGTTACTATCTAAAATAGCACCTAATGTCACAGCCATTTTATCATAAGGTAAATCAGCTCGCAGATCGAAAGTATTTTTTTGTTGTAATAATTTGTTGATATTGCGGGTTTTTGTTAATAAATCCGTCATTTTCTTCCTCCGATTTTATAAAATAAAACGACTTAAATCTTCATTTGCTACAATCGAACCTAATTTTTCTTCCACATAAGCTTCCGTAATCGTGATTTCTCCCATTTGCATGTCAGGTGCTTCAAACAATAAGTCTTCTAACAATTTTTCTAAGATCGTGTGCAAACGTCTAGCTCCGATATTATCCGTATCGCGATTTACATCATAAGCGATTTGAGCGATTTTCTCAATTGCTTCTTTCGTAAAGATCACTGAAACATTTTCTGTGCCAATCAATGCTACGTATTGTTTGATCAGTGCATTGTTTGGTTCAGTCAAGATCTTAATAAAGTCATCTGCAGTTAAATCATCTAATTCTACACGTATTGGAAAACGTCCTTGCAATTCTGGAATCAAATCACTTGGTTTTGATAAATGGAAGGCACCAGAAGCAATAAATAAGACGTGATCCGTTTGGATAACTCCATACTTCGTGTTCACTTGTGAACCTTCAACGATTGGCAGGATATCTCTTTGGACGCCTTCACGTGATACTTCACCAGATTGTTGTGATTTTGAAGTGATTTTATCGATTTCATCAATAAAAATGATCCCGCTTGATTGTGCTAATTGAATGGCTTCACTATGGATGTCAGCATCTTTGACTAGTTTACTTGATTCTTCTTTGATCAACAGTTCAAGTGCATCTTTTACTGCTAACGTGCGCTCAACCTTTTTCTTCGGTGTTAGCGCCCCTAATGTTTCATTTAAATCAATGCCCATCTGTTCCAAACCATTGTTCATCATTGGAGCTGGTTTCTTTTGTTCTTCTATTTCGATTGTTACTTGACGGTTATCAAGTAAACCTTTTTGTAATTGTTCTAGAACCGTTTTCCGATTGACACGGATTTCTTCAGTCACTTCTTCTTGCGGTTCTGCTGTATTTTGTTGCGCAACATTGAACATATTCATCATTTGTTCAAATTGATTTCCTGTTTGTTTTTGTTCTTTTTTAATCCCAGGAACCAGCACTTTTACTAGGCGTTTTTCTGCTCTTTTCTTAGCTTCAGTATATACACGGCTATATTGTTCTTTTTCAACGATCTGGATCGCATTTTCTACTAGATCACGAACCATCGACTCCACATCTCGACCAACATAACCTACTTCTGTAAATTTCGTTGCTTCTACTTTCACGAAAGGAGCGTTGACGATTTTCGCCAATCGACGAGCGATCTCTGTTTTCCCTACCCCTGTTGGTCCGATCATCAGCATATTTTTAGGTGTGATATCTTGTTGCATTTTTTCATCTAATTGTAAACGGCGATAGCGATTGCGCAAAGCGACCGCAACTGATTTTTTAGCTGCTTGTTGTCCAATGATATATTGATCTAATTCATTAACGATTTGTCTTGGTGTTTGTTTTAATTCATACATTCTTCTTCACCTCTATAATTCTTCCACAATAATATTATGATTTGTAAAGATACAAATGTCTGCTGCAATATTCAGTGCATTTTCTGCGATTTCTTTGGCACTCATGTCATTTTGTGCGTAGTTCTTCATTGCCCGAGCAGCAGCTAATGCAAAATTCCCTCCTGAACCAATTGCCAAAATTCCATCATCTGGTGCAATCACTTCCCCAGTACCTGAAACTAATAACATTTCTTTTTCATTCATTACGATCAACATTGCTTCTAGTTTTTGCATGGACTGTTGTGTCCGCCATTCTTGCGCTAATTCCACTGCAGCTCGCTGTAAATTACCATTGTATTCATTTAATTTGCCTTCAAATTTTTCTTCCAATGTAAATGCGTCTGCGACACTTCCAGCAAATCCTACGATGACTTCATCATTATAGATTCGACGGACTTTTCTTGCGCTTCCTTTCATCACCACGGATTCGCCCATTGTAACTTGACCGTCACCTGCCATTGCAAATTTTCCATCTTTTTCAACGGCACAAATCGTCGTTGAATGAAATTGTGATTCTACCATAGTTATTTCCTCCCAATTAAGATTACTGATCCTTTTCTATTACGCTCTTGGATGAAACGAGCGATAATTTTTTTGTAAACTTTCTTTTGTCACGTGAGCATAGATCTGTGTAGTAGATAGATTAGCATGACCCAACAGCTCTTGAACTGTCCGCATATCTGCGCCATTATTCAGCAAATGTGTAGCAAAGGTATGCCGCAGCATATGTGGATGGATCGAACTATCTAAACTACTCTTTTTAATCACTTGATTCAATACATACTCGATCCCTGTTGGCGTAATTGGTTCACCATGATGGTTCACAAAAACATAGTCATGACTCTTGTGGTATTTATCCATCAGCACCTTTCGCCCTTTTTCAAAATACTCTTGTAAGGCATCTTGTGCGAATGAACCAAGTGGTGCATACCGTTCTTTATTCCCTTTACCATGAATCAACATGACTTCGGAGTCGAAATCGATTTCTGCTAGTTTCAAATTACTGCACTCGCTTAATCGAATCCCCGAACCGTAAAGAACTTCTAATAGCGCTTGGTTCCTCAAATCTAAAGGTTTTTCTCCTTTGACACTGTCAAATAATGCTTGCATTTCATTCTCATAAAAAAAGCGAGGTAGTTTCAAATTTTTCTTTTTTAGGTGGACATAAGAAAAAGGATTTTCTTTGATCACTTCTTCTTTTAAAAGGTATTGATAAAAAGAGCGCAGACTTGCAATCTTACGACTGATCGAATTTCTGCTATATCTTTCATCAGTTAGGTAACTTAAATACACTCGAACATCTAAGTGATTGATTTTTAATAAATCATCCTCTCCTGATTCTGTAAGAAATCTTTCAAAATTAGTGAGGTCTTCCTCGTATGCTTCTCGTGTTTTTTCAGAGTAACCACGTTCCACGATTAAATAACGCAAAAACTTATCTTTCCACGTTTGTTCTAGCATTTTATCACCTTCCTTTTAATCCCAGAGATAAATTTAGCATAGCAAAATTAAAAAAACAAATAAATTGTCAGAATTTAATCAATATTTCTAAGTTTGTTCACAATTGAAACAATTAATTTGACAAAATTCTTAGATTACGACCTTTTTTTTAATCTGATATTTACTCATTTTTTACCAAAAGAAAAAAATTCCTTTTGGAACACTGCAAATAAAAGATGTGTTGTATATTTATTTTATGCCTAGTAAAGAGCCCGGAACACCTTTGTCCCGGGCTCACTTCATGTTACTGAGCTGTTACTTCATCAATTAATTCTTTTTTTATTTGTTCATTTGCCTGAAGTGCTCTTTGAGCAATCGCTTCATAACGTGTTTTTTTGTCACGAATGCGCTCTGGTAATTCAGGGAACAAACCATAATTCGCATTCATTGGTTGGAAATGTTTTCCTTCAGCATGTGTAATATAATACGCCATACTCCCAATCGCTGTTTCTCGTGGAAACTCAATCGGCTCACTTTCTTTAGCTAAACGAGCAGCATTGATTCCTGCAAGCAAACCACTAGCTGCACTTTCAACATAACCTTCCACACCAGTCATTTGTCCTGCAAAGAACAAGTCTTCACGCTTCGTTGATTGATAAGTTGGTTTCAATAATTCTGGTGAATTCATAAAACTGTTGCGGTGCATTACACCATAACGGACAAATTCTGCGTTTTCTAAACCTGGGATCATACGGAAAACCCGTTTTTGTTCTCCCCATTTTAAGTGCGTTTGGAAACCAACGATGTTATACAATGAGGCAGCGGCATTGTCCTGACGTAACTGGATCACCGCATAAGGGCGTTTACCGGTTTTTGGATCTTCTAATCCAACTGGTTTCATTGGACCAAACAGCATTGTTTTAAAGCCACGCTGAGCCATCACTTCGATCGGCATACAGCCTTCAAAGTATTTTTCTTTTTCAAATGATTTAAGTTCGGCTACTTCAGCTGTTGTTAAAGCTTCGTGGAATGCTTTAAACTCTTCTTCAGTCATTGGACAGTTTAGATAAGCTGCTTCCCCTTTATCATAGCGTGATTTTAAATAGACTTTATCCATATCGATCGTTGCTTTGTCTACGATCGGTGCTGCTGCATCATAAAAATAGAATCCGTCAGAACCATTGAATGCTTTAATACTTTCAGCTAACGGGTGAGAGGTTAAGGGACCAGTAGCAATGATCGTGATCCCTTCTGGAATTTCAGTGATTTCTTCATTGATGACTGTTACTAGCGGGTGTTCTTTGACTTTACGTGTGATCGTCTCAGAAAAAGAATACCGATCCACTGCTAAGGCACCGCCAGCTGGAACAGCTGTTTCATCAGCTGAAGTGATCACGACTGAATTTAACCGTCGCATTTCTTCTTTTAATAAACCTACTGCATTTGCTAAACTATTCCCTCTCAAGGAGTTGGAACAGACTAACTCTGCAAAATTACTTGTATGGTGTGCTTCTGTTGATTTCACTGGGCGCATCTCGTATAAACGAACAGGAACACCTGCTTGAGCGACTTGCCAAGCTGCTTCACTTCCAGCTAATCCTGCACCTATTACATTAACAGTTTTCAAATAAAGACCTCTTCTCATTTTATTTTTGAATGTCTTCTTCATAGTCGCCATTGATACATACGACTTGTTTTCCGCCTTTGACTTTCTTTTCAACTAAATACTGGTCACATTTCGGACAATTTCGTCCTACTGGTTTGTCCCAAGAAGTAAAGTCACAGTCTGGAAAACGTGAACACCCGTAAAAGATTCGGTTTTTCTTAGACTTGCGTTCAATCACCTGACCCTCATGACAAACTGGACAAGTCACACCGATCTCTTTAACAATTGGTTTCGTATTTCGACAATCAGGAAAATTACTACATGCATAAAATTTACCATACTTTCCTAATTTTATAACCATCGGATGCCCACAAATATCACAGTCAAATCCAGCCGGTTCATCTTTGATTTGAATTTTTTCGATTTTTTCTTCTGCATTGGTCAATTCTTTTTCAAATGGTTTGTAGAAACGATCCACCACTTCGATCCATGCTTCTTTTCCTTCTTCAATTTTATCCAAATCACCTTCCATTTCAGCGGTAAAATGGATATCGACGATTTGGGGGAAGAAATCACAAATCAAAGAATTGACGATTTCACCCAATTCAGTTGGTTCGAAGCGTTTTTGTGTCAATTTGACATAGTAACGTCGTTGGATCGTATCCAGCGTTGGCGCATAAGTGGAAGGACGTCCCACACCATTTTCTTCCAAAGCACGGATTAAAGTTGCTTCACTGAATCTTGCTGGCGGTTGCGTGAAATGTTGTTTCGGTTCAATGTCCACTGATTGAACAATATCCCCTTGTGCTAGTTCTGGTAAGATATTTTCTTTATCTTCTTTCCCATCATCTCTGCCTTCAACATAGACTTGCATGAACCCTTTAAATTTAACTTTAGAGCCATTCGCAATAAAAAGTACGCCATTTTGTTCTAAGGTAACTTTCATGGTATCTAATATCGCTGGTGTCATTTGACTAGCAACAAATCGTGACCAAATAAGGGTGTAGAGTTTTAATTGGTCCTTGTCTAAATATTGTTTGATTTCCTCAGGAGTACGTAGGACACTTGTCGGGCGAACTGCTTCATGGGCGTCTTGCGCACCTTGCGCATTTTTGATTTTACGTTGTGCATGACTAGAAAATTCTTTCCCGTAAGTTTCTTCGATGAAGGTAGCCGCTTCTGCTTTCGCAGTCTCAGCGATCCGTGTTGAATCGGTACGCATATATGTGATCAAACCTACAGTACCTTGCTTACCTAAGGAGATTCCTTCATATAATTGTTGCGCAACCATCATCGTTTTCCGTGTTCTAAAGTTCAATTTTCTAGCAGCTTCTTGTTGTAGACTACTCGTAGTAAATGGGTTTGCTGGATTTCGTTTCCGTTCTTTCTTTTCAACTTTTTGAACGGTGAAATCTGGTCCATCAATACGATCAGTAACTTCTTTTACGGATTGGGCATCAGGCAATTTCTTTTTCTTGCCATCAATTCCCCAAAAGTTTGCTTTAAATTTTTTACGTGTTTTTTTGAAATTACCGTCAATGCTCCAGTATTCTTCTGGAATGAAATCACGGATTTCTTTTTCACGATCAATGATAATTTTTAATGCAATAGACTGTACTCTTCCAGCACTTAATCCTTTTTTGACTTTGCGCCATAGGATTGGACTGATGGAGTAGCCCACCAAGCGGTCTAACGCCCGTCTTGCTTGTTGGGCATCCACTAAATCCACGTCGATCGTTCTTGGTTCCTTGAAGGCTGCTTTTACCGCTTCCTTAGTAATTTCGTTAAAAACCACACGATTTTTTTCTGATAAATCTAAACCTAGTAAATAGGCTAAATGCCAAGCAATTGCTTCCCCTTCTCTATCCGGGTCACTTGCAAGATAAACTTTTTGCGCTTTTTTTGCTGCTGATTTTAAACTTTTGATCACATCGCCTTTTCCGCGAATTGAAATATAATGGGGTTCATAGTTGTTTTCGACATCAATTCCCATTTTACTTTTAGGTAAATCACGTATATGACCGACACTGGCCATTACTTTATAATTACGACCAAGATATTTTTCAATGGTTTTGGCCTTTGCAGGTGATTCCACAATCACTAAATATTTATATGCCATTACTGAATGGACTCCTTTCCATTGACATGTTCCTACTATATTAAGCGGACTCATACAAATCGTAGCTTATCATATCCATTCAGAAAACGTTTGTCAAGAAAATCAAATGAGAAGTTCCTGTTATTCTTTCAACTCGAACAATAAATCTTCACCAGAAATCACACAAACAGCACCATCTTGAATTAGTTGATGGGAGCCAGTTGAGTATTGTGTCAAAATATTTCCAGGTACAGAAAAAACAGTTCGACCGATTTCTAACGCTTGTTGTGCTGTTATCAAAGAACCACTCTTTTGCTTTGCTTCAATGACACAAGTGCCTTGTGACAAAGCAGCAATGATTCGATTTCTCATGGGAAAGCGGTATTGTTTTGGTCCTTCGTATGGTGGATATTCACTAAGTAAAAGATGATTCTTTCCAATTTCTGCTTGAAGAAATTGGTTTTCCTTTGGGTAGGCTTTTTTAATTCCTGTACCGATTACCGCAATCGTCTTTCCAGTATTTTTAATCGCAGCCAAATGTGCGTATGTATCGATTCCTTTGGCACAGCCACTAACGATGACATAGTTAGCATCTATGACCGGAGTTAAAAGTTCATGTACAACTTTTTTTGCCAAGACCGAGGTTTTCCTGCCCCCAACCACACTGAGCATCTTTTGTTTTAGTAGAGAAAGATCACCAGAATAAAATAAAAGAATCGGTGGTGTCGCAAGATGAAAAAGTTGCGGGGGATAGCACGGGTCAAGACAAGTAATGAATGACTGAGCTGTTTTAAACTTCGCAAAATTTTGATTGATTTGCCGCCAACTTTCTTGAAATTTTTCTCGATGACGAACAATTTTTGCGATTTCAATGATTTCATAAGAAGACAACTCGCATGTTTGAGTTTCCAATAAAGCCTGGACAACCGCCCATTTTCCTTGACTGCTAATTCCTTTCGCATAAGCTAATTTAAGTAAAAATCCTTCAATCTGATCCATGAACGAAAACCGCCTCTCGAAGTTACTTTTAAATAAAATACGCAAGAGACGGTCAAACATCTTAAGATAAATAATTTTTTATCGGTGCAAAAGAGCGTCGATGAATAGGGGTAATTCCTTGTGTTGCTAAGCCTTGTAGATGTTCTTTCGTTCCATAACCAGCATTATGGCCAAACCCATAACCTGGATATAGTTCATCATATTTTTTCATTAAATCATCACGATAAACTTTTGCAATGATACTTGCTCCCGCAATAGAAACTGAACGAGCATCTCCCTTGATCAATTTTTCTTGCTGGATTGGCAAATCCAGTGTCATGGCATCAATTAAGAGATAATTTGGACGTATCGCCAGCTTTTCTACAGCTTGGATCATTGCTAGTTTGCTTGCCTCATAAATATTGACCTCATCAATCTTTTTTTCATCAATGATGCCGATACCGATAGCAAGTGCTTTTTGTTGGATTTGGTCATAAAGCAGTTCTCGTTTTTTTTCTGATAATTGTTTCGAGTCATTTAATCCAAGGATCGGTTCGTCTTTAGGTAGGATGACAGCGGCCGCTACTACTGGCCCTGCTAAAGGCCCACGTCCTACTTCATCAATCCCCGCAATCCATTCATATCCTTGTTCATATGCCTGATTCTCAAATAATGACATTTCCAAATATTTTTCTTGGATCAATGCCGTTTTTTTTACTTGTTTCTCAAAGGATAGAAGCGCTTGTTGTACCCCTTTTCGCTGATCTTGCTTTAGTTCGGCAATGAAGGGATCAGTTAACGACGTCACTGTTTTTAATCGTTCCTTGATACTTTGGATCGATTCACTCATCGCTTGTTTTCCCCATTTCTTCACATCGATCTAATGTGTAGCGCCCAAGTTTTCCTTGACGGATATCGAAGACTACCACTTCACTACCACGATCATAATCATCTTTATAGCCACGCTTTGCAGTAATCGTCATCAATAATTCAGGTGCTAATTGTTGTTCTGCTTCTTCTGGTAACTGATAGCGCTCCGCGATTCTTCCTGGATAGTAACGAGCGAAAAAATCTAAGCCATAGATAGCGAGATCATCTAAATGAACTAACTGGTCTTTAATGGCTCCGGTTAGTGCTAGTTTTTTACCGATCTCTTCATCTTCAAATTTAGGCCATAAGATTCCTGGCGTATCTAATAACTCTAATTCGCTACCTAGGCGCAACCATTGTTGTCCTTTTGTCACACCAGGTTTATTACCTGTTTGAGCAATTTTTTTTCCAACTAAGCGGTTCATCAATGTTGACTTCCCGACATTTGGAATACCTAAAACCATGGCTCTGATTGCTCGTGGTTTGATCCCTCGAGCGGCATCACGTGCTCTTTTTTCTTTCAGTGCTTCTTTGGCTGCTGGAATCAACGCTTTGATCCCTTTACTCTCTTGAGCGGTAATTGCTAATGCTTGATGACCTTGTTGTTGAAAATACGTTTGCCATAACTTCGTTTGTTTGGGGTCTGCTAGATCAGCTTTATTTAATAATACCAACCTTGGCTTTTGTTGGATGATCTGATCAAGCATTGGATTACGTGAAGACAAAGGTAATCGTGCATCGACTAATTCAAAGACGATATCGACATATTTCATTTTCTCAGAAACTTCACGACGGGCTTTTGCCATGTGCCCTGGGAACCATTGGATCGTCATAGAATAAATTCATTCCTTTCATATAAGGATTTCAAACCTTATTCTTACATTATCATATTTAACCTTAGTAAATCTATGCATACAAGTCTACTACCATCAAGTAAGTTGATTAGGCTCATTTTCCTTATATTATTCAAAGCAATTATTGGGTAGACTCTTTCAAAAGCAGCTCTGCAACTATCCATACTACCATGAACCTAAGATCAGCGATTATTTTTATGCATTTATCCTGACTTTACAATTTTTTAAAGTGGATACCGCTTTTTATTCATCAGTGGTTCGGCAGAATAATCCTTCTATCATGATACTAAATCTCAACGCCTTAGGGTATTTTTCTTTATCAAACATGTTTTGTACTTTTATTACTATTAATAAAAAGAAAATACATCATTATAAATAACAAAAAGGCGCCTGTTCCGTATTTTATCATATTTCCCTACTAATCGCACTCTCATTTTGGCATTTTCCGTTCTCTGGGTTCTTGATTCCTCCATGCTATAAATTAGTGAGATAACACATCCTTTAAGACTTCTTCGTGATC
Organism: Enterococcus sp. C74; assembly: GCF_040887125.1. NCBI lineage: Bacteria > Bacillati > Bacillota > Bacilli > Lactobacillales > Enterococcaceae > Enterococcus > Enterococcus sp. C74. Next base: position 129,359 of record NZ_JBFOFA010000004.1, on the reverse strand, counting down.
CATTACTCAATATAATTTGAGATATTTTTTCACTTTATTATCGATTCTGAGTTTTGGAATCATCAACTATCGATTATCCTTTTTCAGTTAAAAATGAGTGGAAAACTTCCAACTTGCTTTCTAACGTTTAATCGATTGAGTTATTTATTTTTTTATTTAACGCTCTTGCTTGCTTTTTGCTCTCATTTTTTGCGTATAGATAAAATGCAATGGTGTGTAAGATCAAATTTAAAATAAGATAAATTGCCAAAAGATTAATTGGTGAAATTGCCAAAGGCAGTTTGAATGAAAGCAAATTGAAAATCGCTAAACCCGCAACTGTATTTCCAACAGTCGCAATCAAAATATTACTGACTGGTTTCAGCGTAAGATGATTCCAAAGCACATCATACATCACACCAAAGACTAATGCACAAACTAGACTAACACCCATTACGTGCCAAAGAAAATAAACATGGATCATCTGTCCTTTCGCAAAGAAGCTTGTTATTATAAATATCAACCAGATGCTGCTTAACGAGAACGTTTGAAAAAAATTATGTTTTATCTGTTTACTCATACCCACATCTCCTTAAATTTTTTTACATAGTGACGATTCACAATAAATTTAGAACCATTTTTCATTTCAATTTCAACCCGTGCATTATCCGTAGAACGAAAAGCTTTAATAAAAGATCGATTAACCAGCGTACTAATGTTAATCCGCACAAATCCGTAACTTGTAAATTGCTTCTCAACTATTTTTAACCGTACAGCTAATAGATACCTCTCATTTGATGTAAAAACGACATGACACATCTGTTCTTTTGACTCGATTGAGGAGACATCACTTAATAGCCTGGAAACTTTCTTATTTGTTTTTGCATCAATTACTACGATTGTTTGCTCCGTAGTCAGAATAGCTTCTTTTATTCTCCCCCACGTTTTTTCGCAAGAAGAATGGGTAGTTACCTTCACTGTATCCTGTGCAATGTGATTATCAATTCCAAATTTTATTCTCAAATTTTCTCCTCCTTGCTTTGATACTCTCAGTTTAAGCCGTACGCATACCATATTCAATTCCTTTCCATGAGGTTGCACTTTTTCGCAAGAAGATTGCAAGAGATAGGAAACATTTCAATACTTCCTCCCTATTCAGGTGTACCCTGCTTCTTCAAATGAAGAATGTTCCTGTCTTTAATGATGAACGACATTCGATTGGGTTTAATCGTTTTTTCTAGTATTCTGCAGATAAATATATTCAATGAACGTTTATAAAACTGTAAAGAAGAATTCTTTCAGCACGCATCTTTTGACAACGTTTACATTTTAATAGATGATAGGATAAAAGAAAGGAGAGGGACAAATGAACAGTATGGTTTTTGTTAATTTCCCCGTTGAAGATGTAGACAAGTCTGTTGCTTTTTATGAAAAATTGGGCTTTAAGAAAAATGAAGAATTTTCAACTGACGAAGCAAGCGCTGTGGTTTGGGACGACACATTTTGGATCATGTTACTCTCTCACGGTTTTTACAAAAAATTCTTAAAAGACAAAGAAATCGCAGATAATAAAAAAACAAGTGGCGCCTTGATTTCTTTTAGTGTAGCAAATGCGGATGAAGTTAAAAAGTTTGCGAATACGGCGAAAGAAAATGGCGGAAGCTATCATGAAGTCGATATGGGCATGTCTGAAGAAGAAATGTTTTCACTTGAAGTCCAAGATTTAGATGGAAATACATTAGAGCCTGTCTGGATGAAAATGTAAATTTTTTAAAGCCCTCCATTAGAAAAACAGATGGAAGGCTTTTTTAGATAAATTATCTTGGTCTCCTATGCACTTATTTTGGCTTGTTTGACTAAAATAGTAGTGCTAGTAGATCTTCGTTATTAAAATGAAAGATATAATCTGAAACAGTCATATTATTTAATGCGTTTTTTATTTCTTCATAAATAAATTTTTGACCAAGTAATTGTTGTTCAAGAATACTTACATCTTTTTGTCCAAAAAAATCACCATAAAAACGAATCTCATTGATTCTCCCATGCAGTGTCGACAAACGGACGTCCACAATTCCAACTTTGGGGAGCCTGATTCTGCGTTTCACCGAAAACCTTGGTGTTTCACCATAGACCCAATCATCATTAGCATAACGATTCTGGACGATTTGTTCAATGTTTTGTTCATCTTTCTTCGTCAAATCTACCCTTTTATCTTCAATTTCTTGCAGATCATCGACCTGATAGACTTCACAAATCAGTGCATCTCTAAAGTCAGCGGTTTTTTCAAATTGATATTTTTCTTTTAAAAATGGTTTCAGATTCGTCACACTTTTTTTTACTGATTTCGTTGCTTTAGACTCAATTTTCTCTTTGGAAACCGTCAAAATTTTATCAAGAACGGACAAATCAACATCATACATTAATGTACCATGTGAGTATAACCGATTTTTTTTCGTATACATGGCATTACCAGAAAATTTCATTCCTTCGATATACATATCATTACGTCCACCAACTTCTGCTTTGGTTGCGCCCATTTTTCTTAATGCTGTGATAATAGGCGAGGTAATGGATTCATATTCACCAAATTTCATTGCATTTTTGCTGGTCACAAAGCTAAAGCTTAGATTTCCTAAATCATCATATACAGCTCCTCCACCTGAGGTTCGCCGAGTGAGTGTCACGTTTTTTTCCCTTAAATACTTGAGATCGATTTCTTCATAACTATTTTGGTTTCGTCCAATAATCACACAAGGTTTTTGAATATATAGTAAAAACAAAGGTTCATCACTGTCAAAACTGTTCATAAGATATTCCTCTGTTGCTAGATTTCTCCGAATATCTAAACTTTCCATGATATGATAGCGCACTTTTATCCCTTCTTACTTTTTCTCCTATCATCTCTTTTAGAACATAAAATGGCAAGAAATTAGTTCATTTTATATCTTAATTGTACTATTTTAATCAAGTAAAAAAGCGACCTCCAAAAGTTAGATCAAAAAATCTAACTTTTGGAGGTTGCTTTCCTCTTCACTCTAAAACAAATAAGCGGTGGCATTAGCGCCTTGAAATCATCCTGAATGATCTCTTTTCTTTACCCAATCCATTTTATCTCGTTCAAGGGATAGTAAACAAAGCGAGCCTTACCCAATATTTCGCTTCCTGTAATCATCCCAAAGGAGCGACTGTCTTTCGAAACACGTCGATTGTCCCCTAAAACAAAGTAACTGTCGGCTGGCAGCTTTGTCTTATTCGTTAATTCTTCCAGAGTAAAGTCCGTTGTATAAGGACTACTTTCATGATCCGACTTTCTATTTTTCGTTAGAAAAGGTTCTTCGACCACTTTTCCATTCACTTTCAGCTGATCATTCTCATAGCTAATTGTCTCTCCTGGCAACCCGATCACTCGTTTGATATAAATCGTTCCATCAGCCAATTGAAAAACAACTACGTCAAACCGTCTGATTTCAGAAAATTTTTCCATTACAACCATGTCACCTTGTTTCAAGACGTTTTCCATCGAATTACCTTCTACTGGCACTGGAATAAGAAGAAATCCTCTTAAAATAAAAGCGATCAAGATGGAGCAAAGTACATATTTGATTATAAGCCAAAAACGGTCGATATAGCGTTGTTTTTTTGTCAATATCCATCATTCCACTCTCAAGGTTATCGTTCTTTCTCTATTATAGAAAAAAAAACCAAAAAATGCGACTAGATGTTTCCTTTTTGATCTTTTCTAAAAAATGAAGAAAACAAACGCAGAATCAATGGCTGTTTTCTAAATATTTTTCCCACACCTCATCAAATATATCCATAGATGACAAATAATCCACATTCAATTCTAGATAATCGGAAATTTCTTCATAACTCGTACTATGTTTAGGAAACTGGATATCTTTCCCTGCTTCTGTGGCGAAAACAGATTGTTGATCTGCTTGTTTACCGCCACGAAGAGTCATTAAATAATGATAGAAGCTTTGATTCACATTCTTTCCTCCCAGTTTTCTTTGACGAAAGCCGCTCTTCTTGCATGGTTTCGCTCAAAATTTTCAGGATTTTTTTTATAATAATCTTGATGCTCTGGCTCAGCCAAATAAAATGGTTGTGCTTTTTCAATCGTGGTCACGATCGGTTTTGTAAACCGACCACTAGCCGCTAATCGATTTTTACTTTCTTCCGCGATTCTCTTCTGTTCATTTGTCGTAAAGTAAATAACCGGCCGATAATTCTCGCCACGATCTTCAAATTGTCCAAATGCATCCGTTGGATCGGTTTGCTGCCAATAGATTTCCACTAATTCTTGATATGATATTTTCTCTGGATCATAGATGATCTCTACCGCTTCTGTATGACCAGTCGTTTTAGATTTGACTTGTTCATAGGTTGGAGATGGCACATGTCCACCTGTATAGCCAGACATGATCGTATGAATCCCTGGCAGCGTATCAAAGGGCTGAATCATACACCAAAAGCATCCTCCAGCAAAAATTGCTCTTTCCATCCTTCTCTCTCCCATCAATGACCCACTGTTTACTTCGTTACACTCGTGTCGGTGGTATCAGTATTCTTTGTCGTTTTATTGCTCGTTGTCTTTTCACCAGTTTCTTTAGGTAGATATAGACTAAAACGAATGTCATCATTCACTAAATCAATTTTATCTGCTTTGATGTACATACCATTTTGCATACGGAAGCGATCTAAACGTAGCATGATCGTCAAATCATCCGTATTGATTTCAATCCAATCAGGCAACTTATAATTTCGCTTGATCATATTCATGATATCTTTGATCGGTAAACTCAATGTGCCGATCGAAAGACTTTTCGCTTTTAATTGGACATTTCCATTTTCCATCACATATGGATCAAAGTACAGATAAAAGTTGATTGGAAATCCTAATACTTCAAACGTACCATTCAACATCGCTTCATTTTCAAGATAAAATTTATATTGAATACCTTGGTCTTTTTGATAATCTGTCAAGAAAAAACTGATCATTTGATTGACCTTTTCTTTATTGGTGTTGATGGTCAAGACTGGATCTCCTTGTCTTTGGGTGATCGCTGGCACCTTAGCAAAATCCGGTTCTCGATTCGCAAAAATCCGAGTACCTAAAAAGATGCTTGATCCAAGAACAACTCCTAAAAGGATCAAAAAAGCCCATTTCCAATAATTTTTCTTTTGAATTTCAGTATTCGTTTGTGTCGAAACCTTTTTTGAGCGTTTTTCCATTATTTCTGATCCTCCCTTGGCAACCATTGGTCTTGCGTTTCAATTAATTCATCTCGTACAGCATTTGCCATCAATTGATAGCCTAAGTTATTAGGATGAAAATGATCTTCTTCATACAATACATTATTTTTGCTATTTGACGTACTTTCGCTAGTACTTGACTGATTCGTTCCTTCTTCAGTTACGCCAACTTTTTGGTTTAACCCTTGATATAGTAACTCATTGATTGGGATAAAATAGCAGTTATCCGCATTTTTGACAACAGACTCAGTCCCAGCATTCCAGTTGTTCACAATCGTCTGCATGTCTTTAATCTCAGGGAAGTTCAAATAGAATGGATTATAAATACCTAAGATGTAAACCGGTGCGTGACCATTTAACTTCCTAATTTCTTCGATCAATTGTTCAACATTTTTCTGATACTTTTGTAATGGTCGCTTAAATGATTGGATACTGATCCCAAATAGATCGTTTTGAATCACTTTCATTAAGTCATTTCCGCCCACTGTCAAAGTAATAAAGTCAGCTGATTTAATGTTTGTTTGAATCTCTGAATTTTTCTTGAGCCGTTTTAAAATTTGATCGCTCCGTTCACCGTTTACCCCATAGTTTTCAATTTCAACAGCAGTCAGATCATAGCGATCTTTTAAATCGTTGGCTACTAATGGAACAAAACCACCTTGTTTCGTTTGATCTCCTATTCCTTCAGTTAACGAATCGCCGATAGCTACATAATGGATTTTTTCTTTTTGATCCGTCTTTTGACTAACTGTCGCTGCTGGTTTTAATAGCGGTTTAGCTTTTGGAATCGATAAAGATAGTCCTAAATATACAAATATAGCGATAAGTAATGGGAACAAAACGAGCAATAGTTGTCGTTTTGTTAATTTCATATCATTCACCTCATATTATTCGATTGTTTCTTATGTTATCAAAAATTAAAATAAAAAGGTAGTGTTTCTGAAAAAAATAAGAATTATTATAAAGAAAAAAAGGATAAAATCAATGGCTAACTGACCAATGATTTATCCTCTTGATTTAGTCAACGTAATACATGATTGCAAAGGCGTTTTTCCCCGTATGTGTTGCAATAACTGGATTCGTGTGTAGAACAGGAATCGTCATATCAGGAAATAATTCTTGTAGTCCTTCTTTAAATTCTTGAGCAAGCTCTTGAGCATCTGCATGAGAGATCCCAATTTGACGAACATTTGGTAGTTCTTTTAATTCTTTCTTCAAATTATTGAACCATTTGTCAAAAGTTTTCTTTCCTCGACCCTTAGCAACTGGGATCAACTCTCCATGAGTGAAATTCATCACAGCACGTATGTTCAATACACTTGACAATAAACCAGTTGCTCGGCTAATGCGCCCACCTTTGACTAAGTTATCTAATGTAGAGATCCCAATATATAATTTTGTATTTTCTTGTACTTTTTTGATTTCTTCAAGAATCTCATCAGCACTTTTTCCTGCTTGTGCAAGTTCAGCAGCACGGATTACTTGGAAGGACAGCCCCTGATCGGTTGTATCACTATCGATGACAGTCACTTTCGTTTTAGTCAGATTGCTTGCCTGACGGGCCGCTTCAACCGTTCCACTCAAACCTTTAGTCATATGGATCGAGATAACTTCACTGCCATCTTCGCCAAGTTGATCATAGGTTGAAATAAATTCACCGATTGGCGGTTGACTCGTTTTTGGTAATGATTTAGCTTGAGCCATCATATCCATGAATTTTTCTCCACCTAATTGATCGTCATCAGGATAGACCACGCCATCGATCATGATAGCTAGCGGCATCACCTGGATATTTAAGTTATCTCGCACACTTTTTTCCATTGTACAAGAAGAATCTGTTACGATTTTTACATTTGTCATACTATCTCACTCTTCCTTTAACAAGATGCCTTTTGGTTTACAACAAGTACTAATAAAGGCAATTTCTTTTTTAAGTATAACAGACAACAGACGTTTTTTCATTAAATACCTCTACGAACGATTCCGTTTTCATCCAAAGATGTGGTATTGATCCTTTCAACTTTATTAAAAAAGATATTTCCCAAAATGTGCTAAACAAGCTTTCAGGAAATACCTTTTTTCATCGGTTATTTATTTTCTTTTTCGTTGATATGTTTCAAATTGATGGGCATAAGGATTTTTTTCGTCCATCTCCCCTTGGCTGATATTGATTAATGACCATTGATCCCAATCAACTTCTGGAAAATAAGTATCCCCTGTAAAAGAATGATGGATGACTGTGCGATACAGCACCGAACAAAAAGGAAGAAATTCTTTATAAATAGCTGATCCTCCCGCAACGAACAAAATACCATCGTTTTCCTTTGCGTAATCCAATACTTCTTCAATCTCGTGCATAACCATGACATTGTCAGCTTGGTAATCACGATCTCTTGTCATCACGATTGTTTGACGGTTAGGCAACGGACGACTTCCCATACCTTCAAATGTTTTTCTTCCCATAACTAAAGTATTCGCTTCAGTCATTTGTTTAAAAAACTTCAGATCATTGGGTAATCTCCAAGGCAGTTGGTCTTCTTTACCGATCAACCCATTTTCATCTTGTGCCCAGATAGCAGCTAACATTTCATCATCCTTTCTGTGTTCATACTGCGATTGGCGCTTTGATTGCTGGATGAGGTTCATAGCCTTCAACCTTGATATCATCCATTTCAAAGTCAAACACAGATTTTTTTTCTGTATTTAAAACTAATTTAGGAAACGCACGCATTTCTCTTGAAAGTTGTTCTTTCATTTGTTCCACATGATTTGAATAGAGATGAGCATCACCTAAAGTATGGATAAATTCACCAACTTCTAATCCAGTTTCATGCGCAATCAGATGGGTTAACAAAGCATAACTGGCAATATTGAAAGGCACACCTAGAAATACATCACCACTCCGTTGATACAATTGACAACTTAAACGACCATCATGAACATAAAATTGAAACATCGTGTGGCAAGGCGGTAACGCCATACTAGGAACATCTTCTGGATTCCAAGCAGACACAATCAAACGTCTTGAATCAGGTGTTTTTTTGATTGCTTCGACCACTTCCTTGATTTGATCGATAAACCCACCATCTTTCGTTTCCCAATGGCGCCACTGGTACCCATAGATGTGACCTAAATCGCCATATTTTTCAGCAAATGCGTCATCAGTTAAAATTCTTTCACAAAATAGCTGACTTTGTTCTTGATATTGTTTATTAAACTCAGGATCAGAGATGCTTCGATGGCCAAAATCAGTCATATCTGGCCCATGGTATTCATCACTTTTGATATATCGTTCAAACGCCCATTCATCCCAGATATGATTGTTATTTTGTAAAAGATAACGGATATTCGTATCCCCTTTTAAAAACCATAACAATTCACTCTTAATCAACCCAAAAGGAACCCGTTTCGTTGTTAATAATGGAAATCCTTTTTGTAGATCGAACCGCATTTGATAGCCAAAAATGCTGCGTGTACCGGTGCCTGTTCGGTCGCCTTTTTCATGTCCTTCTTCTAGTAGTTTCCTGCCTAAATCAAGATATGCTTGCTCCATTTTTTTCCTCCTAGTCTTCTACCCATTCGCTTAAGTATTCCCAACGAGCCATTTTCTCATCTAATTTGCTTTCTGCTTGTGAAACGTTTGCTTGTAATTCTTGTAAACGAGTAAAGTTATCTCCTTGATGATTCATTTCTTCTTGCAGCTCTGAAATCTGTTCTTCTAATTCAGCAATTTCATCTTCGATCGTTTCCCATTCTTTTTGCTCTAAATAAGAAAGTTTCTTTTTTGTTTCCTTTTTAACGTCAGCAGCCGGCTTCGTTGGTTCATTCATTTTTTCTTTACCTAAAGGCGCTGTATCTTTTTGTGTCAATAAATAACTCGACATATCCCCATAATATAATTCTTGCTTAGCATTTCCTTGAAAAACTAATAATTTTTCTGCTACTTTGTCTAAGAAATAACGGTCATGTGATACAGTAATCACGGCACCTGGGAAACTCTTGAAATAATCTTCTAAAATGGTCAGTGTGGCGATATCTAAATCATTCGTTGGTTCATCCAAGAGTAAAACATTAGGTTGTTGGATCAGCAATTTCAATAGATATAGTCGACGTTTTTCGCCACCAGATAATTTTTTGATCAATGTGCCATGCATAAATCGAGGAAATAAAAATCTTTCCAATAATTCAGCCACACCAATTTGCATACCTTCTGCCGTTTGAGCTTCTTCAGCTGCTTCTTGCAAATAAGCAATCATGCGTTTTTCGGGATTCATCTCTTCATTTTCTTGTGTATAGTAGGCGATACGAACAGTCTCACCAACCGTAAACGTACCATTATCTAAAGGAATACGTCCCGCTAAAATATTCAGTAAGGTTGATTTACCGGCACCATTTTTCCCAGTGATACCTAAACGTTCTCGTGATTGAATCAACAAATCTAAATGGTTGATCAGCAATTTCCCTTCAATAGCATATGTTCCATCTTTGATCTCTAATACTTTTTTTCCTAAACGTTTCGTTGCGATATTCAATTCGAGGTCTGCTTCATGATTGACTTGATACAAGTTTTCTTTAAGATCCTCAAAACGATTGATGCGTGCTTGTTGCTTCGTTCCGCGTGCTTGAACTCCAGCTCTCATCCAGGCTAATTCTTGTTTGTACAGGCGCTTTCGTTTTTCTTCTTGTTCCACTTCCACACGATCTCTTTCAGCTTTTTCTAAAATATAAGCTTCATAATTCCCTCGATACTCGTGTAGTTGTCCAAATGATAGTTCAAAAATGCGATTCGTCACTCGATCCAAGAAATAACGATCATGGGTGACCATTAATAACGATCCACGATACTGTTTTAAGTAATTTTCTAACCATTCAATCGCTTCATAATCCAAGTGGTTCGTGGGTTCATCTAATAATAATAAATCAGGCTCATCGATTAGGACTTGTGCTAAACTTACACGTTTTTTTTGTCCACCTGATAGTGCGCCAATCTTTTTATCTAATTCACTGATGCCTAATTTTTGTAAGATAATCTTAGCATTTGTATCTGTGGTCCAAGCATCTTCTTTGTTCATTTGTTCTTCTGCCTTGGCATAACGTCTCTGAACGCTCTCGTCCTCGCCATTCTCAGCTAATACAAGCAAAGCTTCCTCATATTCTCTCACGGTACGGATTAATGGACTATTTCCTTGAAAAACCGCTTGAAGTACAGTCAATTCATCAGAAAATTCGGTTGTCTGTGACAAATATCCAATTCGATAATCATTCGGATAAAAAACTGTTGGTCGATCTCCATCCCCACTGTCGATACCTGCTAAAATATTTAATAAACTTGTTTTTCCAGTTCCATTAGTTCCAATCAAACCGATTCGGTCTTTTTCGTGGATCAAAAAAGAAATCTGGTTAAATAGTTCTTTTTCACCATACGTTTTATTGAGGTCAGTTACTTTTAATTCTTTCAATCCATTCCCTCCTCATCTTGGTTATTGTATCATAAAATAATTTAATTACGGATATTTTTCTATTATCATCTTAGACAAAATAAAGGGAGAAAATAAGATAGTGTTGATTTTTTCATTAGAGTGGGATAATAGTTAGAAAAAATCTGATTATTGCCTCATTTTTTTAAGGTACACAAAAAGCACACAACCTTGTATGATTAAAGTGCCTAAACAAAAATCAAAGGAGTGTGCTTTTCTTGTATCTATAAAATAAAAAAAATTTTATGTTTTGACTATCTATAACGTTCCTATTATAAAAAATAATTAGAAAGATGTTAATTATTCGATTATAGCTACTGCTCTAACCCAACCAGCACTAGCATTTTTAATTTTTATCGGATAACAACTGATTTTAAACCCCGTGGAAGGTAATTGATCAAGACTGGTTAATTTTTCAAGCTGACAATAAGATTTCTCGATTCCTGCAAAATGCCCTTCCCAAATAAGTGAAGGGTCTCCGGTCTTATCAAATTCTTTTGCAATGAATGGTAAAGGTCTGTCCCATGACCAAGCATCGGTACCTACCACTTTTATTCCTTGTTCGAGTAGCCATAAAGTTGCTTCTCTTCCTACACCGCACCCACTGATTAAGTAATTTGATGTTCCCCAATATTGATCCGCTCCAGTCCGAATTAAAACAATGTCCTTTTCTTTTAATCGATAGTCCATCGCATCTAAAGCTTCTTTAAAATCCTCGATTTCTAATCGATATCCGTCTGGTTTGTTTGAAAAATCAAATACAACACCATTACCGTAACACCAATCAAGAGGAATTTGCTCAATTGTCCAAGCTGGCTTACCTTTATCCATTGTTGGATGGTAGTGATAAGGAGCATCTAAATGAGTACCTGAATGCGTAGTCAAGTGAATTTTTTCGATCGCCCATGCTAAACCAGCAGGCAAGTGTTCTTTTTTTGCTGTTCCAAAGAAACGAAGCATATCGTTGACGCTTTGTTCATGATCAATGTATGAAATTTTAGGTATCATTTCCTCTGGATCACTGGGCAAATCATTTTCTATAGTGATACTTAAGTCAACTAATTTCAATGTCTAACAACTCCTTGAATGATTATCTAAGTTTTAATATTAACTAAAAAAATTTTTCTATTTTACTTTTTTTTGATGATTTTTGAATTTATTTTTTATAGTGATAGTCTGATGGACAATCAATGAATTATGTCATTAAATTAAGAATAGACGTTAAGAACGATGCTTTTATTAGTTTACAACGATTAGAAAGGTGAAGAAAATCTTGAAAAATAACTGTCACTTATCCTATTGATTTTATAATGTGGAAGTCCAACATAGTATACTTTACTTGATTTTTTGAGACTAGAAGAAATATCTTCTTTACATTAATAGAAAAATATATTACAATTTTTTTCGAATATCGGAGGATCCTAAGGGATTGGATAAGATTACTCTTATCCAATCCCTTTTTTGTTTTCTGATATCTAATTTTTCTTAAGGAGGTACGAAATGGAGAAGAACTGGTTTTACGTTATCTTCGGAGGTTTTTTAGAAATTTTTTGGGTACTTTGTTTAAAAAAATCAGAGAATTTCCATCATTTTTTCTATTCCATTTTGACGATTTTGCTCGTTGTTATTAGCTTTTATTTATTTGCTAAAGGTATGGAAAGCTTACCTACTGGAGCAGCATATACAGTGTTTACTGGAATAGGTGCAGTTGGAACAATCATTTTTGGTATTTTATTTCTGAATGAAAGTGTATCTGTGCAAAAAATATTGTTTTCTGCATTATTAGTTATAGGAATTTTGGGTCTAAAAATCACAACAAAGGAGGAATAATCTGTGGATATACTTTATCTTATACTAGCAGGAATAGCAGAGATCATAATGGTCTTTTCTCTTAAAAATTCACACGGATTTAAAAAAATAAATTGGAGTATTATAACTATTATTTCTGCAGCCTCTAGTTTACTACTTTTATCGCATTCAATGAATACATTAGAAGCTGGGGTTAGCTATAGTATTTGGGTAGCTTTTGGTTCCATTGGTTCAATGATCCTTGGAGTATTTTTATTTAAAGAAAAAATGAACTGGCTGCAATTTGCTTCCATGATTATTATTTTATTTTCTGTGATTGGGCTAAAACTAGTTAGCTAATTAAATTGAAGAATCTATTGTCATTTGTGAGATTGGGACAAAACTTGTCTCAGTCTCTTCTACTATCACTAAAGCTGTTTTGCTAATTGAAAGCCATTTTCTTTTAAATACGCTTCAAATGCTTCTTATGTGATTTGAGTTTCATTCGGATCAAGCTTGGCACAAAACTCTCCGTTTTAAGCGATTATCTGGGCTTTTCCTTCAAAGTAAGGTTTTTCTTGACTTTCCTGATCTTTTCTTGCAATTGGTAAATCATATATGTTGTTGGGGTTTGGACTCTACCTAAGGACAAACTTACTGGTATGCCTTTTTGCTGCAAGAGTAAACTATACCATGGGTTATCATTCATACCATCAATGAATCAACGTGAAATAACAAAAAATCTGAGACAGAATGAGGTTCATTCTGACCCAGATTTGATCACGCTGAGCACTTACTCAACTTTTTTAGCCGGAAGCGAACGTTTTCTTGCCCGCAATGCGAATTTAAATGAAAAATCATCAACTGGCTTATTCATAGTATAGGATTCCAGTAAATTAATATTTTTCCGATAACTATTAGCAGAAAAAGTCGTGATTTTCTCAGCTTCTTCATACTCATCAACGATTTTGCGCTCTAAGTAATAGCCACGCAACATTTTTTTGGAATAAAGACTGTCTTGTTGGATCATCCAAGAGGAGATCAAATTTCCTGAAGCCATTTTGATGCCTTCCATTTTTCGTTGTTGGATGAAAAAGTTGACCATTGTTTCATCATAAACATCGGTTAGGTTTTCTAAACTCTCAATGATCAATTGTGTGTTTTTTTGATAGGTTTCCCGAATTTCTTGAATATCTTTTTCGGAAATCAGTGTCTTTCGATCTGATTTTTGTCGTTGCCAGAACATTTTAGGATGTAAGATGATCCGAATCAACCGTCGAACAAAAATAAACCAGAAGCCGACAAACGACAGTACCTGACTAGTAATAGAGTGTTCAAAATTAGCAAGAAATCGTGAATAAAAACGATAGCCATTTGAGGAAAGCTTACCAGAACGATAACTTTTATCTAATCCATCACGTTCGATGGATAAAATCAATGCTTGAATTTCTTGTACTTCTTGCTTTTCATCATCAGAAAGATCTTTTAAATAAAGATCACGGATACGCTCTTGATAGTTTTCGATCACTGCTTCAGTTGCTAAATATTCTTTTGAATCTTTATCTAACGTTTTGATTTCAGATTTCAATACTTCAATGACTTCTTCTAGGATCATTAAAGCATTCAAATCTGTTTTCACTACCTCTTCCGTTTCTGTCAACAGGGGTAAAACCACGATGCCTACGATCAGCGTTACCAAAATAACTCCTGCCGTCAAAAATAATAATAAAGAGCGCTGATAAAAAATCATTTGGTTAATCGTAAAAGGTAAGATGAAAATCGTTGCTAAACTAACCGTTCCTTTCACACCACCAAAAGTTAAAATCAAAATCTCATTCAATTGTTCCTTGAATTCTTTTCCTTTATATTTAAATAAATAAAAAAGACTGATCGAAACAAAGCGAATCATAAATAAGATCATTGAAATCAACAAAATCGTGATTAACAGCAACCAGTTTGAATAAAGCCCATCTCCCCAAACTGGAGAAAATACTTGGGTTAATTCAATTCCTAAAAAGATAAAAACTAACGCATTCAGCGTAAATGTGATTGTTGTCCATGTACTATCGGACAAACTTGATAACTCCGCATCAAACACCGAGATTTTTCTAAATCCCGAAGCTTGCAATACCCCAGCTACTACTGCGGCAATAATCCCTGAAACATCAAATACTTCTGCTAAAACATACGCTAAAAACGGTAATAGCAATTCAATTAACAAGTAACCTGTCACATCTCTGGCAGAAGCCTTCTCAATCAGATTAATCACTTTTCGTTTGACCCAGACAAGTAAAAAGCCAACGACGGCTCCTCCTATACTAGAAAACACAAGTGTAAATCCTGCGTTGACTGCAGAAAAAGAGCCCGTGATCAATGCAGCTAATGCAAATTGAAAGGCGGTAACACCTGAAGCATCATTCAATAATCCTTCGCCTTCTAAAATATGCATCGCTTTATTTGGGATATTCACCCGCCCAGAGAGCGAGCTGACAGCGACAGCATCGGTTGGTCCAAGAGCCGCTCCAAAAGCAAAACAAGCAGCTAATGGCACGCTGGGTAATAAAAACGACAGCGTAAAACCAACCCCGACTAATGTCAGGATTACCCCTCCAAAAGCCAGAAATAAAATCGTATCAAAGTTTTTCAGGATCGAGGATACATCGGCTTTTTCTCCTTCACGAAAAAGCAACGGCGCAATGATCATCACTAGAAAGAGTTCTGGTTCAAAGTTGATCGATTGGCCCCATTCTGTTAATCCTAAGATGATACCAAGAAATATTTGGATCAGTGGAGCTGGGATCATAGGTAAAATGCGGCTAGCTATATTAGATAAGGTGATCGTTACAGCAAATACGATCACTAACTCAGCAAATTCCATGGTCCGTCCCCTTTATTTTTTATTTTGAGCGAGTACCTTTAGAAATTGTTCTTTTTTCTTCAATATTTTGTTTTCTACCACTTCTGCTTGTACATTGTTTCCTTCTAATTCACACTGTACTCGCTTTGATTCTAAACGTAGCAAATCATGTTTCAATCGCTCAAGCTGACGATACATGATGATATTTTTCTTTCGCAGCTTACAAAGGATTTGCCGACGATCTTCCATTGAAAACGCACCATAACGATCATGCAACAGTTTCTTTTGTTCTTCAAAGCTCTTCCTCATTTTTAAGATCTCCTAAATGCAAACTTGATCTTCATGAAACACTAAACGTTGAAAGGAAAAGGATTCTCCTTCATTAGACAAGTTCAGCTGGATTCGAAGAATAAGTTTGCTTGAATTTCAGAAACTCATTCTATTCCAAATGGAAGAAAATATCAAGTGCGGAAAACACACCAAAAAAGGAGCTGGGAAACCATTTCCGCTCCTTTCTCAGCTATCCATTAAACTTTGGTTTTATTCAAAAAACTCGCCATAGATATCTTCAACACGTTGATCCGGATTGATCACGATGTATAAATTACCTGTTTTTTCACTGATTTTAGTTGATTGGTATTGATTATCCAATCCTTCTGTTCCTTTATCAAGATAAGGGAAATAAACTAGGTCAGGTGTACCATTGCGATAAAGAATCTCCATCCGTTCAATATCTTCATATTTTAATGCGCGGTTGAACATGCCCATCTCTAATCCACCTAAGTTGATGTCGTGAGTTGCTACGGAATCACCTTCGTGAAAAATTTCGATCTTAAATCCAGCACAAGGATGGATTTCCATAAATTCACTACCATTGATTCGTCCAAAACTCGTTGTTATTTGTTTGATCCACAAATCACCAATATGGCGACGATTGATCGTCCACGTTTCGCCGTTTCGGAAATAAAATTTTAGCGCTGTCATTTCTTTACTCATAAAAAAATCCCCTTTTGACGTCATTTATTCTGGTTCCCTTTTAGTTTAGCACACATCCCACGTGAAGGTCACATCTAAAGTTTTTTCAAAGATGTGAAACTTTAGAAGCGTTCCACTATTGACAAAAAAATCCGGAAGCAACTCCCCAGCAATAAGCGAGGATTTTCTAAATAGGAGAAGTTTTTAAATTCCTCACTTATTACTCAGAGCTGATTGCTTCTTTCAGAATCTCTATTAAAGCGCGACTTCGACATTCATCGAAATCTATAAATGGTTATTTTGCTGGAGATAATCAAAAAGGGCACTTGCTTCATTTGCTACACTTCCCTCTACCACTGCTCTTTCTGCAGCTTGAAGTGCATCACTGACCCATTTCCCTGGTTTCTTGTCACTCGCACTAAGAAGTTTCTTCCCATCAATTGCTAACTCTCGCATGGATGTAATCGGTAATTGATCATAGCGCTTTGCTACTTGTTCTAGTTGAGGTGTTTCACCAAAATAAATCATGAGTTCTTCTGTCTTCAAAGCGTTCTCTTTTCCCAAACAATAGAGTACCATTGGTTCCAACATCTGTCTTTTACGTTGAATCAATCCATGAACGATCATTTGAACTTCTCGAATCATTTGGTTGGAACATTTCCATTCCTTTAAGAAAGGACGGATCTCACTTTCTTGAAGTCCTAACTGATCGATCAACAATGCCCACGCCTGACTTTCAGTTTGCAATGGTTCATCTGGTAAATCGGCAAAACGTAACAAGGCTTCACCATAGTCTCTTAAACCTGGACAATAAATATAACATTGCGTCTCAACGAATGTTCTCAATCCTGTAGAACGCTCTTTCCCTAATAACATTTTGATAAATTCCACATTAATCCGTTCGACAGAAATTTTTCCTAATAATGAATGGTTGGCCTGAATGGCCGCAGCCGTTTCTTGCTCGAGTGTAAACCCAATTTGACTAACAAATCGAATCCCACGCATCATACGCAAAGCATCTTCATGAAACCGTTCCTGTGGATCGCCTACTGCTCGAAGGATCTGGTTTTCTAAATCAGCTAACCCGTCAAATAAATCAATGATTTGACCATCTTCTTTTAATGCAAATGCATTGATCGTAAAATCACGTCTTTTTAGATCCTCTTCAAGTGAACGGACAAATTCGACATGATCTGGACGGCGATAATCTTGATAGGTCGATTCTGTCCGAAAGGTCGTGATTTCATATTGTTCCTCTTCAGCCAAGACCAAAACGGTGCCATGTTCAATGCCGATATCAATGGTTTTCGGAAAAAGTTGTTTGATTTCTTCTGGGAATGCACTTGTTGCGATATCTACATCATGGATGGGTTGATCCAACAAGATATCTCTGACGCTTCCCCCGACAAAATAAGCTTCAAAACCCGCTTGCTCCAATTTATTCAAGACAGGAATCGCTTTTTGGTATTCTCTTGGTAATTGTTTTAGTTTCATTGTTTTCCCTCTTCCAACTTGATGGCTTACGCTTTTTTATCATCCTTATTTGCTTCTTTTCTTTCAAAGCGATTGTGATCTCTGCGATTAAATTTTTCCATATTTTTTTCAAATACATCCGTTAAATCGATTTCCAGGGAATTTGCCATGATCATAGTGACAAATAAAACATCACCTAATTCTTCTGCTACAGAATTGTTGGGCTCCGTTTCTTTCTTCGCTTTTTCACCGTATGTATGATTGACTTCTCGAGCCAGCTCCCCGACTTCTTCTGTTAAGCGTGCCATTTGAGCTAATGGAGAAAAATAGCCTACTTTAAACTGTTGGATATAGTCATCTACTTCCTGTTGCATACTTCTTAAAGAACGTTCTTTTGTCATTTCTTCTCCACCTTTCCTATTTATCTTACCAAAAACTACGTCCAAATCCTAGGCAAGAGCGATTGAGAAAATAAAGATTACGTGCTACATTGAGTAATGTGATGTAAAAAGAATGAAATATTGCGAAAATATTAGTCGGTTTATCGAAGGAGTGGTTTGATGATCTCAATGAAAACAGTTAAAGAAGTCGTAATGATTATGGTTGGTACAAGTATTTATGCGTTTGGACTCGTTTATTTAAATATTGCGAATCATTTAGCAGAAGGTGGCGTTTCAGGGATCACTTTGATCTTACGCGCACTTTTTGGGATTGATCCTGCCTACTCTACGCTATTGATCAATATACCTTTGATTTTGATTGGTGGAAAAATTTTAGGAAAACGTTCACTCGCTTATACCGTCTTGGGAACAGTTTCGTTGTCTGCATTTTTATGGATTTGGCAACGTGTTCCTTTACAAATCAATCTTCAACATGACTTACTGATCGTCTCATTATTGGCTGGCTTAATTGCCGGAACTGGAAGTGGTCTGGTCTATCGGATGGGTGGAACTACCGGTGGAAGTGATATCATTGCTCGTATATTAGAAAAGAATTATGGGATCTCAATGGGTCGATCTTTACTGGTATTAGATGTTATCGTTTTGTTGGCTTCATTGACTTACATTGACTTGAAACGCATGATGTATACGTTAATTGTTTCTTATGTTTTCAGCCGTGTCATTGATTCAATCTTAGATGGCGGTTACTCAGCTAAAGGGATTTTAGTCGTTTCAAACAAAAATGAAGAAATTGCCCCACTGTTGATGACTGGATTAGAACGTGGCGTTACTTTTTTAAGTGGTGAAGGTGGATTTTCTGGTCATTCTAAAAAAATTATCTATATGGTGGTTAGTTCGAGTGAATTGAATGAAGTGAAACGAATCGTCCATGAAATCGATGAAAAAGCCTTTCTATCGATTATCAATGTCCATGAGGTCGAAGGAGAAGGATTCACTTATCTTAAACCACAGTCTAAGTTATTTAAGCGAATATAGCTCTCTACTAGTTCTACTCGTTTTTCTGGAGTGAGTTTCATCTTTCTTTTTGGCATACAAAATCCCCCTATACAGGACTTTTATATTTCAGTGTCCTATATAGGGGGAGCATATCAACTTTCCTCAGTCTCTTTTAGTATCTTTAAAAACGAATAAACGGTTAAATAAAAGTATCCTTAGTTAGGATTCTTTCCTGCATGTTCGCCTTTTACTTGGTTCTTGCTTAATATTTCACGATTAACTTCATCGGACAATTCCAAGAAAGCATCTTTATCCCCTTTTTCAAGCGCTTGATCAATCTGTAAGTAAAGCATTTTGAGATGGGCTGCTTGTTCTTTCTCTTTGAGATATTGCTCGACTAGTTCAAGATCTTCTTCACTAATAGAGTCGTTCCAAGATGCAAAGGGGTTCTCTTCTAAAACCATTAAATACTCTTTCGTCTGCCAAGCATTTTCAAAAAGGCATTCTACATATAGCGGTCTTTTCCAATTTAATCGAATTTCATGAAAAATTTGATCAGTATCGGTAAATTCTTTCCCCTCGAGAAATAATTTCATTGGTTCTCCATCGAAAGAAAGGTCACTGATTTGTAATCCCCGATTTGCTTGATTCGCTCCTTCAACAAAATGAACATTACTTAAGATTGCTTCATGATTAGCCAAGTAATTCAAAATCCAAAAAACCTCTCTGCGACTAAATGAAACATGATTGACCATCCAAGTTAAGAAATTCTTTTTTTCCTTTACATCTATTAGCATTTTACTCACCTCTCTGCTAGGTCGTCTAATACTGACAATGCCTCCAAATCTCCAGGTTCCAATTCTAAATAATGAGTAAGTAGATCTTTTGTTTTTGTCAATTGTCCTTCTTCTCGTAAGAATAAGGCGTATTCTTTTAGAAAATCAGGTTCATGCTCCAATTCGTGATACGCTTGTTCATAATGAACAGCTGCTAGCGTGAAGTCCTCTAATTCATTATAGGCATGGGCTAAATTCCATTCCGCATATGGATTTGCAGTTTCTTCCATTTGATCGATACTCTTGATTACATCTTCGTAACGTTCTTCATCTAAATACAAATTACTTAATGTTAATAATGTTTCGTCTTGTTTTTCACCTAATTCCAACGCATTTAATAATAGTTTTTCTGCTTTTTCTTTGTCATGTAGGCGATACGCATTTTCAGAAGCTAAGTGATAGAGTTCTACTTGATAAGGATTTTCTTTGATCCCATCTTCAAGAACTTTCTGCGCTTCTTCAATCAATTCTTCTTCTTGCAATGCTTGACCTAAATAAAGATAAAGAGATTGATATTGGGGATTTACTTCTCTCAATTCTTGTAAATAATTGATCGCTTTTTCATTTTCTTTTAGCTGCAGATTGGTGAAAGCTAACTGGAATAAGCGATCATCTGTCCGTTCTTCCTGCAATGCTTGTTCCAATGGTTCGATTGCTGCTTCAAACTCTCCTTGCATGCTTAGAGATTGTCCTAAACGTTCCTGCATAGAGATACCAGAAATCTCATCAATATTACTTGATAATAATAGTTGATAGATCGTTGCAGCTTCAGCAAAACGATCGACTGAAAAGTAAAGTTCGGCTAAAGCAAATTGGATCAATGGTTCATCAGGCAACAACGCAGCTGCTTCCTTTAATTTCGCTTCACTGACTTCAGGAATACCGATTACTTGATATAAATCAGCAATTGCTAATAAAGCTTGAGGATAGTAGTCACTTTCTTTTGAAATGTTTTCCAGATATTCAAATGCTTGATCGATTTCATTATCTTCAATCGCAATTTCCGCCAATGGAATGAACAACTCATCATTTTCGGGGTACTGTTTCACTAACTGTTCAAAAATTTGCTTTGCTTCTTCTAAAAAACCAATCGCTAAGAGTTCTTCCCCTAATTCAGCCAAAACATCGGCCGGATCTTCTTTCAAAGCTTGTGTCAGATATAACTGAGCTTGCGCCAAATCTTCCTCTGACAATGCTTGTAACATTTTTTCACTATTTGTATTCATTTAAATCCCTCTAATCTCACTAATAATCTCGTCATAAGATTTCATTGTTTGTATTAATTCTTGTTCCTTTGGCGATTGATATTTCTCTATTATACCAATTTTTTTCAAAACAAGAATTTTTTTGCTTTTTTCCGCTAGAAGCAAGACATTTTCTAAATAATCAATTTTTGATAATTGTTCTGGCCAATCGATTGGATAACCCAGATGTTTCAACCAGATAAAAAAATTTTTCAATTGAAAGGATATATCCGCTAGTCCTACATTCCAAGTAAGATGAAAAAGCATTCCTAATAGTTTTTTCATACTAGCTGATAACAAATGACCATTTTCTGTTAGGTAAAAAGCTTGTTCAAATAGTTTACCATAATTTGAGAGATTTTCCGCATCTACTTGGTAAAAAGTAATCATTTCTTCCAGCATCCCCGTAAAAGCCCGCTGAGATAACTGCCTTGGTTGCGGATAGTTTTTATAGAGATTTTGTAAAAAATGATAATCACAAACTAAACCACATGTTATCAAAGTCAAAAAATCTATTTGTTTCCCTTCTCCTTGTTTTTCACTGATTGTTTGATCGTAAACAATTCGTTCTGGAAGGTTGGTCGTTCGCAAGACGACTTGATTTGGCAATTGTAAAATATTTCGTTGAGGAGTTAATGCCCGGGCCATTGAACGAATCGATACCGGTATTAGCCATAATGTTGATGCAAGTGAGGTATGCTTCTGGAAAAAACCTGCTAAATCCATGATTCCCTCATTCCCAAACCCAATTATAAGTAAGGATTGGTTTTCAGGATATCGTTTTGCAAATGTCACAAGATTACTTAGTTCTTTTAAGTGATTACATTGAGTATTGGCACAGATATACCAATCAATCTCACTTGGGTTAGGAAACTGTTGGTTGATTTTCTCAACAAACAAATCGTAATACCGTTGGTTCGTCAAAAATAAAACAGGCTGATCAATCGTTATTGTTTTCAGTTGGCTGACCAACGTTTCCCCATAATAGATTTTTGTTTGTTCTTCTTGTCCTTGATAGTCGATTTCCATAAGCACCCCTCCTTTTCTTTATTTTACCATTAGTAAGTAAAATCGGAAAAGAATAGGGTAAATTCTTGGGAGAATATAGAAAAACTTCGTAATTCACCTACATTTAAGAGCACCTATTTAAAGAATTCTTGTGTAATA
This sequence comes from Enterococcus sp. C74, assembly GCF_040887125.1. Classification (NCBI taxonomy): domain Bacteria; kingdom Bacillati; phylum Bacillota; class Bacilli; order Lactobacillales; family Enterococcaceae; genus Enterococcus; species Enterococcus sp. C74. Next base: position 106,910 of record NZ_JBFOFA010000004.1, on the reverse strand, counting down.
AATCGGGCATGGTATACTGTAATACGAAGTAAAAGATTATATAGGACTTTGCTTTTCATTTTATAAAACGGAGAAATGGATTAAGCAATTTTATTCAACTAAATTTCATCAAAAATGAGGGATAAGTTTTGTCAAAAATAAATAAAAAATCAGTTACAGCAATTTTAATTATCTCCCTATGTGCTTTTTTTATGGTTTCACCTCAAATTTATAAACATGCACTCATTGTTTCAAATGACTGGGTGTTTCATATGAACCGTTTCTATGACACGGCTATGCAATTAAAAAATGGCACGTTTAATTATTTCCAATCCATCTACGGTTTTAGCCAATCGGGAAGAGTCATCAATGCCCTTTATGGAACTGACTTTGCCTATTTACATGGACTGTTACTTTTAATTTTTAAAACTTGGTTCAGATTCCAACTTGTATCTACTTTTCTGTGTTACTTCACTGCCGGTACATCGATGTATTTCCTTGGACGGTACTGCCATTTAGAGCAAAAAATTGCTACTGGGATGGCTATTTTATACATGGGTACACCTACCATTTTTTACTATACTCTTGCCCAAAATTTTTCTGGTTGGGGTGCTGCCTTTTTACCTCTTATTTTTATTCCAGCTGTTAGAATGATAAGAAATCGGGAAAGCCCAATCCAACCTGTGGTGCTAGGAGGAACCATTTCATTATTGCTATCTGTCCATATGTTTTCAACCTTACTAGCCGTAGCCGCTTTGATTCCCTTTTTCCTTGTGGGTTTTCTTCACTCGAACAAAAAACTAGTAATAATCAAACAGGCTCTACTAGCAGTGGTGATCGCTATCGGTCTTTCTTTCAATACGTTTACTGCTTTTCTGGATTTGTCCAATGATACCTTGATTCCACCATACGCAGTAACTGATCTATTATCGAATAGTACTTCACTTTCGTTTGGTTCAATTGGCTGGACAAACTTTGGACTAATCCTTTCTATGATATTTGTTTTTCAACTTGTGTTTACTATCGTCCACTTTAATAAACTCAGTGTGTTGGAAAAAACAATCAACTTAGTCGGAGCATTCTTTTTACTTGTCTCTTCTAAATACATTCCTTGGAATGATATCGGCAATTATTTTACATTTGTTCGCAAAATGCAATTTCCACAAAGACTGGGTTGCCTCGCATGTATCTTATTAATACTAGGGTTCGGTTTTACCATTCAAAAAGCCTTTGTAACTTTAGAGAAACAATCGGTTTTAAAAATCAGTGTGCCACTATTACTGACTTTTTCATTGTTAAATTTAACAGGTGGCTATGCTTTAATTTCGGATACAGCAGCTATCTGGAATAGTGATGCCCCACTTTCTAAAGACACCAGTGCTGCTGAAACCTTAGAAAGTAATGCAAGTAATATTCGTCACCTATTTGGAGGCAATGCTGATCTATCTGCTGCTTTACAAATACACAGAAAACCGATGGCTGACTATTTACCCGCTAGTGGTGGACAATTGGAAGATCCTTACAAAGCTTATAAAGAGGACGTTTTACACAATTCTATCCCTCTTAAAAGATCAATTGACAAACAAGGGAATATACATCTAACTTTCACTGCTAAAGATACAAATAAAATAACTTTACCAGTAATCATTTACCACAATAGTTCCCTCATAATCAATGGAAAATCTAGAAGTGAAGCACAATATTCACTGACTTCAATAGGCGCTCTAAGAATTTCTCCAAAGATTGGTACAAATGAAATTATTGTAGGATATAAACCAAGTAAACTATTCAGATCAGCTATTTATATCCGAATATTAACAGTGGTTATCATCATTGCTTACTATATGAGCAAACGATGCAAATTTTTCAGTAAAAACAAACGTACGCAATAACCGGTGAGCAAAAGATTTTTTCTAAACAGCCAGATAGAAAAATGAGACAATGAGCGAAGCAAGCAACTTTGAATAAATAAGAGGTTGTAAAAATAACGACTATCTTATTCATTAAGATAGTTTGAAAAAATAGCTTTTCGTCAATAATGACTGAGAAGCTTTGTATTAAAAATCTGGGACAGAATGAACCGTATTCTGCCTCAGATTTTTTTATTATTGTTTAAAGCAAGGTTGTGAAAAGAGCGTAAATCAGAGGTTTTGCAAGCATCGGGAGCTTCGATGACAATGAGAAAAGATTTTTTGAAATAGCTTCTCCTATTTTAGAAAATCATCGCTTATTGCTGAGAAATTGATAAAAGACTTGTAAGGAATCTGTTAAAACAAACGCATCATACAGAACTCTTGATATAACAAACAGAACTCTTGATATAACAAACAGAACTCTTTGTTTGGTTAAACGGACAATTGAAGAAGTAACTTGGGATTCTATGGAAAACGACAAGTTCGAAAATCTCAACTATCTATTTGTAACGAAGAACGGGGTTCCTGTACAAAACAATTCTTTCAACCTAGCTTTGAAAAGAGCTGATGAACGTGTTGATTTAGCGCATAAAATTTATCATCTCATATTTTTCGCCATACGCACGTTTCGTGTTTGACAGAAAAAGGATAGCCGTTAAAAGCAATCATGGATAGAGTTGGACATGAAGAACCTAAAATCACAAATCAAATTTACACTCACGTTACAAAGAGAATGCGAGTTAACATTTTAGAGGACTTAGAAAAAGATGGCCTCTGATTATTATTGCCCCTTTTCTGCCCCTTTTTCATATTTTGACATAAGAAAAACGCCTGTAGCTCTAGAGCCACAGGCGTTTATTCAGCCGTATTATTTAACAGCGTCTTTTAATGCTTTACCTGGTTTGAATGCAGGTACTTTGCTAGCTGGGATTTCGATTTCTTCACCAGTTTGTGGATTACGTCCTTTACGTGCAGCACGTTCGCGAACTTCAAAGTTACCAAAACCGATTAATTGAACTTTTTCGCCGTTAGCTAAAGCATCTTGAATAGTTGAAAATACAGCATCGACTGCTGCAGTTGCATCTTTTTTAGTTAAGTCAGTAGCTGAAGCAACTTTTTCGATTAATTCTGCTTTGTTTGCCATGGATAGATTCACCTCCTCCACAAGAGATATGATGTAAAACATCAGTTTAGTTAAAAACATTCTGAGTGGTCCAGAAGTTTAAAAGAAATATTGATCTAGTTCAATATTCTGTTATCACGATATCATATAAACCGCTTAATAGCAAGGTTTTTACCATTTTTCACGTGCTTTTTTTAGTCATAAAAACGTAATAAACAAAACCACCTATTTTTTTTGAAAAAAATCTGCCGATGTGGTAAAATGCCTATTTTCGTCTTCTTGGAATGATTCGGATCGAAGTTCCTTCGAAAGTAAATGCTTTACGAATTTGATTTTCTAAGAAACGTTCATAAGAAAAATGCATCAACTCTTCTTCATTAACAAAAACGACGAAGGTTGGTGGTTTTACAGCCACTTGCGTAGCATAGAAAATCTTCAACCGCTTCCCTTTATCTGTTGGAGTCGGGTTGATCGCTACTGCATCCATGATGATATCATTCAAGACAGCAGACGGCACACGCAAGTTTTGATTCATGCTTACTTCTTCGATCATTTCAGGTAAACGTTCTAAACGTTGTTTTGTGACTGCTGATACGAAGACGATTGGCGCGTAATCTAAATAACGAAATTCTTCACGAATTTCTTGCTCAAAATCACGCATCGTATTGGTTTCTTTTTTGACAAGATCCCATTTGTTTACCACGATGATCACACCACGTCCTGCTTCATGTGCGTATCCAGCTACCCGTTTGTCTTGCTCACGGATTCCTTCTTCAGCATTCAAAACCATCAAAACGATGTCGGAACGGTCAATGGCACGCATCGCACGCATCACACTGTATTTTTCGGTATTTTCATATACTTTTCCACGCTTACGCATTCCTGCAGTATCGATCATTAAAAATTTCTGACCGTTATCAGATACAAAGTGAGTATCGATAGCATCTCTAGTTGTTCCTTCTATATCCGAAACGATCACTCGTTCTTCTCCTAGAATCGCATTAATCAAGGAAGATTTCCCAACATTTGGGCGGCCGATCAAACTAAATTTGATCGTATCATCCTCTTCTTCTTCCCCATCATTTGAAAAGTGTTTAATTGCTTCATCTAATACGTCACCGATCCCTAAACCGTGACTCCCTGACACTGGATATGGATCACCCAATCCTAATGAATAAAATTCGTAAATATCATTTCGCATTTCGGGATTATCCACTTTGTTAACTGCTAAAATCACAGGTTTATTACTACGGTATAAAATTTTTGCTACTACTTCATCTGCATCGGTGACCCCTTCACGTCCGCTGACAACACAGATGATGACATCTGCTTCTTCAATCGCGATTTCTGCTTGATGCTTGATTTGATCCATGAATGGTTCGTCACCTAAATCAATCCCACCTGTATCGATCACACTGAATTCTCGACCTAACCATTCGCCTTTAGCATAAATACGATCGCGAGTTACTCCTGGAGTATCTTCGACAATCGAGATACGCTCGCCAGCGATGCGGTTAAAAATCGTAGACTTACCGACGTTCGGGCGGCCAACGATTGCAATTGTTGGATTTGCCATATTTTTTCCTCCTCACAAGTTTCCAATCTTACTTAGTGTAACGAAAGCTTTGCGAACTTTCAAGCATTGTTCGCTAAAATTACGCAAGTATTTATTCATTGGACAACTTTTTTTCATAAAACATCAAAGTGAATATTGAACCCTAGGAAACCATTTTTTATTCTTGTTTCTTTGGTTAAAGAACTACATTGTTCAAATAACCCTAAAAACCATATTCAGAACCGCTAGATGAGCGTTAGCCTAAATATTCACACACTACTGAACTTAAAATCGATCAGTGACATTTGATTATAGCATAATTTGTTTCTCTCGTTTTCATTTTCTACTCTTTTTATTGTTTCATGATATGTGAAAGCTCTTTTCTTCACTCTCATTCTTTCAACGATCTTCATATTCTCAAACTCTCAGTTTATCTAGCGCAATATCCTAATTCCTTATTCTAGCCTGTATTTTCTTATGGTCACTTCATTAGTCCCACTGTGCCTACAATATAGCCTGATGCCCAAAAATGTTGATTTTCAAACTCAAATTAATATTTTCATGTTTACCAGAAATTATTAACGTCCTTTTTCTTTTAAATAGCCTGTAAAACTGGACATGCATATTTCATTAATCTACAACCGGAAAGTTTATGCCATATCTAGCTATGAGAAATAAGCCGAAGAATCCAAAAATAGTTCCTCCTATTTTTGGTATTCTTCAGCAATTTTTTGTTAAAGCAACTTCTTGAACCATGTGGATAAGGTCGTGACAGAAGCGATCAGCTCCAAATTTTTTTGAACGAATGTGATAAACATCAAGAAAAGAATTTGACGTTAAATGCTCCCTCCAGGAAGTAATGAGATTGGCAAAATGTAATCCTTGCTTGTCTTTTCATTCTTTATTTTTTTCAGAAGAACATCAACAATCAGACTTGCGATTTCATCAATTGGTTGTCTGATTGTGGTCAATTGTGGGAAAAATTTCTCAACAAAAGATGTTCCATCATAGCCAATAATTTTTAGATCTTCTGGGATATTAAGTTTAAGCTGATGAGCAATTTTCATAGTAAGAATGGCTGTTAGATCATCAGAAACAAAAATACCATCTGGTTTGTGACTTAGGATCGTCGACTTGATTTCCATTTCTCGACGAATCGTAGAGAGATTATTAGGAATTTTGAAAACTTTGCCATTTGGATTTTGAAAAGAAAAACCAAGCGCACGTAACCCTGTTGGAGAATCCGTATTGTCATTTCCTGTAATCATAATACTATTTTGACAACCATTTTTTTGTAACGTTTTAGCAGCCAGTTTTCCACCTTCAAAGTTGTCTGAAGAAACAATGGAAACATTGGGAGCTAAGTTTCTATCAAAAGCGACAATAGGTGCTCCCACACGCTCATAATCAGCAATTCCAAGATTATGACTAGATGAGATAATCCCATCAACTTGATTCGCTTCAAGCATTTCAATATATTCCCGCTCTTTAGCAGGATCGTTCTGACTATTGCAAATAATTGTTTTATAGCCATGTTTGAATAATTCGATTTCCAGATACTCAATCAGTTCAGAGTAAAAGATATTACTGATATTAGGAAAAATAAGCCCAATAAGTTGGGGTGACTTTCCTTGAAGTCCACGTGCTAGATTATTAGGTTTGTAACCAAGAGTTTTCATAGCTTCATGAACTTTTTGTTTTGTTTTTTCCGATAGATATCCCTTATTGTTAATGACACGTGAAACGGTAGTTGGGCTAACTCCAGCTAGTTCAGCGACATCAGATAATTTTGCTACCATATTAATATTTTAATTCAAAGTATTTTCCAGTCGGTTCACCTGATTTAAGTTGAATACCATTTTGGTGTTTCTCAGGGAATACGCGACTAGTAAATACTTTTTCTCCTTTATTAATAAAAATCTCAATGATTGAATTATCTACAAAAATGTTAGCAATTGTTTCTTTAGTATCAATTGAGCATTCACGAATCGTACCAAAGTCAGTGGCATATTGAATGCCTGCTTTACTGCGATCTAAAATAATTTTTCCTTCTTTGGTATCTACAATCAAACTAAGCCCATTTCCTTTACTATCAGAGAAAAGAAGTAACTCCGATTTCTGATTTGGAGGAAAAGTTAGTTCAAGCTCATAAGTATTATTTGTTTCTGCTTTTGCTGTAAATTGTTCAGAACTAGCACGTAATGATGTAATAGCTTCTACTGGATATTGGTAAAGTTTACCATCTTTTATTGAAAGTTCTTTTACAAGACTCATTGCTCCCTGATAATCATACTTATCAGTTGGATAATCGATATCAGGTAGTCCAATCCAACTGACAATCAGAGCACGACCATCAGGAGTATTGAATCCTTGAGTCGCATACGCTTCAAATCCATAATCAAGATTTTGAATTTCTGAAGCGCCCACAAGTTTTACTTTTTCTATGTCAAGCGATTGACAGATCTTAAAAGTATTCGGATAGATATTCCCATAATTTAGCTCAGATTTATCCAACCCTTGAGGACAATAAATGAGAACAGGTTTTTTGTCTACAAATACTAGATTTGGACACTCAATCATGTATTCTGAACCAGTGCCGCCAAAATCAAGGTTGCCAACTTCTTCCCATGTTTCCACGTTATTGTCATCCGCTTTGTAAAGTTTGATAAAGCCTGATTTTTCTAAATTTTGTGCTCCAACAATCGCATACAATTGTCCTTCATAATTAAACATTTGTGGATCACGAAAATGATCAGTTACATCAACAGGTGGATGAATAAGAACATTCTCACCTTTCGTAATGTTGTAGTCTTTATCCATCCATGCTCCGATTTGAAGTGTATCACGTTCCCAATTTTCATTTCGAACGTTTCCTGTATAGAGTAAGAATAGATTCCCCTCTATTTCATATGCAGAACCGGAATAAGCGCCGTGGCTATCTCGTTTTGTGTCTGGAAGAAGTTCTGCTCCTGTTACATGAAAATGAACTAAATCATCTGATTCAGTGTGTACCCATTCTTTCAACCCATGAGCAGCTCCAAATGGCCAATTTTGATAAAAAAGCGTATATTTTCCGTTAAAAAAAGAAAAACCATTAGGATCGTTTAACAATCCTGTTTTAGGTTCGATATGATAGCTAGCACGCCAAGGTGATCGTTTTACATTATCCTTAATTTTATCCATCTCATCTTTAGTCCAATCAGAATAAGCACGATATCGTATTTCTCGAGGTAAGTTCATATTTTACTCCTTCAATTTATCTTTTTACAACTAGTATGGTAAACGTTTTCCGTTGAAAAATCAATCATTTCATTTAAAAAAATAAATTATATGACAAACGTTTGACATATTTTTAAGATATGCTAAAATAAATTTGCATTTCAGTGAACCGTTTTCACGTAAAAATAAAAAAGGAGTGATTCGAATGAATTACAGTAAAGTAGCTTCCGACGTAATACAAGCGGTCGGAAAAGATAACCTTATTGCAGCTGCACACTGCGCTACACGTCTTCGTCTCGTACTAAAAGATGACACGAAAGTGAATCAAAAAGCTTTAGACGAAAATCCAGATGTGAAAGGCACATTTAAAATTGATGGACAATATCAAGTGATTATCGGTGCAGGTGATGTTAATTTCGTTTATGACGAACTTATCAAAAAAACTGGACTTTCAGAAATTTCAACAGATGATTTAAAACAAATTGCTAGTAAAGATAAAAAATTCAACCCCATTATGGCATTAATTAAATTATTATCAGATATTTTTGTTCCAATTATACCTGCCCTTGTTGCAGGTGGTTTATTAATGGCATTACAAAACTTTTTAACAGCTGCTGGACTTTTTGGACCAAAATCAATTGAAGAAATGTATCCTGCGATTGAAGGTATTTCCTCAATGATCCAACTGATGTCCGCTGCACCATTTATGTTTTTGCCTATTCTAGTTGGTATTTCCGCTGCTAAACGTTTTGGAGCCAACCAGTTCCTTGGTGCTGCAATTGGAATGATTATGACAACACCACAACTTGGTGGTTCTATGGAATATTGGAATATTTTTGGTTATCATGTCTCACAAACTAACTATGCTTATCAAGTCATTCCTGTGTTAGCAGCTGTTTGGCTATTATCAATACTGGAAAAGTTTTTTCACAAAAAACTTCCATCATCCGTTGACTTTACATTTACCCCCTTATTATCTGTAATCATTACCGGCTTTCTAACCTTCACAGTCATCGGCCCTGTCATGTTATTGCTTTCTAACGGGATTACAGATGCGATCGTTTGGCTATATAATGCAACCGGATTTATTGGAATGGGTATTTTTGGTGGAACTTACTCGTTAATCGTTATGACAGGTCTTCATCAATCATTTCCTGCAATTGAAACGCAGTTACTTTCAGCATGGACTAATGGTATTGGACATGGAGACTTTATATTTGTAGTTGCTTCTATGGCGAACGTTGCCCAAGGTGCTGCAACATTTGCTATCTGGTTCTTGACTAAAAATGCTAAAACAAAAAGTCTTGCTTCCTCTGCAGGGGTATCAGCTCTTCTTGGAATTACTGAACCAGCTCTGTTTGGTGTCAATTTAAAATATCGTTTCCCATTTTTCTGTGCTTTAATTGGTTCCGGAGTTGCCGCTGCAGTAGCAGGTCTACTGAAAGTAGTTGCTGTATCACTTGGTTCAGCAGGTTTTCTTGGATTTCTTTCAATTAATGCAACCTCTATCCCATTTTATTTACTATGTGAATTAATTAGCTTTGCGATTGCTTTTGCAATTACTTACTTTTATGGAAAAACAAAAGCTTCAGGCATCTTTGCAGCAGAAGCTCTTACGGATCAAACAGTGACGAATCATTCAGAAAACACCCAACAATCCACAGTTACTTCTGGAGAACCTACTAAAACAAATCATTCTTCAGAAACAATCGTTAGTCCCCTTGCAGGTGAAGTGATTGGACTTGATTCAGTAAATGATCCAGTATTTTCTTCAGAGACTATGGGAAAAGGTATTGCGATTAAACCAACTGGGGACACTGTTTATTCTCCAGTAGATGGTACTATTCAAGTTACATTTGAGACTGGACATGCTTACGGTCTTAAATCGAATGATGGCGCTGAAATACTGATTCATATTGGTATTGACACCGTATCGATGGGCGGTAAAGGATTTATACAAAAAGTTACTGCTAATCAAAAAGTAAAAAAAGGAGATATCCTTGGAACGTTTGATCGTACGCTAATTAAAGAAGCAGGACTTGATGATACAACAATGGTTATTGTGACAAATACCGCAGCTTATTCAAAAGTGACACCACTTATTAAAGGAACAGTTACCGCTACTACTGATTTACTTGAAGTTGAATAATGGAATAGTCAATAGTACTGATTATTCTTTCTAACCAAAACATCAATAAACGGATAATTTAAAGGGCAATGCGCGATCTGATGTATGTATTAACTGGAATAATAGCGATTTTCCAAAAGAAAATAACAAATAAACGAGTTAAATTCTTTAAAAATCTGAACAATAAATTGGTTAAATGCATAACTGCCCATGAAATCATCTTTAACTATAAGGAGAAATGTTTTATGCTATACGGTGCAATTGAAGCAGGAGGAACAAAATTTGTCTGTGCAGTTGGTAATGCACAATTAGAGGTTATTGAGAGAGTGAGTTTTGAAACTTTGAATCCAGGAGAAACAATGCCACAAGTTGTTTCTTTTTTCAAAAAATATGAAACAGAATTGTCCAGCATTGCTGTTGGTTCTTTCGGACCTATTGATATCCATCCTGAATCGAAAACATATGGATATATAACCTCAACACCTAAAATACCGTGGAGAAATTTTGATTTTATTGGTTATCTAAAAAGAAATTTTGAGAAAATTCCTTTTTATTGGACAACTGATGTCAATGCTGCAGCTTATGGAGAATATATAGCTGGACATGGTCAAGACCATTCATTAGTTGTTTATTATACAGTTGGCACAGGTATAGGTGGTGGTGCACTGCAAAATGGAAGATTTATCGAGGGATTCAGTCATCCGGAAATGGGACATATGATTGTACGTAATCACCCTGACGATCACTTTAAGGGTAACTGCCCTTATCATCAAAATTGTTTAGAAGGTATGGCAGCAGGACCTGCTATCGAAAAGAGAATAGGAATTAAAGGTCAAGATTTAAAGGAAAATCATCCTTTTTGGGACATGGAAGCTTTTTACATTGCCCAATGCATTCATAATACTACAATGATGTTTTCACCGGATATTATCATTCTAGGTGGCGGTGTAATGAAACAAGTACACTTACAAGAGAAAATTCATCGTGAATTTTCAAAACTTAATCAGAATTATGTTGCTCATCCGAAAATAGAAGAATATATTGTTTTTCCAAAATTAGGAGATCAAGCTGGAATTATCGGTTGCTTAGGGCTAGCCCAAAAAATAGCTTCTAATTAAATAATGATAGAGTTTTGATAGTAGTTTGACAGAAATCTCCAGCTCTGATAAATAGTTTAAGCAAATCATCTATCTAATATCTCCAATTGTGAATACAATATGGCATTTGCACAGCCATTGGGTATGGTCTAAACGATGTACTTTATTAGGTATTCCTTAGCCCTTCTCACAGCACTTGGTTTTATCTTTCACTCGATTTGTGAGTTTAACTAGTTCTAGTGATAATAACAGAAAAAGATCAATCAATGTTGTAAACATTGATTGATCTTTTTGTCTCATTTCAGTCTTTTTAAAATGAACACTCAAAAATTTTATTTTTCTGAATCATCAGTAGTCGTTTCTTCGACTTCTTCTTTCAAAGCATCACCTAAAAGATCACCCATTGTGAAACCAGTATTTTCTTCTGGTAATTCATAGGTTTCAACATCTTTTGGTTCTTCTTCCGATGCTGGTTTTTCTTCTAAAGCCTTGATGCTAAGGGCAATACGATGCTCTTCAGGATGTACTTCTAAAACTTTTACTTGCACTTCATCCCCTTCATGAAGTACTTCATGAGGTGTAGCGATGTGCTTGTGAGAGATTTGAGAAATATGAACCAGACCTTCTACCCCTGGGAATACTTCTACAAATGCACCAAAGCTTGTCAAACGTTTCACTTTTCCATCTAAAACTGAACCAACAGTGGCTTTTTCTTCAATATCAGTCCAAGGCCCAGGCAACGTGTCTTTAATTGAAAGAGAAACACGTTCTTGTTCAGGATTAATCGAAAGAACTTTTACTTTTACTTCATCCCCAACTGCTAAAGCATCACTAGGCTTCGCCACATGGCTATGTGAGATCTCAGAAACATGGACCAATCCATCAATTCCACCTAAATCAACGAAAGCACCAAAATCAGTAATACGAGCTACTCGTCCGTCGATAACGTCTCCCTCGTGAATATTGGCTAGAATTTCTTTTTTCTTTTCTTCTTTTTCCGTTTCCACAACTGCTTTGTGTGAAAGAATTAAACGGTTTTCTGAAGGTTCGATCTCAACGATCTTGAACGCCAATGTTTGACCTTTGTATTCTGAAAAATCAGCAACAAAATGATCTTCCACCATTGAAGCTGGTACAAAACCACGAACACCTACATCAACGACTAAGCCGCCTTTTACGACATTCGTCACAGGTGCTTCGATGATATTACCTGCTTGGAAATCTTTTTCGATATCTTCCCAAACTTTTTTGGCATCCAAACGGCGTTTTGAAAGCAAATAGCTACCGTTTTCTTTATCTTTTCCGATAGTACTGATAACTACAAGTTCTAGAGTATCTCCTACTTTTACTACCTCGTTGATATCTTCAACAGGTGAAGTAGACAATTCTTTAGCAGGAACGACGCCTTCAACTCCGGCACCTTCGATCCCTACCACAACTTGTTTATCTTCGATTACTAAAACTTCGCCGGATACAACGTCTCCAACGTTTACTTCTTGGACGCTATTCATTGCATCTTCCATTGATTGACTGTTTTCTGTTTGATTTTGTTCAAATTCTGTCATAACATTTGTCCTCCTAACCAACATTCTGCCGTAACAACGGTACTAATTTTAGTTTAATTGATTATTAAAAAAAAATAAAGCGATTTCGTTTGGTTTACCCTAAAAATCCTGAGTTTTTCCCTTTTTACAAAAGATATCCTTTTTCTGTGACCACTTTTTTGATGGATTGGACAACTTCCGTAATCGATTTTCCAGTAGTGTCGATTCGAATGGCATCATCCGCTTGTCTTAAAGGGGATACTTTTCTTGTAGAATCATAATGATCTCTCTCTTGGATTTCCTTCGTAAGAGTTTCCAACTCTGTTGGTATCCCTTTTTCAATATTTTCTTTATAGCGTCTTTGTGCCCGTTCTGTTACACTTGCTACTAAAAATATTTTCACTTCTGCCTGAGGTAAAACAGAAGTACCAATATCTCGTCCGTCCATTACAACCCCACCATGTTCACCAATTTTACGTTGGATCGAAACCAGTGCTTCACGTACTTTTTGATGAGCAGAAACTTCAGAAACTGCCTTAGTCACATCTGGCTGACGAATTTCTGTAGTTACATCTTGGTCTGCCACCAAAACGTGTTGACCGTCTGTCTCTTGGATAAAAGAGATTGGATAGGCTTGGATCAGCTTTACGAGTTGCTCTTCATCTCCAAAAGGTACTTGATGTTTTATCGCTAGATACGTAATGGCACGATACATGGCGCCTGTATCGGTATAAATATAGTTGTATTCTTTTGCCAAAATTTTTGCAACAGTACTTTTACCTGACGAAGCAGGTCCATCTATTGCAATACTGATTTGTGTCATGCTATAACTCCCTTTTCAAAAAAAAAGCCGCAGATCGCGGCTAAGATTATTTAACTTTTAATTGTTGTCCAGGATAAATCATATAATTATTTGGATCTAAACCATTTAATGCAAATAATTGATCAATAGTGATCCCGGCACGTTCAGCTACTTGTTTAGGTCCGTCACCTGGTTGAACAGTCACTGTTGATCCATCTGCAGCAGCCGAAGAGGATGGTGTTGTCGCTTCTTCTACCGTGCTAGTTGGTTGTGTTTCTTGTTGGTAAGTAGACGTTGTCGAAGGCGTTGTTTCCTCTGGTACAGTAGTACTTTGTGGTGTACTTGCTACTACTGATTCTGTCTGAGTAGTGCTTTCAGGCTCCGTACTTGATTCTTTTGTTGATGATACTTCTGATGACGTCGTACTTTCTACTACAGAAGATGTTGTTGTAGTTGATGACGCACTTGAAGCATTGGAAGAACCATTTCTAATCCAGAAGTAAGCTCCCGCTGGAATTGCAATACACAATACTAATAATACTAAGAAGAGAGACAAAAATAGCGTGTTGCCTTTCTTTTGTTGTCGTTGAGAACTTCTTGAAGAAACTTCGTCTTCAGTGTCATAAATCGGTTGTTCCCATGGCTCTTGTGTTTCATTATTTTCTGATGAATGATGTCTATCTTTTCTGCTCACCTTATTAACCTCCTAATTTCTATCGTGAATATTATACCATAGCCAGAACGCGATTGTCTTATAAATTTTCTATCCAATGTTTTTTTAAAATAAATTTAGTAAAATATCTTGCCACTGTTTTAGCTCTACAGATGGGCTGACTTCTCTATTTTCCTGACTCGTAAGGACTGCTCCATCAATATCACAACATTTTTCTGGTTTTTTTATCAGTTTCTCCCCAAAGTATTCAAGAATCAGCGCTCTTCGACAAGTCTTTGCATTGACATAATGAAGCATTTGTTGTAGTCGATATTCCTTTTCTTTTTCTTGACGTTTTAGCCGATTTAACCACTCTTGCGGATTGCTCGTTTGTGCAATTATTTCTAACCATTTTTGTTGAATCTCATCGAATTGTTCTTGTTCATTGCTATGATATTGCAGATAAATTTCAAAACTTTGTCGTTGTTCTCTAGAAAGTTGATTAAAAAAATAATGAATGCGTTCGTCATTTTCTTTGTATAAAAGAATCGCTTCACTCGCCTGTTGGTCTCTTCCCGCACGCCCGATTTCTTGAACATAATTTTCTAAACTATCTGGTAAATCGTAATGGACAACATAACGGATATCTGGCTTATCGATGCCCATACCAAAAGCATTCGTCGCAATCAAAAATTGAAGTTTATTTTGACTAAATTGTTGTTGCAACTGTCGCCTTTGTGATGCCTCTAATCCACCATGATAATAGCCGATAGTAAAACGTGAGCGAAATAGCTGATACAAACGCTCTACCTCTTTCTTTGTCGCACAATAAATAATCATCGAGCCTTTTGCTTGTTTCATCAGGTCCTCTAGATCAGCTTCTTTTTGGGAAGTCTTTTTGACATATAAAGCAATATTTTGTCGATTAACCGAATGGATAATTCGAACTGGCACTTCTTGAAACAAGACAGTTTCAATATCATGTTGCACGGCTGTAGTAGCGGTTGCTGTCAAGGCAAGCGTTACTGGAGAGCCTAATTTCTGAGCAATTTCTCCTAGTTGTTGGTATTCCGGACGGAAATCTACCCCCCACTGAGAAACGCAATGCGCCTCATCGATCACATATAACCCAATTTTTTGTTTTTGTAATTGTTCTATCACATCTTTTTGCGTCAACATTTCTGGACTTAAAAATAAAAATTTATAATTGGACAAATGATTTAACACATAATATCGTTCTGTTCTAGATAGTAAACTATTGAAAGCAACAACTCGCTTTTCTCCTTGTTTCTGTAGTTGCATCACCTGATCCTCCATCAATGAAAGCAAAGGTGAAACAATGATAACCATTCCTTCACGCAGATAACCGGTCAGTTGGTAGCATAGACTTTTTCCATTTCCTGTCGGTAACACTGCGAGGACATCTTGATCATTCAATAAAGACTGGATGATTTCTTCTTGTCCTGAACGAAACGAAGTAAAACCAAAACGTTTTTGTAGTTCATCCTTCAGCGACATGCTTCAGTTCCCCTTTCAATACACCAATTTGATAAAAACGAAACTCTCCATAGTCTAGTGGTGCGACTTCATTTAATTCTCGATAATTCCATTCTTTGATGTTCGATAGTTGACTTAGTCGCTTAAATGTCTGCTTGGTGATCATTTTTTGATAAGGAAAATCAGTTAAATAAAGTTGCCATTCGATCAAATGATCGGTTACTGTTCCTCTTTTTAAATGACGTATCTTCATTACTTCATCAATTGAGCATCCAGATAAAATCAGTTTTCTCGTCGTTAACATACTTTGATTGAAGTTTTGCATAAGTAGTGGTGAAACCAATTGAAAAAGCAACGAATCTTTTTTTTCTTCGATTGTTTTTAGCAGCAGGTGTACTTGCTTTGCTTCATACAATTCACGTTGCACTTCATTGGTTATTTCTGTTAATTGATAAGTTAATAGACCAGGTGACTGGATACCTGAAAATTGATTGGCCAGAAAGTTAGCCGATTCAGATGTCATCGTTGAAAAGATTTCACTCAGTTCTTGGCTTAATTTTTTTGCTAAGGTTTGTCGATCTAGTTGTGTGTCAGCTAACCATTTTTTTACTTGGATAGTATAATAGGGACTAGTTTCAATCGGTAAGTATTCCTTTTTATTATTTACCAGATGAGAGACAACTTGAACAGCAAACTTGATCAACCGCCAACAATTCTCAGCGGTTCTTCCATAACGATCATAATGGAGCCCTTCTAGATCAATTATTTCTTCTGCTAAAGCTTTTTCACCTAAATGAGTGATCATCACGCCATCTTCTAGCTGAATAAGGAACTTTTGGTCAACTAATTGGTCAATGATACGTGTAAATTCTTCTTGATTCATTTTAGGAAAACTACCATGTATAAATAATAAATGGTTTAAAAAACTATAAATCAATACCGAACTCGTTCGTTTTCCTGTGATAACTTGGTATAAGGAGCTGATCCTTAACTTGTTTCTTGTTGAAAATAAAGCTAAAATAAATGAAGTCATATTACTCCCCTTAAGAATAGGATGGTCAAAATGTCATTACTATGTAAATTAGTACCTGAGCGCTGTATCGCTTGTGGTCTTTGTCAAATCGAAGCTCCAGATATCTTTGATTATGATGAAGAAGGAATCGTTTTATTTGCGCAAGAACCAGAAGCTCATCAGCAATTTGTTTCTCAAACTGACGAGGAAGCCGTCAGAAAAGCTTATCAAAAATGTCCAGTAAGAGCTATTTTATTAGAGAAATCATGAAAACTAGTTAACCAAATGAATATAGATCAATGTAAGTGTTTCTAACAATGATGATTTGAAAAGTAGGCAGTTGACCTGGAAATGGTGTCTAAACAAATTTCTTTCTATGTTCAAGTGAAAGTTTGAGTTGATTTATCTCTAGTCTATTTATATAAAGATTGTGACTTATGTAGCTCTTCGGCAAAGTTTCTGATAAATGGACTTCTGAACTGCCTTAGATAAAGTCATGAAAGAAGCGGGAAGCTACGATAACAATAAGCTTGAATTTTTTTTAACAGTTTCTCATGTTATAAAAAATCCAAGCTTTTTTCAAAGAGCTGATACACACTTTTTACTCATTTTTAAAGTGAGCTGTAAGATTTAGGTCTGGAACTCTATTCTCCTAACCAATTGATTAACGTATTAATAATCGCTGTTTGTTGATCTTCATTTGTAATCTTAGCTTTGCCGTCTCCCTTTTGTTCCCCATAGCTGCCAAATCCGCCATGATTTCCTCCATTAATCGAAACATATTCTGTTTGCTCAGGTAAATATTCTTTAGCTGATTCATAGGCTTTTTGATTCAAGACTTTATCATTAGAAGCAGTCAGGCTTAATACAGGTAACGTCGTTTTCGCCAATGTACCTTTTTCATCAGGATAGCTTGCTAAGAAAAAGATTCCTTTTAAGTGTTTGTCAGAAGAATGCTGATTAGCATAACGACTCGCCATGACGCCCCCCAATGAGTGTCCACCAATCACATAATTTCGATTTGAAAAGTCTTCTTTGATCTTATCTGCCTTATTCCCACTAAGTATGGCTAAGTCAAGAGGCATCTTAGCGATTGCTACGGAGTACCCACTTTTTGCTGATTGTTCAGCCCAGACACTATAACTAGCTGGTTCAACCAAAGCACCTGGATAAAAAATAACCAGTGGTTTTTGACTTTTTTCTTTCGTCTCAAAAAATAAATAATCTTTTTTATCTTTTCCATTTTGGGCTATTTGACTTGCTTGACTAGATGGTTCATAGGTATTTTGTTGTAAATAGTAGTACCCAGCGCCTCCTGCTAGCCCCAAAAAAATAATTATACCAATTAATACTCGCTTAAATATCTTCACATCTCTCACCTATTCTCCTTTTATCGTACCTATTGATCGATTATAAATTCACACTAAATAAAATACGAATAAATTGCAACTCTTTTTTCTTGAAAAAGAATAAATTTGTTTAGCCAGTGGCACTAAATGCGATCTTTCTTAGACCTAACTCTTCCCCTCAACAAGACCCACTATAACAAAAAAAAGGCTGATGAATGTACATTGACCTTCATCAGCCTTTAACAGTAAGAGAGCAGTTTCGTTCTCTATTGAACTAAAGTGTATTTAGTTGAGCATTTCAAATGATTATTTTCCACACAAACGGTAAACAGCTTCTGCATAGATTTCCATTGCTTTGTACATGCTGCTTAGTTCCCAACGTTCATTTGCCTGATGCATAAAATCAGGGGTATCTGGGAACATTGCACCAAATGCTACACATTGGTTCATCGTCCGTGCAAAAGTTGCACCGCCAGATACAAATGGTTCAGTCATATCACCAGTAATATCACGGTAAGTTCCTAAAAGATTTTTGATCAATTCACTGTCTAATGGAACATAAAGGGAATCTAAAAAGTCAAATTCTTCATAAGTCAAGTCATACTTTTTAGCAGTTTCTGTTAGTTTTTCTACGAGTTCATCTTTTTTGAAAGTTACTGGGATACGCATGTCGACCCCGATTTTAGTTTGTTCAGGAGTGATTTCCAGACTAGCAAAGTTCATTGTCAATTCGCCAGATTGTTCATCCACCGTTTTCCCTACCACGTTTTCACCAGTAGCATTTTCTTGAACTAATTGACCTAAGAAGTTGATTGGAGCAAAATCAAATACTTCAGAAAGAGCAATCGCTAAACGAGAGATTGCATTGACACCTTCTGCTGCATCTTTGGCATGGATACTTTTTCCAAGAACGACAATTGATTCTCCTTGATCTTCAAAGTCAAATCCATGTTTTTTCAATGCTTCTTTGACTTCAGCTAATTTTTCACCAGCATAAGGAGCTGCATCTGGAACGACATTCAGTGCGCCACCAGCTTTAACTGAAAATTCAGATGTTCCCGGTCCAGTTAGGTAAGCTTGTAGTAATCCTTTTTCAGCATAAATCAATGGAAACTCTGCATCTGGTGCGAATCCTTGCGTAATACCTTCTTCTTTTTCGTTGTATTTATCTAAACAACGCCACAAGTTTTCTTCATCGGTTCCAAAAATAAATCGGATACGTGTATTAAATTCAACGCCTGCATCCATCAAAGCTTTGACAGCATACATTGCAGCGATGGAAGGTCCCTTGTCATCTTGTGATCCTCGTCCAATCAACCAACCATCTTTGACAGTTGGTTCAAATGGTTTAGAATCCCAATTGTTTTCATCGCCAGCTGGAACGACATCCATATGACACAAGATACCAAATAGCTCATCGCCAGATCCGACTTCCGCATAACCATAATATCCTTCTGGATCTTTAAATGTCTTGAATCCTAGATTTTCACTGATTTCTAACACTTTATCCAATGCTTCGATCACTTTTGTCCCAAAAGGATGCCCTTCACCAGTATCTGATTCGTCCAGAACTGAAGGGATTCGAATCAATTCATTTAAAGATTCCAATGCTTGTTCATGATGTTGTTTTGTTACAAATTGTTTCATGTTACTAGCCTCCTAATATAATAAAAAGGTTATGTCAAAACAACAGACACAACCTCTTTTTTCAAACAATAAATAGTTGAGCTTGGATCTTGTCCATTCACATCAAGTAGAAAACCATGTACACTCTAAGTCAACGGTTTTGTCTACTTTGTTATAACATTGCCGCTACACCTAAGATAACACAAATGGCTACAAATAGGATAGCAATCAATTTTCCTGTGAATTTCCACCAAACGGAAATATCAAAACGAGCGATCGCAACAGCCCCCATAACGATTGCTGATGTTGGTGTGATCAAGTTGACCAAACCAGATGCTGATTGATAAGCAGTGATAACTAAATCTTTACCAACGCCTGCAAATTCACCCATTGGTCCCATGATTCCCATAGTAGCTGCTGCTAGTCCAGAAGTTGATGGGATCAAGAATGACATAGGGATATAGAAGATAAACGTTAAGATCAAGAAGACACTAGATGACAATGAACTTAATCCTTGTTCACCCCAATGTAAGATCGTATCAGTGATTAAACCATTATTCATCACAACTTGGATACCACGTGCAACAGCTACCACGATCGCAACACCGATCAAATCTGAAGCTCCTGCTAAGAATTCAGAAATAAAGACTGATTCTTTCATTCCGTAAGTGATTGCCACTACAATAGCCATCACTAAGAACAACATGGTAATTTCTGGGAAATACCATTCTCCTAAAGGAAGCATGTTTTTACCTAAAACAGTTCCGACTACAGGTAACCCTGTTAACCAGTTAGTTAATGATTCAAAAATCGTAAAGTTTTTATTCAATGTTGTCCAAGGAATCAAACTAATGATCATAATACCAAAGGTAATGAAAAATAGGATATTCACATGTTTTTGTCTTTTAGTAATTGATTCTTGACGACCAATTGAATCGATATCAAAATGTTTGATGTCTTCTTCACGTTGTTTATATACAAGTGATTTCGTTGGGTCTTTTTCCACTTTAGATGCGTAACGGTAGACATAAGCAATTGAGATAGCCAATAGTACCACGAACATCAAGAAACGTAACCCGATTCCTTCACCCATTGAGATACCAACTGCTTGAGAAGCGACCCCAGTAGCAAATGGATTAACGGTTGAAGCTAAACAACCAACTTGTGACCCTACTAAAACGATAGCTACTGCAACAACTGTATCAAACCCAACAGCCATCATAACAGGAATCAATAAAGCATAGAACGGAATAGTTTCTTCCGCCATACCATAAGTTGAACCACCTAATGCAAATAAGATCATCAACACAGGGATCAACATTTTTTCTTTTCCTTTAAAGCGTTTTACAACGGAAGCAATCCCTGCATCCAAAGCACCAGTTTTATTGATAATACCTAAGAAACCACCCACAACTAAAATAAAGAATGAAATTGGAATAGCAGCCGGTGTTTCTTTCGTTAATTCCCCAGCAGGTACACCTAGCATCCCATTAATCGGTGCCATAAAGATATCCCATAGCCCCTGAGGATTTTGCTCTACTCGTTCATATGATCCAGCAATGATGTTGCCTGCATCATTGACACTATAATGTCCAGCTGGTATGAACCAAGTTAGTACAGCGATAATCGCAATAATAATAAATAAGACCGTATACGCTGAAGGCATTTGAAATTGTTTCTTCTTTGTTTGTTCCATGTTCTTCTCCCTTTCTTGTAACATTAGAATCTTATAAGAGTGATTCCATCAGTTATTTTATCAAAAAGAATACGATAACCAAAACAATAACCTATTGATTTGACAAATTTTATTCAAAAATCCTGCTTTCACTCCTTTCTCTATAAAATTTAAGGTAAAGCTTTTTCAATACAATTGTAGCGTTTTCCACTTCCATTATAACAAAACTATTTATCATTCAAAAAGTGATTAATTTCACATTTTGAATCATAAAATACATTTTTATGCATAAACAAAAGAAATACTCAAACACCGTTTATAAAACGCTTACACAACGTGGGTTAATGAATTTTTTTTCATTAAAATTTCCGATATTTTTTTATTTCCTTGAATTCTTTTTAGAAAAAACAATGTTTATTTTCTCATCCCCTTTTTTTCTAATCGTTGGACTACTTTTTCAGAAATACTAGTACTGACAAAAACGGCTCCTTAACTTTTTATATTGTAAAAGTTAAGGAGCCTTGACTGATTTTTTTAATGATAAAATAATTAAGAAAGTGGCATCAATTCATGCTTCCCTCTAAAAATGGATAAACGAGCATGAGCTGCTGTACTATTTATTTGTTGTTCGTCACTGTATGTCTTTGTGCCAACTGGTGTTGTTTCCGACTTAACCATGGCAATAATTTTGCGTGTAAAACCAAAAAGGCAGCACTGACGATAAATCCTTTAATGATATTAAATGGGACGATTCCGATCAGGACATAATTAGCTAACGGCATCCCTAACATTTGATTAGCATTTAAACCTAAAAACATAAGGTACAATGGGGTAATCACAAAATAGTTTGCGACACTCATGAAGATCGTCATTGCGATCGTACCAGAAATCACACCTAAAAACTTATTTTTCCCTACTTGAGTCTTCTTACGGAAGAAGTAGAAAATAGGTAAGGTAAAGATAGCTGTTGCTAAAAAGCTGGCTGTATCTCCTACCAAATTATCTGGTGAAAAGCCAGTAGTGATCAAGTGTAAGATCGATCGTAAGAAAGCTGTAACCAATCCAGCAACTGGACCAAATAAAAACATACTGATCAGTACTGGGATATCACTAAAATCGATCTTTAAAAAACTAAAGGCTGGCATGATCGGAAATGCGATATATTGCAAAACCAATCCGATCGCAGCAAATAATGCCACAGCGACCATTTTTTGTACACGGGTGTTCTTCATTTGAAATCCTCCTGTTAGGACTCCTCTTCAGCGAACTTTTCGACGAACTTTTTGCAAATAAAAAAACTCTCCAATAACAGGGAGAGTTAGAGTTATTTGGCAAAAAACTACGTCAAATAAGCTCTATCTTCTTTATCCAGACTATACTGTCGGTATCGGAATTTCACCGATTCAGCTACTTAGGTAAAGTAGGTCGTGGACTATAACCACCGGTCGGGAATTTCACCCTGCCCCTGAAGACGAACCATTTATAATTTTGTTTACCTTTACATTATACATCGCTTGAGAAAAAATGCAATCATTTATTCTTATAATAAGTAAGTAATCATTTTGATTGATTCAATAAACTGCTGACTTCTTTTTTGTTCAACTCACGATAGTCGCCAGGGCGTAAGCCTTGAAGCGTCAAATCGCCGTATTTTTCTCGTTTTAATTTTTGAACAGGTAAGCCAACTGCTTGAAGCATATTTTTTACCTGATGATTTCTACCTTCATGGATAGTCAATTCAACGATACTATGATTTGTCTTAGGATCCACAGATAATATTTGGTAACGTGCTGGTGAAGTTCGTTTCCCTTCGATTTTTATCCCTTTCGTCAAGGGAGATAACATTGTTTTAGTAGCAATCCCTTTGACTTTCGCCACATATACTTTGTCTACTTCATGTTTCGGGTGGGTCAAACGTTGCGCAAAATCACCGTCATTAGTCAAGAGCAGTATACCCGAAGTATCATAATCTAATCGTCCTACTGGATAAATTCGTTCTTTCACCATTGGGAGCAAATCAGTTACGACTTTTCGTCCCTTGTCATCAGCAACAGCGGAAATCACGCCTTTTGGTTTATATAGTAAATAGTACCCGTATTCTTCTTGATAAATCGGCACTTCATCTACTTCGATCAAATCACGTTTGCTAACTTTTACTCCGAGTTCTTTTACTACTTTGCCGTTGACTTTTACTCGTCCAGCCAAAATATATTCTTCCGCTTTACGTCTGGAAGTGATCCCTGCATGCGCAATTACTTTTTGTAGTCTTTCCATTATATCTGTTCTCCTTCATCCATTTCATCAAAGAATAAGTCGAGTGAAGACTCTTCGTTTAATGAATGCTCCATTGCTTGTATATCTGGTAAGTCTTTTAATGAGTTGAGACCAAAATAATCTAAAAAATAAGGAGTCGTCCCATACAAAATAGGTCGTCCAGGTCCTTCCACGCGTCCTTTTTCTTCAATCAACTGATGAGCAGCTAGCCGTTGAATGGCACCTGAGACTTGAACCCCACGAATTTGTTCGATTTCTACTCTGGTAATCGGTTGTTTATATGCAATGATCGCCAACGTTTCGACAGCTGCTTGTGAGAGAGTATTAGACGTCCCTTGGGCATAGCGTTTCAACAATGGCGCTAACTCTTTTTTGGTTGTTAAAACGACATGTGCCTCTGTTTCCAAAATATGCAAAGCACTAGCTGGATCATTTTCATATCTTGTTTTTAATTCCGTTAATAAAGCCACTGTCTCTTCTTTCGTAATAGTTAACAGATAGCTGATTTCTTCTAACCCGATTCCTTCCTCGCCAACAATAAATAAAATGGCTTCAAGTTCACTTAATTTTGTCATCTTTGGTATCTCCTACTGCTAGATAAAGCATAATTGTTTCATAATTTCCTTCTTGTTGCGCAACGATCTGACCATTTTTCATCATTTCTAATAAAGCCATAAATGTAGTGACTACTTCTGTTTTCGAAGGCGTTTCAAAAAAAGACTCAAAAGAGCATCCCTTATGATGTTGCTTAAGACGCTCTTCAATAAAGATGATACGTTCTTCAATTGTTGTATCATCAGGAGTAATCGTTTTTTCAACTTTCTCTGAGAATTTCTTTCGCTCTAAGATTTTTTCCATCGCATGAAACAAATCAATCTTTTTGACTTGTCCACGTTTCAATGGTTTCTCTTGTCCAATGAGATCGTCTACTGCAACTGGTTCTTTCGTATAATATAAGCTTCTCTCTTGGGCTTTTTCGGTTAACTGCTCTGCAGCATACTTATACTTTCGATATTCCAATAATTGATTGACTAATTCGTCACGCGGGTCCTCTTCCCAATACTCATCTTCAATGATTGCTTCTTGAACAGGTAACAAAGTTTTGCTTTTGATCGCCATCAACGTGGCAGCCATCACTAGATATTCTCCAGCAACAGCAAGTTCAAGAGTTTTCATCGTATGAATATAACTCATGTATTGCTCAGTGATCGTTGCAATCGGGATATCATAAATATCGATCTCCATTTGCTGGATCAAATGAAGGAGTAAATCTAAGGGTCCTTCAAATATATCTAATTTGATATTGATTTCTGTCACCATATTCACTCTTTCTTCTTGTTTCGATCGACCCATTTTGCGAGATATGGACGGGTAATCTCTGTTGGTCGTATGGAAAAGTCTGGGTATTTTTCTTGAAGTTCATCAAGCATTTGAAAGCCCATCTGATCTCCCCGATAAGATGGATTCAATGAAACATCGTGAATAATCAATTCCTGATTTTCACCCCAATAAACACCAATAATCCCTTGAATATTCGTTGAACCTTCTGGTGTGAAGAAAAAAAGTTCATATCCTTCTTCTGTTTCATAGGTATTGATTTCTTTGAGTAAATTCGATTTATCCGTTAGTTTCTTATGAAAACTTAACAGTCCCATAGCAATTTTACGATTTTCTTTTCGGTAATGTGTTAACATTTTTTCACCTTCCTATGACTAAGCCCTTGGAAAATGCTGCTTATAAACATCCGTCATTCTTTTCTTTGTGATATGTGTATAAATTTGTGTTGTTGAGATATCAGCATGTCCTAATAATTCCTGTACCGTTCGAAGATCTGCACCATTTTCCAGCAAATGTGTCGCAAAACTATGCCTTAAAGTATGAGGGGTCACCTCTTTATTGATTCCTGCTTCACGCACTAATTGTTTAAGGTTTTTCCAGATACCTTGCCGTGATAACCCTGTACCATGATGATTGACAAATACATGCGTTTCAGAAGGATTCGCTACAAGGAGGGGGCGTGCTTCGTCTAGATACCGCTCCAACCATTGGATCGCATAATCACCTAGTGGTATGATCCGTTCTTTGTCCCCTTTACCAAGTGTTTGGACCAAGCCGAGCGACAAGTGAAGATCACTTAGCTTTAAACCAACGAGTTCACTGACACGCATACCTGTTGCATACATGACTTCTAGAATTGCTCGATCTCTGATCCCTAGATTTTTGGTTGTATCAGGTGTTTCGATCAATCGTTCAACCTCAGTCAAGGATAAGGTACTAGGTAACTTTTGAACCTTTTTAGGCGTATCAATGTGTTGCATCGGGTCATGATCAGTCAATCGTTCTTGACGTAAGAATTGATGAAATCTTCTCAAGCTAGTAATCATTCTGGTCACGGTTGCCGGAGCTTTCTTTTCATCATGCATCTTTTCCAGATAATTGATCACGACGTAGCGATCGACATCTTGCCAGGAAGTGATTTGCTCATCTTCTAAATAATGAAGATACTGTAACAAATCTCGTTCATAACTTTTTCTCGTATTTAATGACAAGCCACGTTCAATCGTCAAATAGTGGAGATAATCATTAATTTCTTCATTCATAATAATCCACCTCGTGCTCTTCTATCATATCAGATACCCTTCATTTTCGATAGTCTATTTTACAGCTAGGCAAAGAAAAAGCCGTCTAGCAATCAGACGGTTTTGCTTTCTTTTTCTTTAGTGTAACATTTTTGACAAATACCATGAAATGTTAAGCGATGATCTTTTACCAAAAAGTGATACCGTTGCTCCACAATTTCTTCCACTTCACACAATAAATCTTCTTCGACCTCTTCAATCGTGCCACATCGTAAACACAATAAATGATGATGGAAATGTTTTGCTCCTTCTTTTCTCAAGTCATAGCGAGCAACACCATCATTGAAGCTGACTTTATCAATGACTTTCAAATCGGTCAAAATCTCTAACGTCCGATAGACAGTAGCTAACCCAATTTCTGGACTCTTTTTTTTCACTAGAAAAAAGACTTCTTCTGCCGATAAATGTTCTTTCTCATTTTCTAAAAGTACTTGTAAAGTTGCTTCTCTTTGTGGGGTTAATTTGAACCCCGACTCGTGCAATTGTTGTTTCGTTTTTTTCATTACTGACATCGCATTCATAACCATGTATTCAACCCCGACAATTTATAATAATTATAATCAAACAAAAAGAATCTCTTTCTAAATTAAAATAATTATAAGCTAGTTAAGAAAAACATGCAAGGTATTCTCAATTAGATTTTCTAATTCGTTTCGTTACGCCTGCTTCTTGTTTGACTAGTCCTTGTTTTAATAGATTGCCGATTGCTCGTTTAAAAGCTCCCTTGCTTATACCAAAAGTTTTCATGATATCTTCCGGATCAGATTTGTCAGTAAAATGGATTTGCTCATCTGCTGATCGTTCGATGATTGTTAAAATCATTTGTGCATCATCAGAGATTGCTTCATATGCTCTTGGTTTTAATGAAAGATTCAATACTCCATCAGGTCTCACACCAATTACTCGTCCTTTGACTTGTTCACCTAAGCGCGGCTCATTATAGCGTTCTGATGGGTGGATAAATCCAATATAATAATCATCTGTTAAGACGTACGTTCCGGTCAGTTTCAAGCGGTAAGCAACACCTGTAATGTCTTTATTTTTGATTTCTTCTGTTCCACGTTTACTCAATGATTTAAAAATCTTTTCATCGGCTAAACTACCCCAAATTCGGTCTTTGCTATCGACTCTTAAAGCAACCATTAAACGATCGCCTTTTTTAGGCCAAAGTTCTGTCATTGTTGGTAGTTCATCTAATGAGACCACAAAATCTTTGTCGGGTAATCCAATATCGACGAATACTCCTAAATCTTTTCGTGAAGCGGTCACTGTACCAAAAGCATAGTGACCAATTCGACTTTTAGGAATCAATGTAGTAAAACGATTTTCATGTTTTTGATTTTGATAACCAAACCCTTCGACTGCTTCACCGATACGATAGGTCCCTTCGGTTTTACTTAATCCAAAAGTTTGTCCATTTTTCTGGACAAAGTAATTTTTTTCATTTTCATCAATTACCATTCCGGTAAATATTGTTGCCAATAATTCATTCATCTTATTTCTCCTTATTTATAAAAGATTCAGCCATCTTTTCTTAGCTATCATAACATAATGTTCCCATGATTAGTAGTTGGTTTGGTCTTAGTCGTCGCAAAAAAACTCAGACATCGTGTATCTGATCCTATATGGTCATCCACTTAGTTCCATACGATCTACGATATCTGAGTAGTATTTGATCATTGTCTATCTAGCAGATTAATGGCTGCCATTTCCGCCAAACCAGCCTGTTTTACAATTGATCGTCACAATATAAAATGGCAATGCACTTTCACCGATTCCACGCATCAAATTAGATTGGGTTGAAGTAGCATAAAGATTATAGTAACCTTCACCATTTTCGATTCTCGCTTTTTCTAGTTTATATCCACCTGCCACAATGTAGCCTCGTTGAATACAAGTAGCAATAACACTTTGTTGGACTCCTGGTGCCCAATTCCATGCTGGATTAGATGCATCAGCCACATCACTTTGTCGAGTTGACATGATGGGTTGATTGGCTGAATTAGTCTTATTGGTAGTGGAACTAGATTTTGCTTGTTGTGCAGCCAGAGCTGCAGCTTGTTTGGCTGCTTCAGCTGCTTTTTTTGCTTCTTCTTTTGCTTGTGCTTCTTTCTGCTCTTTCGCAGTCAAGGTTTCATCTACTTTTTTTAGTTGATCTTTTAACGCGACAGCTAGCTCTTCATTTTTGATTTGCTCTACAGCATTTTTTGCTTCGTCATACTGCTCTCTGTTCGCACTGTCTACGACTTGATTATCATGATAGACAACGTTCACTTTATCTTTAGCCGTCTGCAATTGTTTGTATTGGTCCTCTGCTTCAGTTTGCGCTTGCTTGATCAGACGTCCAAAAGCAGTTTCATTTGTAGTCATTGGTTGAATGGCTTGATCCTCTTTTAGTTTAGGATCAGCTGCTAAATGATCATCGTCAATCACTACCGAAGTAAATAACTGGTTGACACGTTGAATATCTTTGATTTTGGTTTGGATATCCTGGAATGTTTTTTCTAATTCAGGGTATTCTTTCTCTTTTTTTACGTCATTCAGATCAGTCTTTAGTTTAGCTAAGTCTTGATTGATCATTGAAGTACGGATAAACTGGTGAGACGGATCTGTATAAAAAGCATTCAAGGCTGTTTGTAGCTCTGCCACCTTTTGTTTTTGTCTTTCTTCTTGTGCAGCGATTTGTGCCTGAACATCTTGCTGATGGTCATAATAAGCCCAACCACCGACTCCGAGCAAGACGATTGCTGCTAAAGCCAGATACGGTCCTTTTTTCGATCTTTTTCGTTTCCCCTCATCAGTCTTTGCTGATGTAACTGGTTCTTTTTGTTCCGTTTCTGTCCTTTGATCGATTTCATTTGATAATTCTGTTTTTTCTATAGCTTCTGGTTTTGAAGAATCTTTCTTACGAATTTCTTCTTTTGGTTCTTCTTCTTTTACCGATTCTTCTTTCGGTACTTCTTCTTTTGCTGTTTCTTCTTTCGATATTTCTTCTTTTAGAACTTCTCCGTTTGATTGATTCTCTTGTGATGGAGCTGCTTTCGGAATATCTTTTTCTGAAACTTCAGGTTTCAAATTTTCGTTTAACGCTTCGTCCTCATGGGTTGAGTTTTTATCGACATCTTCCACACTCGCTTTTTCTTCGACTTCTTTTTTTCCTATCAAAAGATTTTCTGACGACGATTGGACGTGAGTCGATTTTGAAGCGGGCACTGGTTCTTCAGTTTGTTCCTTAGAAGAAAGCAATTGATTTTCTTCTGAAGTTTGGGGTACCGTTAAGCGTTCATGATTTTTTTCTGTTGCCGTTTCGAACGTTTCTTCTTGATCAATCGCTTGATGGTCAGTTGGCTGAACAACGCTATCCTTCGTATCAACTGTTTCCTTTTCTTTCGTTTCACGTTCGTTAGTTACTGGCACTGTACTTTCTTGTTTTGAATCAGTCTCTTTGGCATTTTTAGCTGCGAGTTCCTCTTGGATCATTCGCATCAATTCTTCTGCATGTTCTTCTGTTGTATCTTCTCTATGAGCTTTGATATAAGCAGATAAAATCGAATTTTCTTTTTCATGATCAACAAATTCTTTTAATTCAGCTACTCTTTTTTGTTGTTCTGCTTCGAGTTCATCCGTCATTTCATCGCCGTTAGCTTGTTTTTTCGAATCAGTTCCTTCTTCACTTGTTGACGGATTTTTGTTTGCCTTTTTAGTGACTACATCTTCAGCATCATTAGTTTCTGCTAGATTCGTTTCTTCAGATGATTCTTCTTTAAACAAGGCCATGACCGATTCTAATGGTAACTCTGTTAATTCTGACCATTCGATTGGATCATTTAATTCCGTGTCAGGAAAATGTTCTTCTGAAGAATCTATTGGTAATTGACTGTTGTTCTTTTCTTCATTCGTGTGTTGGTCTTGCTCTTTTATTTGGTAACCACAATCAGGACAAATCAACTTTCCTTTGATTTTCTTTGATCCACACGTTGGGCATTTTTTTATCACTGAGCGATCGGCTCCTTTTGTTAGGTTTACGCTACCATTTAATCTACCATATTCTGAAAGTTTCGCCAAGAGCCTATTTTGATCAAACGGATATCAAATAGTATAACTCGTAAAAATAAAACAAATAATTTACAAAAAGTTTCTTATAATTACGCATAGTTACGCAATTATTTATGTTTTCATCATCATAATCTTAATAGCGCATCAATTATTTGTTTATTATGATCAGATTCAAGCTTTTGACTCAGCTATTGACTAAAAAAGTAGCACGGGATCATCTATTCTGATCCCGTGCTACTTTGTTTTCAGTAAAGGCTACTCGCTATTTTAAAAGACAGTCATTGTCTATAAGATTCAAAATTTGAATCCTATTTTTACTCTAAGAAATCTTTCAATTGTTTTGAACGTGATGGATGGCGTAATTTACGTAACGCTTTCGCTTCGATTTGTCGAATACGTTCACGTGTTACTCCGAATACTTTCCCAACTTCTTCGAGTGTTCTGGTACGACCATCGTCTAAACCAAAACGTAAGCGGAGAACATTCTCTTCACGGTCAGTCAATGTATCTAAAACATCTTCTAATTGTTCTTTTAGCAATTCATAAGCTGCATGTTCTGCAGGACTAGTAGCTTCTTGGTCTTCAATGAAGTCTCCTAAATGAGAATCATCTTCTTCACCAATTGGTGTTTCTAAAGAAACCGGCTCTTGCGCAATTTTCAATATTTCACGTACTTTTTCTGTAGGAAGGTCCATTTCTGCACCAATTTCTTCTGGCGTCGGTTCTCTTCCTAAATCTTGAAGTAATTGACGTTGGATACGGATCAATTTATTGATGGTTTCTACCATATGCACTGGGATACGGATCGTACGTGCTTGGTCAGCGATGGCACGAGTGATTGCTTGTCTGATCCACCATGTAGCATAAGTTGAAAATTTGAATCCTTTACGATAGTCAAATTTTTCAACAGCTTTCATCAAGCCCATATTTCCTTCTTGGATCAAATCAAGAAATTGCATGCCACGTCCAACATATCTCTTAGCAATACTTACGACCAAACGAAGGTTTGCTTCAGCTAAACGCTGTTTTGCTTCTTGATCACCTTCTTCGATTTTTAAAGCAAGAGCTACTTCTTCTTCCGCAGTTAATAGGGAAACACGACCAATCTCTTTTAAATACATACGAACTGGATCGTTGATTTTTACACCAGTAGGTGCTGACAGATCTTCTGTTTTTGCTTGTTCCGCTTTTTTCTCTGCACTCTTCAAGCTATGGATCGATGGATCTCCATTTTCATCAACAACGCTGATTCCAGCATCCTCGACTTTTTGGATCAATTTATCCATCTCATCCGCATTCAATGTGAATGGCGTTGCAAGTTTATTTGAAAGATCATCATACACGACTTGTCTTTTTGGTTTGTTTTCTTTGATAAAAGCTGCTACTGCTGCTTCATACTTTTTATTCTCTGTTACATTTGCCATAAAAGAAGGCCCCCCTTGAGTAGCTATTCGGCTTGTTTTAACTGTTTTGTTAAATTAATGATCTCAATCGTTAATTCCAATTCTAATTGCTTGTTTCCAGTTCTTCTAGCCTCTTGCTGCATTTGTTTTTTTAAAGTTATTTCATCAGCTAAACTAGACTTTCTGATTACACGCAATAAGTCTTGGATTTCTCTTGGTGTGCTTTCTTCGGCTACACGCAAATACTCGATTTCCACCACTAAACGCCTTAAATTTTCATCTTGCAAAAAGTCCAAAAACTCCGCAAGGTTGAATTCATCATGTTGTGACACAAATGCATCGAATAAAAAATAAACTTCTGCATAAATGTCATGAATAAACTGAAATTGCTGTTCTTTCAAAAGATTACGGACAGATATCTCTTTGAACACTCTGTACAAGAGCATTTGTTCCGCTTTTTCTACTTGAGTCAGCGGTCTCTTTTTCGTTATTGCCGTCCGTGAAATAGCTGGTTCTGGCAATGTCGTTGGTTGGTTGGTTCGATTCGTTTGATTTTCCCTGCGAAAATCCCGTATTTGCTTTTGCAGGGTTTCACGACTAAGTTGAAATTCGGTCGCTAGTTGCGACAAATACATATCTTGTTCGATTGGCGAGACAACTTGACTAAGTTCTCTCGATACCTCTTCTAAGTACTGGATTTTATCTTTTTCATTCTCCAGGTTCTTGTCTTGCTTCAAGTAACGTGACTTGAAAGTAAAGACCGTTTCACGACCATGAAAGATCAGTTCATTAAAGGAGTCATTTCCATATTTACGTAAATATTCATCGGGATCAAGTTTTTCCGGAATCACAACGATTGATAATTGCAATCGACTATTTTGTCGTAACAATTCGATCCCTCGATTCGTTGCCTCGAATCCTGCCTTATCTCCATCGTAACAAAAAACTAGTTCTTTGGTTACTCGTTCGATCTGCTGGATCTGTTGATTCGTTAAACTCGTTCCCATGGAAGCTATCCCATTTTTTACACCTGCTTGCCAAGAAGCAATGACATCCATGAAACCTTCAAATAAAAGAACTTCACCGCTTTTTCGGATATCACTACGTGCTTTATCCAAGTTGAACAACACTTGTCTTTTATTGAATAATTCTGTTTCTGGACTATTCAAATATTTGGGTTGATCTTTTTCTTGTCCTTTTTCTGGTGCAAGCCAGCGTCCAGAAAAACCAATCGTGCGCCCTTGAGGGTTTCTGATAGGAAACATGATACGTTGGTAAAACCGATCAGATATTCCTCCATCCTCATGAGAGATAAACAAACCAGAACGTTCCAACACTTCTTGATCGTATGCTTCAGTTTTAAATACTTGTTTCAAAAATGAACGTTCATTCGGTGCAAATCCGATCGCAAATTCTTCAATCAATTCTAGTGTCAAACCACGTTGTAGTAAGTAATCTAAAGCTTGCTCGCCTACTTTCGTATGTAGCAACATATGATGATATACTTCTGCGGCTTTTTCATGCGCTAAAATCAATTTTCCTGTAATTGAATCGCTATTTTCGAAGGGAAGTGTTTGTTTGCGCCATTGATCTTCTAACTGAATTTGTTCAAAATCAGCAACTTTGACGACTGCTTCTGGGAAACTAAGTCCTTCTAGTTCTTGAAGAAAAGTAAAGACGTTTCCTCCTTTTCCGCAACCAAAGCAATGAAAAATCTGTTTATCTTCAGCCACCGAGAAAGATGGTGTTCGTTCTTCATGAAAAGGACACAAACCTAAATAATTCTTTCCAGATTTTTTTAATTGGACGTATTGACCAATCACCTCAACAATATTCGTTTGTCCACGAATCGTTTCAATGACTTCTTGAGGAATCCGTTGAGCCATGCTTTCACCCCCTGTAAATAGCTAATTGGCATCTGTCAAAGAGATACCTCAGGAGAATAACCGGTAAAAAATCGCACTAACGAAAATCAGTGCGATTTTAAAGGACACAATTATACATGTTTCATTCTATCACAATTCTAAACTTTTTCAAGTATAATACTTGTCATTCTAAGAACAAGCAACAGTTTATTTCGTTGTTGCTAATTTATTCAATAAGTAGTCACGAATATTGGTCTTTCCATAAATCAGTCTCAAAATGATATTAACGATCATAAAACCAATGAAATATGGCCAAGCCGTTCCTAACCCAAGATCAACTTCTAACAGATGATGGAAAAGCATCGCTGCTACATAAATCCCCACAACAGTTGTTACCGCTAAGAAAATTCGCAACGGATTAAATGGATAACACGCTTTGACTACTGCCATACAGCTGATTCCGATCAATAGATAATACATTAAAGTGGTCGTTTGCAACGGGGTAAATGGCAAAACTTTTCCTAAAATATAAACCACAATAATATTCAATACGACTAGCAATGCATTTGGCAATGCATTGATCAATGCTGTTGGTAAATAACGATAGGTAATCTTTCGTTTATCTTGTTCAAACGATAAGAAGAAAGAAGGATAACCTTCAATAGCTAAGTCAATCAATGTGATCTGGATTGGGATGAATGGAAACCCGATTGCAGTAATTGCGCATAAAATAGAAAGAATAAACGAATAGATCGTCTTGATAAAGAAAATACCTGAAACTTTGGTCACATTGTTCACGACACGACGCCCTTCGAATAAGACTTCTGGTAAAGTCGTAAAATCAGAATCAAGTAAAACGAGATTAGCAATTTGTCTTGTTGCACCGTCTCCTTCAGCCATGGCGATACTGCAGTCTGCTTCACGCAGTGCCAATACGTCATTGACTCCATCCCCAGTCATAGCCACAGTTCCACCACTTTGTTTTAATTCGTTCACTAATGTTTTCTTTTGTTGTGGACTCACACGACCAAAGACCGTGTATTCATGAGCGGCTTCCCGGACAGCTTTTTCTTCTGTCATCGTAGAAAGATCAACATACGAATCATAATTTGGTAAGCCTGCACGGCGGGCAATATTTGAAACTGTGAACGGATTATCACCTGAAATAACCTTTAGATTCACACCTTCAGCATGTAAATAAGCTAATGTTTCTTCTGCATTTTTACGTATTGGATCGTCAATCTCAAACAGCGCGATTGGTTCAACGCCTTTTGGCTCTCCTTCAGTCAAATGTTGTTCAGGAGCGACACCCAGCATCAATACACGGTAGCCATTTGCTTGAGCATCCACCAAACTTTCTGGCAGTTGTGATTTTTCAACCAAACGTTCAGGAGCTCCTACATAGATCACACCTAATTCAGGAAACTCCATTGCTCCCCATTTACGGTCAGAAGAGAAAGCTAATTTTTCAGTCACAGTATAGCGATTAGCTACTTGAAAGTAATCTCTAAGTGCCCGCATGGTAAGATTATTGTCACTGCTTTCAGCTAGATAGGTTCCCATGATTTCAGGAATCGCTTTTTCGTACTTAGGATTTAGGGCTTCGACCCGTTGGATACTCATTTTTCCTTCAGTGATCGTCCCTGTTTTATCCAAGCAAAGCGTATCTACATGAGCAAGTGTTTCAATCGAATACATATCTTGGACTAAGATTCTTTTCTTTGCTAATTTCGTTACACCAGTAGTCAGTGCAATACTAATCAAAAGGACTAAGCCTTTAGGCAACATCCCTAGTAATGCTGCTGCCGAAGCAATAACAGAAATCTTAATGGAAGCATCACGGATAAATAACGCTTCTAAAAATAAAATAATACCTAATGGAATGATAATGAAGCTAGTAAATTTCGATACTTTTCGAATAGAATCGACAAGTTCAGAATGAATCGCTTTATGGGTTTTTGCCTCACTCGTTAGGCGAACTGCATAGTTGTCTGCGCCAACACGAATCGTTTGAGCTAAAACAGAACCACTGGTTAAGAAACTACCTGAAAGCAATTCATCTCCTTCGGTTTTGACAATCAGGTCTGACTCCCCTGTCAATAGTGCCTCATTGGCTTCTGCGCGTCCTGAGATCACTCTTAAATCAGAAGGAATCTGTTCCCCTGCACCAATCTTTACGACATCTCCTAAAACTAATTCTTTCGTTGAAATCGACTGCTCTTTTCCTTCGCGGACAACTCGTACCTCTGATTGCGAAACAATCGATAACTTTCTTACTAGATTTCTAGCATGGATTTCTTGATAGATACCAATAATGATATTCACCACAATGATTGCCAGGTAAGCCATATTGGAATAGGCACCGACCAATAGTAAGCAAATCCCAATACCAAAATTTAAAAAATTGAACAGCGTTAGTATATTGTCACTAAGAATCTGCTTAGTACTTTTTGATGCATCCTCTTGGTAATCATTTTGCTGCCCAGAGGAAATTTTTTGTCTCACTTCTTCCTGAGTAAGACCCTTCATTTCTTTCGTTTCCATTTTTCGCCAACTTTCAAAAAATAATCAATATATTTAAGTCTAGCTTGTTCTATTATTAAAAACAACTTATTTTTTACAAATTTATACAAAATAATAACACATGATTCTATGCCGCTGAGAAATCCCAGCAAAAATCATGTGCCATTCAACCTTTATTTATATTGTTCTTCTAAACGACTCATCCACCAACCTAATGCGATACCAGCAAAAAATAAAATGGGACAAAAGATGATTCCTAGTAAACTTAAATTTGTGTAATCTGTAGGAACAATCATTACCGTAGAAGCAAAAACAACTCCTAAAATAAAATGGAACAATTTACTATATGCCTTAGAAAAGATAAAATCAAATAACTTTGATAACGTCAACACGCAGACTACCGCGCCTAAACCGATCGGTAAGATCACGTCTAAGCGAGCTTCTTTGAAACCATCAGCCATCGCCTTATATAACCCCATATAGACTAAAAAATTCGAGGGACTCAGTCCAGGAACAATCATCCCTAAGCCGATTAGACCGCCAGCGATGATCCAAGTTACTGTGTTTTGTTCAACTTGACCATCAAATAGTTGTGATCCGTAAAGTAAAAAGAAATAAGCCACGATCAATGTGACGATCATCAGGATGATATCACCTGATTGCCGCCCTTTCTTTCCAGCTTCTTTCCACAACGCTGGAACAGTACCTACAATACACCCAACAAAAAACCATAAAATCGTCGTTTCATATGTCCCTAATAAGAAACTCACCAAAAAGGAAAGCAAAAAGACTCCGCTGATGCCTCCTAATCCGACAGGCAAAAAGAAAAGCACGTTTTCTTTAAAATTTCTGGTTAGATGAGCTAAAAAAGAGATCAATCGTTCGTACATCCCAAAAACAGCTGCTAATGCGCCTCCGCTTACCCCCGGTAAAATAAAACCCGAACCGATAAACATTCCCTTTACAAAGCGCAATAGCCAGTCTTTCCCTGAATCTTTCGCTACCTTTTCTGTTATGATTTGTTCTTTTTCCACTTTTTTGAGCACTCCTTCTTTCTGATAAGATAAAGATCTAGCAAAAAATCTCAGCATTACACTCAATTAGTTAAAAACTTTGTCATATAACTCAATGAGGTCTTCATTCATCTTGACAACTTTTGTGTAAAACATGTTCCCTCCATTATGATAAAGATAACCGCCATTGTAAAGCAATGAGGGGACTCGCCAATAGCGATACTTGGTTTTTTTCTCATTACCTAAAAGTGGACTCAAGACATTTTTGGAATATTCTTCTGCTATCTCCATAGTATTTTCCCCACCTCGGTTTTTTACGT
This sequence comes from Enterococcus sp. C74, assembly GCF_040887125.1. NCBI lineage: Bacteria > Bacillati > Bacillota > Bacilli > Lactobacillales > Enterococcaceae > Enterococcus > Enterococcus sp. C74. Next base: position 69,646 of record NZ_JBFOFA010000004.1, on the reverse strand, counting down.
AGACAATATAATCCTTACCGAAGTTATAGGCTTGTATAGCTGTATCAAGATCACATCCTTGTTTTTTTGCCTCATTGATCATTTCTGCTAAGTAGCTGACTCCTTGATCGATACTTTCTTTTTGATTATCGATCACATTGGCTTTACCATAGGCGCTTTCCGAACTTTGCATCAAATCAATCCCCTTGCCTTTTGATTCTGTTAAAATGATCCCCTTGACCAAAGACTCGTACTCTTCCATATGGTACTTTTTGATTGCTGTTGTTATTTCTGGTTCGTACTTTTCTACTCTTTTAATCGATTGATAGGTTTTTCCTAAGATGATCAATACTCCTATGACCAAGACAATCACTAAAAAAGAGACGATTCTTCGAAAGATTGATTTTTTCTTTTTTTTCATAAACATTCACCTAGTTATTTTGACATCTTTTTTTATCTTACTATTTATTATCGTTCTTGGCTATTTCTTGCTAATCATTTGTTCCTTTCCTTAATAAAAACTGAAATTTTCGGAATTTTTTACTATCTTACGAAAATGATCGTTGTTTTTTTAGGAAAACAATTGCTCTTATAGGAGAATTGTCGTTATACTTTAACCAGTAGGTGATTATGTGAAAAAAGAAAAGAAATATGCAAAAATGACTGATGGAACAGAGATCTATTATGAGAAAAGCGGAAATGGCATGCCTCTGTTTTTACTCCATGGTAATGATGGCAGTGGTCGTTTCTTCTCAGAGCAAGTTCCTGTCTTTAGTCAGTTTTATACCGTTTATCTCATTGATAGTCGAGGTCACGGACGTTCAACGAATCAAGCAAATACCTTGTCTTTTCGTTTGATGGCAGAAGATCTTTATACCATCATGCTACTTGAAGGAATTACAAAAGCAAATATACTAGGTTTTAGTGATGGAGCTAATCTTGGATTGGTCTTTTCAAGTTATTATCCAGAGAAAGTACATCGATTAATATTAAATTCAGGAAATACTTTAGTTAAAGGGGTTTTATTCTCAGCGAGACTGCTTAGCTACTGTCATTATATTGGTATGTGGTTGCTTTCTTTAGTTTGCCCATCGCTTAGAAAAAATTTGTTGGTGATCAAATTGTTGTTAAAAGATATCGGTCTTTCAACAGCAGATTTAGAGAAAATTAAATGTAAAACATTGATTATTGTTGGAAAAAAGGATGTGATCAAACTGCAACACTCCCTTTACCTAGCAAAAACGATCCCAAATGCTTCTTTTGTTTTAGTGAACGAACAAGGACATCAGTTAGCTAGAAAAGATCCTCAACGTTTCAATCAAGAAGTATTAGATTTTTTGTCTGAATAATAAGAATAGTAGGTGATTTTTTTGTTAAAACAAGCCTTACAATGGTTCAAAAACCATTTAGGTCTCTTTAAAACAATCTTTTTAATTTCTGTGGTTGTCATTATCGTTAGTGAATTGATCAATATTGGCAAAACACTATCGATCGCTCAATTAGCCGAAACATTTGCAACAATCCCACTTTGGAAGACGGGGTTGATGCTCATTGTTGGATTACTATCTGTTGCACCGATGATTGGGTATGACATCATCCTTAACCGCTTGTTGGGACAAAAATTAAAAAAGAGTTATTTATTTGAAACAAGTTGGTTGATCAATACCATCAACAATGTTGCCGGTTTTGGCGGCTTTGTCAGCATCGGATTACGCTCCGAATTATACGGTCATAAAAAAGACAGTAAGCAGTTGATGCAAGCTTTGTCGAAGATCTTTTTATTTCTAATGGCTGGACTGTCTATTTATAGTTTGATTTCTTTTTTTATGGTCTTTTTTGCACCGGTTGCGCCTTTTATTAAGCAGTATTGGATTTGGTTGATCGGTGGTGGGTTATACTTCCCACTTGTTTTTGTGGTCACTACCTTAAAAAAAGAGGGCTACCTCGGAGGACTCTCATTAAAAACACAAGGACAATTGCTGCTTGTCTCGATCTTAGAGTGGTCTGGTGTCTTGTTCACCTTTCTAGCAGTTGGGGCACTTATGGATATCAAAGTCGATTTGTGGCAAACGATACCGCTCTTTATCGCAGCTTCAGTTATCGGAATCGTCTCGATGATTCCTGGTGAAATCGGTAGTTTTGATATCATGATGATTATCGGTCTTTCTGCCATAGGTGTGCCAAAGGCAACTGTAGTCGTTTGGATCTTACTGTACCGAATTTTTTATTACATTATTCCTTTTTTGATCGGGATCGTCTTTTTCTTTAAGAATATTGGCTCAACCTTTGATCAACGTTATTCTGGTATTCCTAAGCAGCTGGCAACAGAGATTGCTCATAAAGCCGTCGTCGTCCTTTTATATTTTTCTGGTATCATGATGGTTCTTTCAGCAACGATCCCACAAGCTTTTACCGAGTTTCGTTGGCTGCATAGTATCAATCCGTTAAGGTTGCATTTTATTATTCAATTCCCAAGTATGTTGTTAGGATTTCTCTTTGTCATTATGGGGCGTGGGATTGCTGCAAGAGTCAAAAGAGCCTATTGGCCAACTATTGCACTGATCTTTTTAGCAGCATCTTATGTGACGATTATTGACTTTAGCTTTACTGCAGCTATTTTCCTATTGTTACTGTTGTTGATCGTAATTGCTTCGAAAAATGAATTATTTAGAGAACAAATCATTTATTCATGGGAATGGTTGACGATTGATGGTGTGATTATTGGTGCCTTAGCGTTGCTTTACATCATTATTGGCGTTTATAATCTGCCAACATTTCCTCATCGTAAGCATCATTTTATTTCGTTCTTTTTGTTCCCGTCAGAAAAGATTTGGTTATCTGGATTATTTGCTATTATTGCAGTAAGCTTTATCATCATTCTTTTCGTCCACTTCCTACAAGGAAAGAAACAGCAAGTCGGCGAACCGTTGGATGAAGAAAAAGCGTTAAATATCCTCCATACCTTTGGCGGAAATTCTGACAGTCAATTGATTTTCTTAAAAGACAAGCGCATGTTTATTTATGAAAAAGACCAAGTTGGAACGGTTTTATTACAGTTTGCTTGTTACAATAATAAATGTATCGTGATGGGCGATCCTTCGGGTAAAAAAGAAGATTTTCCTGCCGCTATCGAAGCGTTTATTGAAGAAACAGATCGTTTGTGTTACCTCCCCGTCTTTTACGAAACGAGTGAAGAAATCGTGATGATTTTACATGAATTCGGCTATGACTTCATCAAAATGGGCGAAGAAGCACACGTTGAATTAGCCAATTTCACTACTTCTGGAAAGAAAATGAAAGGGTCACGTGCGATCTTGAATCGAATTGATCGAGAAGGTTTTACTTTTGAGATCATTCAGCCACCTTTTTCCGCCACACAGATGACTGAACTCAAACAAATTTCTGATCGATGGTTAGGAAGCCGTAAAGAAAAAGGTTTTTCACTGGGCTTCTTCTCAGAAGATTATCTACAGCGGGCACCGATCGCTGTTTTAAAAGACCCACAACAAGACTTAGTAGCATTTGCTTCGATCATGCCAACCTACACAGATAACAAAATCGGCACGATTGATTTGATGCGTTATGATCCTGAGAAAGCACCAGCTGGAAGTATGGATTATCTTTTCCTTCATTTATTTGAGTATATGAAAGAGGAACAGATTGAGTTTTTCAACTTGGGGATGGCGCCATTATCCAACGTTGGAACCTCAAGAAAAAGTTTTATTCAAGAACGAATTGCTTACTTAGTTTATGAATTTGGTTCACATTTTTACTCTTTCCACGGCTTGCGTGAGTATAAAGATAAATATGCGACTCATTGGACTTCCCGCTATACTTCCTATTCACGTGACAGTTGGATTGCCTATGTCATGATCGCATTATTGATCATTGATAATGCACCAGTTGACCATAAAAAGCGATTAGTAGGTTTAAAGAAATGGTTACAAAAACGCTGAATATGACAACTTATATCTAATGATGGAAGAAAAAAAGACGCATGATTCTAAAAGTCATCTGACTTGTTGAATCGTGCGTCTTTTTTATTTATCTATCCTTTGTTCTCAGGCTTCGATTTCTGTTACGATACCTGAACCTACTGTACGACCACCTTCACGAATGGAGAAAGTCGTCCCGTTTTCAATAGCAACAGGATGAATCAATTCTACATCGATCGTTACGTTGTCGCCAGGCATGACCATTTCCGTTCCTTCTGGCAAAACAATTGTTCCTGTTACGTCAGTTGTGCGGAAATAAAATTGTGGTCGATAATTATTGAAGAATGGTGTATGACGTCCGCCTTCTTCTTTGGTCAAAACATACACTTCTGCTTTGAATTTAGTATGAGGTGTAATTGAACCAGGTTTGGCAATCACTTGGCCACGTTCGATGTCTTCTCTTTGAATCCCACGTAATAACACACCTACGTTATCCCCTGCTTCACCGTAATCAAGCGTTTTGCGGAACATTTCAACTCCTGTTACTACGGCTTTTTGCGTTTCTGGTTTGATCCCTACGATTTCGATTTCATCACCGACTCGAACAGCCCCACGGTCAATCCGACCAGATGCTACTGTTCCACGTCCAGTAATTGAAAATACATCTTCGACGGGTAACAATAATGGTTTGTCCGTATCACGTTCTGGTGTTGGGATGTATTCATCGACTGTGTCCATCAATTCCATGATAGCTGCTTCTGCATCAGGATCACCTTGTAATGCTTTTAATGCTGATCCTTTGATAACAGGTGTATCATCACCTGGAAATCCATATTCGCTTAATAGTTCACGAACTTCCATTTCTACTAGGTCAATTAATTCTTCATCATCGACTAAATCTGTTTTGTTCAAGAAAACAATCAAATATTTCACGCCTACTTGGCGAGAAAGTAAAATGTGTTCACGAGTTTGAGGCATTGGGCCATCCGTAGCAGAAACAACCAAGATTGCTCCGTCCATTTGAGCTGCCCCAGTGATCATGTTTTTCACGTAATCCGCATGCCCTGGTGCATCGATATGTGCATAGTGGCGTTTGTCTGTTTCGTATTCCACATGAGCAGTATTGATCGTGATTCCACGTTCACGTTCTTCTGGTGCTGCGTCGATACTAGCATAGTCTTGAGGATTTGCTAAGCCTTTTTTACCTAGTACTGTAGTGATCGCAGCAGTTAAAGTAGTTTTCCCATGGTCGACGTGTCCAATGGTTCCAATATTTACGTGTGGTTTACTTCTATCATAATGTTCTTTTGCCATAATTAACAAACCTCCTAATTAATTTAGAGCTTTAAAGTTTTGCTCTCATCTGTTGTCCATTATAGACTTCTTTGGAAAAATCCAAAAAGAATCTGTCCGCCTTACTTTTTGTAAGTATCGAACAATTTGTATTATACGTCAAACTTGGTCAAAGTCAACCAAGAACACTTATGCTGATTAATGACTAATTTTTCATCAGCCAACCATGCGTAATTGTTGTGACTATCTCCTTGTTTTCACTACAATGGGCTCTTTCGTAACTATCAGTAATCGCGATAAAAACAAATCATTTCTTGTGTCGCTACCGACTGAAATTGGCATTTTTCATAAAATCGGCGGGTTTGTTGTTCATTTTCTGTCAATAAAACTTTTTGTCTGACTTTTGGATAAGCTTGTACCATTTTTTCGATTAATTGTGTCCCGATCCCCATGTTTTGATAATCTGGATGAACAAGCAAATCTTGAATGTAAAGAATTGTTTCGCCATCCCCGACACTACGGATCAATCCGATCAATTGTTGTTCGTCCCATACCGTTATCACTTTGAGAGATTGTTGGATTCCCATAGCTAATTGTTGGATGTCCTTCGTATAGGCTGACCATCCTACAGCTGTATAGAGCGCGAACAATGCATTAAGGTCAATTTTTTTCTCTTCGCTGAATTCCATGTGCTTCCTATCCTTTGCTATATTTTTGTATGATGTAATCTGTCTCAATCTGTCGTTAACTCAATCAGATTTCCTTCAGGATCTTGGATAACTGCTTCATAATAACCGTCGCCCGTAGTTCTTGGTCCACTGATCAGTGGAAAGCCATCTTTTACAAATGTTTCAGCAAATGAATCCACCTCTGTTTTTGTTCCCACTGAAATTGCTAAATGAGCATAACCAAAAGTATCGACTGCACGATCTGATAAAAAAGGCTTTGTAATCAATTCAATCCGACTTCCTGAGGTGAAATTCAGGAAGTAAGATTGAAACCGGGTTTTAGGATTCGTGTATTTCTCTGAACTTTCTGCAGCAAAATAATTCTCATAAAACGCTCTCATTTTTTCTAAATCATTAACCCAAATAGCAATATGTTCAACTTTCATTTTGTAACACTCCTTTATATTTTCGTTATCTCTTCCTATCCTTTATACCATTTTCTCTTTATTTGATAAAGAATGATGTGATTATTTTGGCTTTTGCTCTTAGTGATCAGTTCACAAAAGAAATGGTGTTATCTGGTAAAAAGAAAGCTGTCATTCTGAAACATCTAAAGATATGCACTACTTATATAGTTTACACCTGCAAAAAAACCAAGGAAAACTTTATACTGACCGAAAAAAGTTAACTTTTTAATCCAACTTTTAACGTTCACTATAGTTTCTCTTGGCTCTTTTCTTGTCTGCTACATTTTATTGTATTCTCTGAATAAGCATTCTTTTAATAATTATAAACGATTTAATACTTCGTCTACATTTTTGATCATGACTGAGATTGTTCCATCTGGGTTATTAACAAATTCGATCAAATCTGGATTTCGGTAGACGTCTACAGGGACGATCAATTCGATTCCATTGGATAACTTGAATTTTTGTTTACCAAATTTTTTCTCAGAAATTTCTTGGACTTCTCTGACTGGCAAAGCTTCAGCAACAAATCCCTGTTCTTGGACTTCTTCTTGAAAAGCTAATTTCGCTGTGATATTTTCTTTGAAGACTTTTTCCGCAATCATTTCATGGTCTAGTCTGCCCTTTTCCTCGATCGTATCATAAACAGCCTCTTTTAAATCAGCCACTAGATCAAATTCTTCAGTTTCAAATTTTTTCCCTAAACTTTTAGCTACTTTTTGGATCACTTTGACATTCTCTTCTAATGAAGGCGCAGGAACACTTTCGATGACTCTCCCCGAAAAATAGAGTTCTTTTTTTCCAGAAAACTCATATTTTTTTTCAATCAATTCATAGGTTAAATCAGTTAACGCCACCGCAAACGCTTCATCTGCCTTTTGGGATTTTGCCCCCAATATCGCTCGATTCAAAATCAATTGATTGGCGATTCCTGTTTCGTCTGCCTCTACAAAATGTGTATAGGATTCTCGGTAATTGACTTTTAACAAAGCCACATACATCACCGTATCTACTTCATACAAAACAACAAAGACATCAGCGCTTGGTGCTTCTTCGCTTTCTTGATAGATCTCGAACCAGCGTTGAACGATCCCTTCACTTGCTGCTACAAAGTTTTCTTGACAGTCCTGGACTTGTTTCGCCATCATACTTTCAGGTGACAGCTGTCCTGTTTTCGTTTGTGCAGAAGAAATTTTTTGGATTTTCTTTTGTAAAAAATCTCGAATAAACTCTTTAGTCAGATCCAATTCTTGTTGAGAAAATACGGGTGATCCCGTTTCACGATCAATAATATGCATAATTGCTTTTTTTAAATAAATATCCATGTTCTCATTCCCTTCTGGTTTAGTTTACGGAAAATCAATACAAAATACCAGAACGAAAATCATTATTTTCCTTTTTTTGAAAAAAATAATTGTCTCCTAAACAAAATGGATTCCTTTTTTGAGAAAATGCGCTACACTTAAAAGTGAACTAAAAATTAAGGAGTTGAGAATATGGATTCATTAACAAATACGTATCGTTTATCAAATGGTTATGAAATTCCGATTGTTGGTTTTGGTACTTGGCAAACACCGGATGGCGATGTCGCAGTTTCTTCAGTCAAAGAAGCGCTGGCTGCTGGTTATCGCCACATTGATACAGCACAAGGTTACAAAAATGAGGAAAGCGTCGGTCAAGCGATCAAAGAAAGTGGGATTCCCAGAGAAGAGATTTTTCTAACAACAAAACTTTGGAATGCCAATCACAGTTATGACTTAGTGATGTCTTCGTTTGAAGAATCACTACAAAAATTACAAACAGATTATATTGATCTTTTCTTGATCCACTGGCCTAATCCTGTGGCTTTCCGTGACAATTGGGAAGAAGCAAACGCCCAAACTTGGCGAGCTTTTGAAGAGCTGTATGAAGCTGGAAAAATCAAAGCCATTGGCGTCAGCAACTTCTTGCCCCATCATCTGGATGCGTTACAAAAAACAGCCAAGATCATGCCAATGGTCAACCAAATTTTCTTAGCTCCTGGTGAATTACAACCAGCAGTCGTTGACTATGCCAAAAAACACGAAATGATCCTAGAAGCTTACAGCCCGCTTGGCACAGGGAAAATTTTCGATGTACCAGAGATGCAGGAAATTGCCAAAGCCCATCAAAAGAGTATTGCTCAGGTTGCTTTACGCTGGTCCTTACAACATGGTTTCTTGCCTCTGCCAAAATCCGTAACTCCTAGTCGGATCAAAGAAAATGCTGAACTTTTTGACTTTGAACTGTCAGAAGAAGAAATGCAACAAATCGATCAATTAGATGGCGTAGTTGGTAAAGCAAAAGATCCAGATACTACCCAATTTTAATTTAAGGATGTTTGATAACAATGACTCCGATTGAACGTTTAGAAAGGCTCTCAGAAGAAATCACTCGTACTTTTCATCCTGATTTTATCTTTTTGATCGGACCAGACAAGATCCAACACTTCCCAGCACGTAACTGGTCCCATGATCAAAAAATCCAAGAGCTAACCAACCGTTTCGATCATTCGCTAATGGTTACGACTTGGCAAGGACATGAAGTGATCTATTCACCTGAACTGTCTGTCTTTGCTTTGATTCCTTGTTCCAAAACAACGTAGCTGACTTCAATGATCGTGATAAGCCGATACACACTGAGTTTTTCTTGCCGGTGTCGTATCGGCTTATCTTTTGATATACACCTAAAAAGAGGAAACATTTCTGTTAAAAACAAATATTTTCCTAAAAAAATGCGTATAAATACATACATATCTAAGTTTTTTTCGTATAATCCTTTTCATTTCATCTTTTTTTTCTTATAATCGAAAGGGTATGAGCGAAGGAGAGAACATATGAAGAAAAAACAAAAACAAAAATTACTCAATCAATTCCGTCCTTCTTTAGATGGAATCAGAAGTCAATTATTTCATTCTTTAGAGGATGAAAGTCTACGTCGTTACGGCTTACCTTTACAAGTCATGCTTGATCCTAAAGACCGCCACATCTTAACGATTGGACTTGCAGGAAAAACAAATGAAGATACTCGCATCAATGTACCGATTGATGATAATTTCACAACTGTCTTAAAACGAATCCGTTCAGGAGAAAAAGACATTTTTGAACGCTTCCGTGACAACTTATTGATTGAAATCGTTTCTTATTGGAATGATCAACGTCTTAAAAATGATGAACCAACTGCTCAAGAGGTTTCTACACCTGTTGCTGAAACAAAAGTTGCTGACTCAAAACCTGTGGAATCACCTAAAACAGCTGAAGTATCAAAAGCGGAAACAACTGAAAAACAACGCTCAACTGAAACTGCCGCTTTGAATTTCGCTGATTTTTCAAGCGCAGTAGCGGAATATCCAAAATTTTATGTAGAAAAAGAAGCTGATGCAGCAGTCATCTATGAGAAAACCTCAGATGAACCACGTAAATTAGCTGAAATTTCAATGACAGCAGAAAACCAATTTACAATTGAAAAAGCGTTAGAACGCAAATACAAAGTGAAACTGACATTGATCCCATTGATCGAACAGTTTGCTGCAACAGCTATTTCAGAAAGATAATCAGTTTCACAAATCTATCCACCGCATCAAAAAACGGCTTTTTGTCAAATGATGCCGGTAATGAGAAATCATAAAATGTTAAATGAGCAGAAAGGCAATTGGCCTCTGCTCATTTTTTTATAGTAAAATATTTTTTCTATTACTTTGAATCACCAAAAGTTGTCAATAATCTTCACCAATCTTAAAAAAGATAGAACCAAAAAAACAAGCGGTCTCTTCCCCTTAGTTTATTGGTTATGTTTTTCCAGCTTACCCATGTGCATGATAAAAGACATTCAGTTCATAAGCGACACCAGAAATAATTACTGCTAGTAAAAGGACTAAAAGACCTAAAACTACTTTTTGCTTTTTAGAAAAAAGCGTTTTTTTCTTCTCTAATTGCCTTGTTTTCAATATTGAATCTGTGGAGATAAAAGAGAAACAAACAACATAAGACAATAAAACTACTACTGCACTTAACGAAAATCCAGCTAAAATATCACTTGGATAATGGACTCTTAGATATAATCGAGTTGCTGCAATCAGCAATGGATAGCTGATAAGATACCAAGCAACTCTTCTGGTATCCTGACGACTCCAAATAATACTTAACGATAAGATAATTGTTAGGAAAAGCGCAAAGGATAATAAAGAATGTCCACTAGGAAACGAGTAACTCGTACGTATTTCCAATTGTGAAACGGCAGGTCTGATTCGTGCAATGAGCTTTTTTAGAATATACCCAAAAAAACTAACCGCAAAGATATTACAGATATTCCAAATCGCTAACAAATGGTAATTCTTTTTCCAAATATAAAAAGCAAAAAGAAAGGCGAAACATAAGGTCGGACCAATCGTTGCTAACTTAGCAAACAAACGAACAATCGCTGTTAGTTGTGGAAAATTAGGTAAATCGATTTTTGTATAAACCGCTAAATCTAGTGTTTCGAACCATGGAGGATTGATTTTTACGCATAAAATCAATCCAATCAAAAGACATAATGGAACGATTGATAATTTCAGTGCTTTTTGTTGATAATCACTCATAAAACTTTCACTTACTTTCTAACTTCATCTGACTAAACAAATGACTTATTCTACTTTTTTAAAACCTAAAATCATACCTAATCCGCCTCCCATGATCAACAAGGAGGTTCCTCCTTGACTTAGAAAAGGCAAAGGAATTCCTGTTAAAGGCAGTAAACCAATCGAAGCGCCGATATTTTCTACGATTTGAAATAATAGTCCAAATACGAGTACTACCGCTAGATATAGATTTCCTTTATTGTTTGTCTGTATCGCAGTGTAAATAACTTGGTAGAAAAGATAGAAATATAGAAAAACGACGGTCACGCTACCTAAAAAACCAAACGTTTCGGCAATTACAGTAAATACCATATCTGATTCACGTACTGGTACATAGATTGGTGGTATTTCAGCTGGTCGTCCACTAAATCCACCTGCACTAACAGACAATAAGCTTTGTGATTGTTGGTATCCGATCGATTGACTGTAAGCAAAAGGATCGATCCAAGCTCTCACCCGGTCTAATTGATACGTCTTAAAGTTCAGACTATAAAGGATCTCATTACCGTATTTCGTAAAAACTAGACAAATCAATATGACCCCAATAATAAATAAAAAACTAGCACATACGGCCAAGATCTTCCAATGGACCCCTGCAATCATGAACAGAGCCCCCAAACAAATAATAAATACCAAACTTGTCCCAAAATCTTTTTGCATATACATCAACAAGAAAGTTGGTAAACTGATCAACAGAACTTGAAAGACATAGATCAGATCCGTTTTCACGGTACGTTCACTGACTTTCTTTTCATAAAGCAAGGTGAAATAAACGAGAACTAATGCAAAAGTCAATTTAACCAATTCAGAAGGTTGAAAAGTAAAACTACCAATCCTCAGCCAACGTTTCGTATCGGTTAATTGGTACATCACCGGATCATAAAATTTGTAGAGCAAACTCATAATTGCTAATGAAATGGCATAAAAATAAGGAGACAACCGTAACAATAATGCTGTCTTGATTTTTTGTGTCAGTAACAAAAGTCCTAATGAAGCAATGCAAAAGATCACTTGTTTTAAAACAATAGTTTTATAAGGCACTTGGTCGTAGACTGCTGCTCCATATTGCACACCGATACTTAATAAATAAAAGAGAAAAATCGGCAAAAATAACGCATAATTAAACTCAAATGATTTTGATTTCACACACAACACCTCTTAAACGAAAGTTTTCTTAACCAGAATTTCTCTAATCTTCTTATCAAAACATCCGTTATCAACTAGTATCCATTTTGCCATCCTTTCTATTAGGCAAAAGGAGTCACTTTCACATGAGGAAAAATAAAAGTAGCGTGATCAAAATGTGCTGTGATTTATTTTCAAGTAAGTGGTGTAAATATCCAACTCCAAAAAATAAGCCGAAAATTCACAAAAATCAGCAAAGATTTTTAGAAGTTTCGGCTTATTTGTTAAAGTTGCGTACATCAACAACTATCTCATCGTGTGAGTTTTGACACTAAACAACGTAAAGATTTCTCTTAGCTATCTTATGAAGAGCCTTAATTCGACAATTCCTGTTTTACACATTGGCGTCTTTCGACGTTTCTGCGCAATAGCCTATGTTTGTTTAGGAGCCTCGCCTAACAAGTATTAAATTTGAAAAAAGTATATCCTTTAATGAACAATTTCACAATAGCATCCCATAGAAAGTTCGCAAAAATTTAGTCATATTTAACCTTTTCCTTAATTTTACCGACAATTAGCAAAAAAAGAGAGCTTTTGACTAGGAATAATATGAATAAATATATGAATAAATATAATAAATATATAGTAGCTTTTTATCCATTCTGCTGTTATCCCAATCAGTCTCTCTTTTTTATAAATACTTATTTTTTACGTAATTGCATCAAAAATTTTCTAGCTACTTCCTGATTCATTCCTTCGGCTTTTCTTAGAAATTCAGCGACTTGTTCAATTTCAGTTCCTTGTGCCCCGACTGTGATCGCTAAGGCTCTAGCTTGAAGCGACATATGCCCCTTTTGGATACCGTCTGTCACTAATGCCCGCAAAGCAGCTAAATTTTGTGCTAAACCGACGGCAGCAATGATTTGAGCTAATTCTTTTGCTGATTCAATCTTCAACATGTCTAGTGCAATCTTTGCTTTTGGAAGAATCCTAGAAGCCCCTCCAACTGTTGCCACTGCCAAAGGTACCGTTAATTGTCCAACTAACTTATCTCCAATCATTTGCCAGTCTGACAGGCCTTGGTAAGCACCATCTTTCGCAGCATACGCATGAACGGCAGCTGCACAAGCTCTCGTATCGTTTCCAGTAGCAAGAATGACAGCTTCGATGCCATTCATGATCCCTTTATTATGTGTTGCTGCCCGATAAACATCTAATTTAGCATACTCGGAAGCTTGTTGAATTTTTTCAGCAATTCTCTTTCCTGCTTCAATCGTTTTTCCCAATCGCTCGAAGGGAATCTCACAACTAGCTGTTACTAATGATTCTGTTGCGAAATTGCTTAAAATACTAAATAAAATCTCTTCTTTAGGAAACCAGGAACGTATTTTCTGGGCAACACCTTCTAAGATAGCGTTGATGATATTAGCTCCCATCGCATCTTTTACATCAACCAAGAAATCGATCGATAAGTAATCCAAATTATTGCCCTTAAAGTTTCTTGTTGCGATTTCCTGCACTCCACCACCACGTCTCACGATCGAGGGATAACTTGCATTCGCACATGCTAGTAGTTCATCTTGTCTGGCGATGACAGCATCAGTTATGCCTCGATTATCCAGTTCCCCTGATAGTACAATCTGACCACGCATCAGGCGTTGTGGTGTAATTGCTGTAATGTCTCCACATATTTTTGCACCGTTACTGGCTGCAGCAATTACAGACGGTTCTTCTGTCGCCATCGGTACTTGCCTTTTGATTCCATTGATTTGAAAATTAGGTGCAATCCCTAGAGGAATCTCAACTTGACTGATTTGATTTTCAATCAAATGATTGGCTACTTCTTCAGAGAGTGTTCCTACTTTTAATTCATCAGCTTGTGATTGACTGATGATTCCTTCACTAACCAACTGACTCCGACGTTGTTCAGGCGTCAGTTGATAAAACTTTTTTTTTTGGTCACTTGATTGTTCCGTTTCTAGATTTGCTTCAAGTAACATGGCTAGTCCTAAGCCTCCACCAATACATAAAGAAGCCACACCATATTGTTGGTTCATTCGTTTCAAGCCATAACTTAATGTTGTCAAAATACGAGCACCACTTGCACCAATCGGATGACCGAGTGCGATGGCACCACCATCTACATTGACTTTTTCTTCAGCTAGTTTTAAGTTGCGATTGACCACGATCGATGAAGCCGCAAATGCTTCGTTGATCTCAAAACGATCGATTTGATCAATAGAAATTTCTGCTTTTTTCAATAATGTTTGGATTGCTGAGATAGGTGCAATTCCCATAATGCTCGGATCAATCCCAATTTCAGAAACAGCCTTGATTGTTGCAAGATAAGGAAGCCCATGTTTGATCGCATATTCTTTTGAAGCTAAAATCAATACCGATGCTCCATCATTTAACGGAGAAGCATTCCCTGCTGTCACAGTCCCATTTTCGGAAAAAACAGTTTTCAAAGTCCCTAATTTTTCCAGTGTACTATTCCCTCGGATGGCTTCGTCTTTATCCATGATTCTTTGATCAGGTAAAGTAACGGGAATAATTTCTGCTTCAAATACCCCGTTTTCACTAGCTTGAGCTGCTTTTTTTTGTGAGTTGAGCGCATATTGATCTTGTTCTGTTCTCGTAACGGAAAATTCGTTCGCTACTTTTTCAGCAGTTAAGCCCATATGTGCATTTGAGAACGCATCTGTCAGCCCATCATTGACCATACTTGAGATCGGCTCTTCATAAGTTGCATTTTCTGCTTCATATTGCTGAAGCAGTGGCGCACGTGACATGCTTTCAGTGCCTCCTGCGACTACTAGATCAGCTTCACCTAACTGAATCAATTGGCGAGCCAAAATAACCGCCTTCATTCCTGAGCCACATACTTCGTTGACTGTCATGGCAGGAACCTGAACAGGGATACCACTATTGACAGAAATTTGTCTGGCAACATTCTGACCATTCCCCGCCTGTAATACATTTCCAAATATTACTTGATCGATGTTTTCTTTATGGATACCTGTTTTTTCTAACAGTTCTTTTGTAATGATTGTTCC
Source organism: Enterococcus sp. C74 (assembly GCF_040887125.1). Taxonomy (NCBI): domain Bacteria; kingdom Bacillati; phylum Bacillota; class Bacilli; order Lactobacillales; family Enterococcaceae; genus Enterococcus; species Enterococcus sp. C74. The sequence continues at coordinate 54,487 of NZ_JBFOFA010000004.1, read as the reverse complement.
TAATTCTACAGCAGAAAAACTGCTTAAACTGCCACGATACTTTCCAATTGGCGTTCTCGCAGCATCTATAATAACGACTTCCTTCAAGTCAGTCACCTCCTAGAAAAATATACCATTGTTTATGCTAAAAACAAATACCTCACTACAGCTTCAAAAAAATCTAGGAATAAATTTTACAAATCCTTAAATATTCGCTTTTTTATATTTCTTTTAATCTTTTTATGATACTTTAGTAAAGTAAGTTTTTTTATCATGAGTAAAGAGGTGTTGAAATGAAAGTAGGGATTGATCGTCTTTCCTTTTTTATTCCAAATTTATATTTAGATATGACAGAGTTAGCTGAACGTCGGGGAGATGATCCTGCTAAATACCATATCGGTATTGGCCAAGATCAAATGGCCATCAACCGAGTGTCAGAAGATATCGTGACTTTAGGAGCAAATGCAGCTACTAGGATCGTCACAAATGAAGATCGCGAGCTGATCGATATGGTTATCGTAGGAACGGAATCTGGCATCGATCATTCAAAGGCGAGTGCTGTAATTATCCATCATTTATTGAAAGTCCAACCTTTTGCTCGTTCGTTTGAAGTAAAAGAAGCTTGTTATGGTGGAACTGCTGCTCTCCACATGGCAAAAGAATATGTAAAAAATCATCCAGATCGAAAAGTTTTAGTGATCGCTAGTGACATCGCCCGTTATGGTCTAGCTAGTGGTGGAGAAGTGACACAAGGTGTGGGTGCTGTCGCTATGATGGTTACCAAAGATCCACGAATCATCACTATCGAAGACGATAGTACTTTCTTAACCGAAGATATTTATGATTTTTGGCGTCCTGATTATGCGCAATACCCAGTGGTTGATGGTCCTTTATCCAACTCCACTTATATCGAATCTTTTCAAAAAGTTTGGAATCGCCATAAAGAGGTAACAGGATTTACTTTAGAAGACTATGATGCGCTAAGTTTTCACATTCCTTACACAAAAATGGGGAAAAAAGCCTTACAAAGTGTCTTGGATCAGACAGATGAAGAAACACAAAATCGCTTATTGACTCGCTATGAAGAAAGTATTCGTTATAGTCGGCGAATTGGTAACCTTTATACTGGTTCTCTTTATCTAGGATTGATTTCTCTTTTAGAAAACTCACAAGTGTTAAAATCAGGTGATCGAATTGGCTTATTCAGCTATGGTTCGGGTGCTGTCAGTGAATTTTTCACAGGTTACTTACAAGACGGCTATCAAGATTTCCTATTGACTGAACTACATCAAGAAATGTTAGAAGGTAGAGAAGCTGTCACAGTCGATCAATATGAAACAATCTTCAAGGAAAAATTACCTGAACATGGGGAAACAGCCGAATATTCTTCCGATGTACCATTTTCAATCTATAAAGTTGAAAATGATATTCGTTACTACAAGTAACCATATGAGATAACTGCCCGATTGATTTAATAGGTAATCAAAAATGTTTGCAAAAAAGCAACTTTTGACATATAGCTACAAAAAGCAGTAAAACAAAAAATAGCGGCTTGCAATTACTTTTGTCAACATTGTTGTGACAATAAATAACTGTAAGTCGCTATTTGATTTTCTATCCTATTACATAAACTATATGATGCTTCTTAATGTTTAGAACCATTTTTTGAATAGTATATAATATAAAGTTTGATATTCTGATTTTTCTCTTAATGATGTTTGATCAATCATCACCCATAACAATTTTTTTTCAGGTGATCGGTCACTTGGAACCGGATTGACTAACTCTTTATCCCAAAGTTGAGTGGCTAATGACGTAATTCTTTTTTTGAGATCCTCTTTGGCATCATTTTTCAAAGCTAGGTTTTCTAATCCAAATTGGGTTACTACCCAACGATTGGTCGATTGCGTAGTATCAACGATCCCTTCAGAAGAAATGAAGCGGTTTTTAGGTTCTGCATGATAAATTTCAACGATATCACCTATTTTCAATGATACATTTTCTTCACCAGTAACAGACTCTATGCCTTCGATCGTTTTTTCGTATTTCAGTTCTCCTGTACTACTTTTGACCATTACTTTTACATAAGTTTCATTCTCATAACGATAATGAGGTCTCGAATGCGTAACTGAAACAATTGCTTCTTGAGTATCACTGTTCTTGTTTGTTCTAAATGTAAATGAGCCAAACTTCCTGTCATTCACTCCATGAAAATCAATGACTTGGCTATCTTTTACTTCGTCCAACGTAATAACCGCATGATTTGTTGCTTCTTTCACGTAAACATAACTATTCTGTGGGATGAAATACATCATTTGATTTCCAGAGAATTCTGCACAATAGATGCCATTAGGAATGTTTTTAAAAGTGACTACTCCTCCAGTGATTTCTTGAGTAGCTATTTCTTTCGCTCCATCTTTTAAAGTTATTTTGGTACCTTTTAATAGGTTTAAATCTCTCAAACTTAATTCAATCGTAAGATCACCTTTTAGATTTAGCGCATCAATCTCCTTGTTTTGTACCATCTCAAAATTAGAATTGATCAAATAAGATGGGTCGACTAATTCACGCGCACGTGCCAACTCACTTTCTGGTACGACATCAGCTAAAGAAGCGACTGCCGGATAACCATGCTCACGATTTTTTTGAACTTGTACTTGATCAAGCGTCAATCCCCATTTCTCTAAAACACCTGAAAAATCTAGTTGACTATTTTCACTATAGATACGATTCATTAAATCAGGTAATGGGTAATCGTTGCGATTAAAATCTGGTTGATTAGCTATTTTACGATATTCCTGATACATCTTTGTAAACGAATCATCATTTGCTTTTTGTTTTAACATTGTTAATAAAATTAATTTTTCGCGCAGATCAGCATCAGCATAAGTTCCATTCTGATTGATTAGCTTTTCGTATAGTGCGTTTTCTACCTCTTCTTTTTTACCATAATTAAATAGCCAACCTTTTTCATCTGCTTCTTTTCCATAGATAAGATATTGATACTGCACACCAAATAAGTTATTCGAGACTTCTCCTGTATACATCCCTATGTTATCGAAGCCAGCTTGATAGCCATGTGCAATTTCATGCAACACTTTCCAACTGTCTTCAGTTAACCAGCACTCGACTGTGCTATAGCTATTTGCTGCCCATTCTGAAGAATAATAAGCACCGACACCTCCGTTTTTATCTGCTTTCAAGAAAAAGCGATTCACTCCATTTTGATTTTCTTTAGACGAGTTATCAAAACCAGCGATTTGATTATAATAACCAAACAATTCGATGTAGTGTTCGATCAATTCATCTAAGGAACGGTAATCTTTCAAGTTTCTTACTTTTTCTTTATCATTTTTAGGAACAAGTAATTGAAAATCTGGTCCTTTAATCAAAGCATATTCAGCATCGAACTTGTCCCACATTGAAAGAAACATAGTATCATCTCCATGATAATTATAAACTGGTAATGGTTTAATACGTTCAGAAGTGACGATTTCATATTCAATGTGAGCAGCTTCTTCTCCATATGGCGTATCAATAAACGGAACTAAAGGATTATCTGCACTTATACTTACCCATTCTGAATCAACTAAGATACTTTTTTCGATACTTGAGGCATTACCTAACAATCTCAATCTTAATTTATTTTTGAATTGTTTATTTGTTTGTCTAATCCTCAATTCAACATTTTCTGGCAAGATAAATCCTAAATCCTGGCGATCATGATTTTTTCCTTTATTCATCCCTGCATTGAAGATCCAAGTTGGTTCAGGAATACTAAAAATCTCTTTTTTAATTACCTCTTGCGCCTGAACATTCGTAGAAAACAAACAACCAAAAAATAACACTGATAACCCTATCAAAAAAATCTTTTTCAAACAAAAAACCTCCTGTTATGTAATTTTATACAAATTGCCATTTAATCAAACAAAGCAATCGTATACATTTAAGTATAAATAAAATAGTCAACAACCACAATAAAATTTATACTTTCACATCAATTAAACTATTTTTTTAAAGAAATAATTAAGATGCAAGCTATAATTTTCCAAAGCAAACATTTCAATGATTTGTTATTTTATAAAATAATAAAAATGATTTAGAACAGTTAAGAAAACATAAGGTCAATATATCTGACAACTCATTTTTCTCCGTTTATTATTTTAGAAAGATAACCAACAGTCAAAAAATAGTTTTAGGGCGATTTCTTAGAGTGAATTGTTAAGACACAAGCAAATATAAGTGTTTTTTCTTTTACGTTAATTTTCGATTACTCCATTAGCCACAACAAAAAAAGACTGAGCCGATCTGATATGCTCCCCCTATATAGGACACTGAAATATAAAAGTCCTGTATAGAGGGAGCATATCACAACTTGTCTCAGTCTCTTCTCATCATATCTCTAAAGACGGATAAACGGTGTTCAAAAAGTCATTCCTCGTCAATCCGTCCTAAGAGATAAATCGTTTTTCTCTATATTCTTAGAGTAAACAAAACTAGTCATGCCCATTTTGGGTCACTCCTTCTTGATTAGTAGTAGCCGATAGGTCAACATCGTTGTACTAATAATTTTTTCTTTTGGGTCAAAATATTTTTGAATATACTCTTTAAAAATTGTTTCTTCTAGATATTCTTGGTAATAAGCTCTCATAAAATCTTCCGTAATTTCTTCTTTAAACGTATACGTAAATTCTTTTCTTTTATAGGACCATTCTTCATCTTTTAAATAAGTTTCCAATTGATCCATTATTACTGGTGAAGTCACAGCATCTTCTTCGAAAATTCCTAATTTTTTTTCCAACGATGTAAACAGATCTTCTTTAGAAGAGACAACTCTTAGGATGACACAATATTTTTTCATCTTTGTTAACATTCTACTTAACTTTACGGAATCGTCTAAAGCCGGATTAGAAGCAGAGAAAATAAAATCATACGTTTTTCCATTTTCCAGAAATTCAGAAAAAGTCTGTTTCGTTAGATGAATGTTTTCCCTCCCCAATCTAGCTGCTTCTTCAGTAGCAAACTTCAACATTTCATCCGAAAAATCTATCAATTCATATGTAGTTGCTTCTTTTGACATCGCTAGATAGCGTCCAGCGCCACCTGCTACATCCACTATTTTCTCAGTTGGTAATGCAGCTTCTTTTTTTAGATACTCAATGACATCTCGGACAATTGTTTTGTCTGATTCTTTTTGATTCATGTAGTAATCGCTTGCAAAGGCGTCCCATTCTTCTTCGTTCATTTTCATTCCTCTATTTCTCTATTTTTATATCGCATTTTCACTTTTCGGAATAAATAATACACTGACTAATTCATAACCAAAACCAACCTGCTCTTAGGCTTATCGAAATAATTATTTTTAAAATTTCTATCCTTTCATTATACATGATTCACATGTGTTTTCCTTTCTTTCTATCTCATCAGAGCCAAATTTTTAAATTGCCGATATAGTTCTTCACTATGTATATTAGACAGCTATCATCAAGTAAAGAATAAAGCTGTCATCGAACAAAAAACTGGCTGGTATACATTCGGTTGAATCCCGAAGCCATACCAGCCAGTTGGTCAAATACTCTGCTATTAACTTTTGAATAGCACATCAAAAAATTATCCCAGGTATTCCTTTTTATTTCTCTTTTTGTACGTGTACAAGGATCAGTTTTGTGATTTCCATTAAAATGATCGTTACTAAGGCAATCCCGATTGACGTAAAGACTTCTGTCAAACCAAATGCTGCTGGAATTGAAAAGACTTCTTTCAAGCCTGGGATCATCGTCAAGCAATACAATGCACTACATACTACAACAGCTAACAATACGCTTCGATTTGCGAAGAAACCTGCTTGGATCGCTGTTTGTGTGTTAGAACGCGCAGGGAATGTTTGTAATGTTCGACACCAGATCAATGTAGAAAACGACATTGCTACGCCAAATTCTGGTGAATGTTGCATCCCTAACCATTGCGCAAAAATGACTGCGATACCGATTAATACGCCTCGATAAGTAACCGAGATCAATGTTTTATCGGTAAAGATTCCTGAATTTGGATCTCTTGGTGGACGTTTCATTGTAGCTGGTTCGGCTTTTTCTGTTCCTAAAGCAATCGCTGGTAATGAGTCGTTGACTAAGTTGATAAACAATAATTGTAATGCTGTAAATGGATTGGACCAATCAGCAACTAAAGCGAAGACAATCGCAATGATCGCACCTAAGTTTCCAGAGAATAAATAGGCAATCGCCTTTTTGATATTATCAAAAACATTACGTCCTACTTCTACGGCACTAACGATTGAAGCAAAGTTATCATCGGTCAAGACCATCGCTGCCGCATCTTTCGATACATCCGTACCCGTACCCATGGCAATACCGATATCCGCTTGTTTCAGGGCCGGAGCATCATTAACACCATCGCCTGTCATCGCAGAAATGTGTCCTTTTGTTTGCCATGCACGTACGATTCGGATCTTGTTTTCAGGAGATACACGTGCGTATACAGTCACTTTTTCCAAGACTTCGTTTAATTGATCTTCGGTCAATTCATCTAACTCTGTCCCTGTAAGTGCTTGATCTCCTTCTGCAAAGATCCCAATTTCTTTCGCGATCGCAACAGCAGTCGTTTTGTGGTCTCCAGTGATCATAATTGTTTTAATTCCAGCGCTTCGAGCTTCTTTAACTGCTTGTGTGACTTCTGCTCTTGGAGGATCGATCATGGCAAGTAATCCAACTAGAATCAAGTCATTTTCATCTTCAAATGACAACTCTGGACTTTCAATTGGGCGATAAGCAAAGGCTAAAACACGCAATGCCTTGTTTGAGAAAGCTTCATTTTGTTCTTTGAATTGTTTCATCAATTCCTCTGTCATTGGTACAACTTCACCATTTAGCAAGACCTTTTTACTGCGAGCAAACACGATATCTGGTCCACCTTTAACAAAAAGATAGTGTCCCTGATCAATATTATGAGCAGTCGACATTAATTTTCGGTCAGAATCAAATGGTAATTCAGCTTTTCTTGGATAGTTGTTACGGATTTCTTGATACGGTTGATTCAATTTTTCACTAAAATCAATAAACGCTACCTCTGTCGGATCTCCAAGTTTCGTACCATCTTCACTGATGGAAGCATCATTGGCTAATACACTGATTTCAATCAAGCGTCTTTCATCGTCTGTCCATTTTTTTGGATCATCGGTAAAATCTCCAGTCGAACCATTCGCTAGATAATAATCAACTACCGTCATCTTATTTTGGGTCAATGTCCCAGTTTTATCTGTACAAATAATACTAGTCGAACCCAGTGTTTCCACTGCTGGTAATTTTCGGATAATAGCATGTCGTTTCGCCATTTTATTGGTTCCCAAGGATAAAACGATCGTTACGATTGATTGTAATGCTTCTGGGATGGCAGCAACCGCAACAGCGACTGCAAACATTACTGCACTAACGATATCAGCAGTTAAATCACCTGTGCCGCCGCCAAGATAGATTCGGAACAATTGGATACCTAAAATAACTAACGATAAAGCTAAAATCGCTAAACTTAACTTCTTACTAAATTTATCTAATCCACGCTGTAGTGGTGTTACTTGTTCAGTTGTTGATTCAAGTAACCCTGCCACCTCACCGATTTCTGTGTTATTTCCAGTAGCGGTAACTAAGAATTTCCCACGACCATAAGTAATGATTGTTCCACTAAATACCATGTTGATACGATCACCAATCGGCACTGTCTGACTAATATCAGTTACTTCTTTTTCCGATGCTGTCGATTCACCAGTTAGCATCCCTTCATCCACTTTCAATGATCCAGCTTCTAACAACCGACCATCGGCAGGGACATAATCTCCTGCTTCCAATAAAACGATATCTCCTACAACCAGTTCATTCGCAGGGATCGTTTTTTCTTTTCCATCACGAATCACACGTGCATCAGGTGCAGAAAGATTTTTCAATGCCTCTAAAGAACCTTCTGCTTTCTTCGTTTGGATCACACTAATCACGGAGTTCAACATCAATACGGCAAAAATAACGAAAAATTCAATATAATCTCCCATGACCATTTGAATCAAAGCGACAATCAACAAGACAATAACCATTGCATCTTTAAAAGTTTCTAAAAACAATTTCCACGTTGGCTTCTTAGGTGCTTCTTTTAACTGATTCAATCCGTCTCTTTCTAACTTTTCTTTTGCTTGTGATGTACTCAAACCATCGATTGAGCTCTGTGTTTTTTGCATCAGCGAGTCAATTGGTTCTTTATAGACAACTTGCTGAGCCTGTTCTTTGTTTTCCAAATTCCATCCCCCATTTTGTTTTTCGTTACCAAAAAGTTTTCTGACTGAAAAAAAAGAGACCTAAGACAAATGCGGATTTGTCTTAGGTCTCACCATTTCATACAATACCAGAAAACCAAATGGTTAACTTACTGTTGATATTATCACAACAAACGTTGTCGGTTACTCCCCTAAGGAGATATTCAACTATATAACTATATTCTTATCCTACATGAATGAATAGAAAATTGCAACCACTTTGCCTTTTGGTTCTTTATTTTTTCAAATCACTTTATAATCTCTGCAACTTCAAATTTAGGATTCTAAGGATTCTCATGATATAATACTGTTTGTTATTCTAAATAAGGAGGAAGCTATTTTGGTTATCACTATTCTCACGATCCTTTATTTCATCAATGCACTAATTGCTTTAGTAACTATTTTAATCAAACCTCGTGACGTAGCTGCAATCTGGGCGTGGTTGCTCGTACTATTTGCTCTTCCAGGTCTTGGATTTATCCTATATCTCTTCTTCGGTCGCGGATTGACTGATAAGAAAAAATTTTATTTGAGACAAAGCGACTTGAAAGAACTAGAAAATTTTCAAGATTTCAAAGGAGATACGATCGATCACTATGATCCCGTCATGGATAATGAAGAGCATCAACAATTCGTTGACTTCTTCTCTTCTTTAAATCGTATGCCATTAACCCGACGTAATTCCGTCACTTTATTAACAGATGGTCAACAAAAATTAACTTCTTTATTAAGTGATATTCGGCAAGCAAAGCATTCGATTCATATCGAATATTATGCATTCGTCACGGACAACATCGGACAACAAATCTTGACATTACTTGAAGAAAAAGCTGCTGAAGGGGTTGAAGTTCGCTTATTATATGATGCGTTTGGCTCACACGGTACTAAACCAAAAGACTTTAATCGTTTGATCCAAAATGGTGGTCATGTCCACACATTCGTCACGTCACAAAGAGCGTTACTTAGATTCCGATTGAATTATCACGATCATCGTAAAATCGTCGTGATCGATGGTAAAATCGGCTATACCGGTGGCTTTAACATCGCCAATCAATATGTCAATCCAACCAAAAAATTTGGTTATTGGCGTGATACTCATATTCGAATCTATGGCGCTGCTGCTTCGTTATTACAGCTACGTTTTCTAACGGATTGGAATGTTTCAGTACCCGAACAAAAGAAGGTTGCCTATCATCTTGATTACTTTTTTCAAAAAGAACTTGGGAAAGACGACAAGCATGAAAATACTTCGATTCAACTAGTATCAAGCGGTCCTAACAACGAACGTGAACAAATTAAATTATCCTTTATTAAATTGATCACAGCTGCTAAAAAACGGGTATGGATTCAAACACCTTACCTGGTTCCAGATGAAAGTGTGATCGCTGCCTTAAAAATTGCCGCTTCTTCTGGCGTAGAAGTCAAGATCATGATTCCTAATAAACCTGATCATCCGTTTATTTACCGAGCAACCCAATATTATGCACGTCAATTGATCAAAGAAAACGTTCAAATCTTGGTTTATGAGAATGGTTTTTTACATGCGAAAACATTGATCATGGATGATGAAATTTGTATGGTCGGCTCTGCCAATCAAGATGTTCGAAGTTATCGGTTGAACTTCGAAACCAGTGCTGTCATTTATGATCCAGCCTTTTTAACCCAGTTAGCAGATCAATTTTTACAAGATGAAAAACAATGTACACCGATGACCACGGAAACAGTCAAAGAAATGTCTGGCTGGTTGTTATTCAAACAACAAATTTCTCGTTTGTTTTCACCTATCTTATAAATCATAAACATTCAAATTTAAAATGAGTTTTTTGCTTGATCCACAAAAAAGGCTCTATAATTTATGGGACTGAAGAATCAGAATTGATTTTTTCAGTCCCATTTTCATTTTTACTATTAAAAACATATCGTTCTCTATTATGATTAAACAACCTCAACATAGACAACTGAGAGTAGGCTATGAATAAAACAAATGAAAGACAGTGGAGTAATCATCAATAAATGATCCCACTGCCTTTATCGGTTACTTTAGCCAGGTATTTACATTGTCTACTTATGTCTTCTTAAATAGTAACAAACGATTCCTTTAAGTAACTATTCATTCTTCTTTAAAGAACAATTTTTCGCTGACAGTTGTTTTTCTGCTGCCCAGTGATTGATGGGTCCATACTTGTGACCGACAATGATTTCTTCACCAATTGCAATATTGACATAGTCTTTTGCCGTTCGGATTGCTTCTTCTACTGATTTTCCCTTCGCTAATTCTGCAGCGATGCAAGCCGACAATGTGTCTCCTGTACCGTTGATTCGATCTGTCGGATAAAAGACTGCACTTAACCAAAATGATCGTCCAGATTCCAGCAACACATAATCTCTTACTTCTTCTTGATTACTTTCTTTCGTATGAAATCCTTTGATCATCACATTTTTGGCACCCATTGCCTGTAAGTCAACAGCGGCCTGAACATAATCTTCATCTGTCGTTAAGTTTCGTCCAGTTAACTTCTCTGCTTCATAGAAATTCGGCGTCAAGACAGTCGCTAACGGTACTAGTTTTTCTTTCAGACTACTTAAAGCAGCTTCTTCTAATAATAGATTTCCATGCTTCGTTACGATTACCGGGTCGACCACTAAAGAACCGAAGTTATACTGTTGATAATTTTTAACTACTGTTTCAATCAATTCTGCATCAGCTAGCATACCTGTTTTAGCCGCTCTTATTTGGTAGTCTTCAGCGATCAAAGAAAATTCTTTATCAATGAACGCACTTGGTAAGGTCACACTTGCTCCGATCCCATAAGAATTTCCTGCCACACAAGCCGTCATAACTGATACACCATAGACGCCACGGGTAAAGAAAGTATGCATATCTGCTTGCATTCCTGCACTTCCATCACTGTCTGATCCCGCGATCGTCATGACTTGTACATATTGGTCGTTCATACACTTCATTCCCTTTTTTATTTTTCCAACTCATTCCCTATTCTACACAACTATACCACTTCTTACTTTAAGGAATCAAATCGTAGTGGATGGACAATTGTTTATTGCAGCTTTTGTCAAATTAGTAATATTCAAGATATCTCCTTAAGAATAGTGATCTTTTTAACTAATCACTTACTAATTAGTTAAAAAGATGAAATAAGCAAAATACAGCATAAAAAAAACCGAAGAATACTGACATAAAAGAGATGATGCTCAGCTTCTTCGGCTTACTTTTTTATTTGCTTCTTCAGTGTACTGCTCAGTTCTAGCATCCTCTCACTAACTAGCGAGTGACGTTATTTTACTACCAACACATTGCACGGTGCATGTGTGACTACATAAGAAGTAGTTGAACCAACTAAGACACGTTCCACGGCATTCAATCCTGTAGCCCCCATAACAATCAAATCAATTTTTTCCTTTGATTCATTGAAATTTGCAATCAATGTTTTCGGATATCCATACAAAATATACGTCTCGATATCTGTTAGTCCCTTTTCAATTGCTAAGTTGCGATGCTCTTTCATTTGGTTTTCTGCAACTTCATCTAATTCCTCTTGTAAGTTCGTTGTAACAAATGCAAAATCACCGAAATAGTTACCCGTTACTTCGTTTACGTACAAAATGTGTAGCTTTGCCTGATTTCTTTTTGCAATTGTAACTGCTTCAGAAAAGGCTTTTTCTGCTTTTTCTGATCCATCAATTGCTACTAATATATTTTTATAGGTGTCTGCCATTGAAACCGCCTCCTTTACAATCAGTGTAGCACGATTATTTTAAGGGAACAACTAATTTACTAGCACTGACCAAACTTAGCGATTCGCTTGTCTTTGAACTTGTTCATGCGGTTTTCTTTCATTAGAGCTGTGACCTTCTTGGCTTGCTTTTTCTTTTATCTGAGTCATACGCAGTTTTTTTTCTAGCAGCTTCATTTGTCCTAAATTACTTTTCGATTCAAAATAATCCCTGGCAGGAAATAACTTCTTCTTTTCGTTCGTCTCTGTTAAAACCATATCATTATTTAACTTCTCATGCTTGGTCACTATTGACTCTAATGATATTTCAGTCTGTCTTTCCTTATTCACTGGTTCTTTTTCTTGAAGTTCTTTAGGTAATACTCTTTCTAAATTTGAAGCGATACCTGTATAAAAATCCGTTATTTTTTGTGCTTTACCCCGTAATCTCCATTGATCAAAATTACCACACGCTTGAAAAGAGTATAATTTAGGTCTATAAATTGGGTTTAAATTTATATTCTTGAACCCAACATAATCGACGAGGATCGCTCGTAAATTTTCACAGCACCAAGCTGGATTTTCTTGATACAAATCATAGATTTGTTTTTCTACTGTCATTTGACTTCTTACTTGCGGGGCATGTTTTCGTGCAAACTTCCTAATGTTAGTATTTCTTATAGCGAACTCATTATCGACAATTTCACGAAATTCTTTTGAAGAAGTTAGCGAAACAAAAGGAAGTCTGTCCTGACATTTTTTCAGTAATTTTTTCCCTATTTCAGGTTGTTCCTTTATTAAATTTAGAATAATTGGATAATTCGAAAGATGATCCCTAAACTTTTCTTCTACACTTTTATCGGAGTCATCCTTGTTAATCTTGACTACTGATTGTTCGATTGCTGCTATTAATTCTTCTTTTACTATATTATTTTCCGCTTTGTCGGTTGGAATATTCTCTATTAGAATTCCTTTTCGTTCCATATGTTTTTCAATTACTTTTGCAATTGTTTTAAGTATTGATATATGATTATTATCGTTTACTATAGGACCTTCATCAAAAGTGTCTATCCACTTTTGCATTTGCCCGTATGTAAAATGGATACCCGCTTCCTCTAATCTTTCTCTTGTTATTTGATATTCTTTATCTATTTCCTCCAAATTCCTAATTTTAGGAGGCAAAATTTGTTTAACTATTTCTGGAAAGTAATAAACAAGTTTTTGCTGCTCTAATGTTTCTTTCATTTCATCCATCAATGAAAATAAGAATCTATCATTTTCTTGTTTTACATTTTTATTTGTTGAGGGGGCCTTCCATTTAGTCTGATCTAGTTGATTTATAGGAGCTACAGAATCAATTTTCTGATAAAATTCAGAGCGATTTTCATCAGTCAATGATGAATCAACATGTTGTAGGACAAACTCTTTAATTGGTGTAAAGGACGTTTGACGATAAACTGCTACGAGTGGATCAATCTCTTGTTTGTTTTGGTTTACTACTCGCTCCAATTCTAAAGCTATTTGAAGATTGATTTCTTCTGCAACTGCACGGATAACTTCTTTTTCAGTGATCAATTTGTTTAGCTTTTCTTTTTTAGTTACTGTTAAATAATCCCTCAAACAGCTAGAAATTTTCCCTTTAAAAGATAAGTCTGTTTTTTTAAGACAAACATCTACATAAGCTTTTAATTCAAGTTTTGATAAGTTATCCTTCTGTAAGAATAATGGAAGAAACGGGTCGTTTTTTAGGTAAGCGTAAAACTTTTCCCTTTCCTCCAAACTTAAATTTGGTTTCATTACTGTTTGAATCGCTGCTTCTCTTTGCATATTGGTGTCTAATTTTTCAGCTAGTTCTTTGATAAATTGCTGTAATTGATTTTTGCTCGGAAAAGAATCAACATTAGCCTGTCCTATATGTATTTCTTTACGCTTATCTTTTTGAAAGTTAAAGACACCATTCCTTACTAATTCTTTCAGTTGGGTATCATTCTCAATCTGCTGCTGCTTCTTTTCAGTTTCCAAAATATTTTTTTGCTGCGCCATGTCGAGCTTTTGATTATAAATTTCTATTATTTGTTTGGCTCTTCTTTGACTTTCCTCATTAGGAGATATTAGAATATCTTTCGCTTTTTCATTGATACCAGTTGATGCCAAATATTGGATTAAATCTGCACAAAACGGGAGGTCTTGCTTACCTAGCTCATAAATTTGTTCAGATAACTCTGTATCTTCCCCTAAATCTTCTCTTGCAAGTTGATGTGCTGAATTTTTAAAATGAGCAACGACGGTTGGCGTTGTCTTTGCAAAATCTTTCAACGGAACTGCCGGAGCAATTTTTTGATAGTATGTAAGTAGTTCTTTGATTTCAGGGTCTTTTTCTGCAAGGTCTAAAATTTCTTTATCCGTTTTCGATTGACTTGCTTTCACTTCTTGGCTAAATCGTTCTAATCTTTTCTCTATTCTCTTCTTTACAGCGATAAATAAAGGCTCAATTTCGGCTACAGATTGCCATGTAGGTAATAAAATGATTCGGCTAATAAAACCGGTAATATTCGATTGTTTCTGTTTATTAAGTTCTAATACTGACTGCCAGTTTCTTCCCCTTTCTTCATCATACAGTACCCACTTATTCTTTAATTTATTTAAAGCCTTATTTTTTTTTGGTAGAGATAAAATGTGTTTCCCATTATGAGATTTTTTTTTGACTGAACTATATATATTTTCAAAATGACTGTCCATATATCTATATTTATCATCATCATCAAAACGAGAAATTAGAGCAAGAAAAACTTGTAATTCTTCCTTGACACTTTTTGGTTCATCGTTTTTTTTGCTTTCTATTTCTTCGGTAGACTTCTGGACGTAAACCATCCTCTCAGCTAGAGAAGACAGATTATGCTCTCTCAATCTTCCTATGTCTTCAAGGCTGATTTTTGTTCGATAGTTCTCCCCATTTTTTTGTTGAGAATGACGTTGTCTTTGAATAAAAGAGTCAACTTCAAAGGTTAATTTACTAGATTTGCTTAGTTCATAAAGTGCAATACGTTTTTTAAATTCTAAATGTTTTTCAGCATCTAAAGACAATTGTGCTTGATTTTTGATGAACTGCTGAGTATCAACTGAATTCACTTTTTCATACATCTCCGTAAAGAAGCCGATTGATACTCCTATGTCATATCTTAATCTTTCATATGCGCTTGGGCCTATTTCGTTAACTATTGTTAGAAGTTGTTTTTTTTCTAAAATCAATTCATCAATATCGATTTGGTTTGGGGTTGCGACATTTTTTTTCAAGTTTTTTATTGTTTCTAAATCACTTGGTATTTCTTTAGCTTCAAGGTAGGCTAGATAATAAATGATCATTTCACTTTTTGATGATACTTCATGGTCAATAAAATACCGTAGTACTTCATCTTTAAAGTCAACTGTCGGTAAAGTAAAGTCCGTTTTTCTACTTTCCTCTTGGAGTTGGTTGTTTATATCAAATGCTAGGTAATTACTTTCAGTCAAATATTTTTGAGCTTGTTCTTTAATCATTTCTCGAGCTAGTATCGAATCACTGTTATTATATATCGCTCTGAAATAATCATCTGTTCCCCTTTTTTTCCCTTGTTGGATTTTTTCAAGTTCGAACACAATATCGCTTTCTAAGTATTTTGCCAGCAATAATAATTGTCTTTTCTCTGAGTATAGCGTTATCACTTCTTTTTTTTCTTTATCCGTTAAATCTTTAGTCAAAACTTTTTCAAAAATCATTTGGATATTATTCGGTAATTTTTGTGCATCAAGATACGCCAAGTAAAAAGCCCGAACTTCATTAGCAGATAAGTCTTCCCTCTTAAGAAAACGACTTAGTCCATTTTCTTGAAAATCTACATTTGGTTGTGTGACTGATTTTTTTCTAAATTCATCTTGAAATTGGGTATGAATTTCAAATTCAACATACTTACTTTCCGTTAGGTATTTTTTGGCTTGTTCTTTGATTCTTTCTTGATGCTTTTTCGAATCGGTCTTTTTATACGCCGCTAAGGCCACTAAAAAATAATCATCTGTTACCTGTTTTTTGCCTTGTTGGATTGCTTCAAGTTCATATACAGTCTTTCTATCTAATTCTTTTGTCAGTAGTAACAATTGTCTTTTCTCAGGAACAAGCTCTAACGCTTGTGCTTTTTCAGCAGAAGTTAGCTCGTTCAATAAGAGGTATTTCAAAGTATCTTTTAGAGAATTTGGTAATGTCGTCTCTTCAAGATAAGCCAAATAATACGCTCGTTCCTCGTAAGCCCTTCTGCTTTTTCCATCCACGAGTAGATGGAGACTTTCTTGTAAACGATCATTTTCATTCCATTTTCCCTGAGATCGTTGTTGTCTTGTCCTGAGCATAAAATCCAAATAATCAAATGTAGTTAAATACTGTTTTGCATAGCCATCAATGATATATCGTTTTTCTTCAATCGTTGTATGTAAGTAGATATGTGTGAATAGATCTGTTGATGCTTTTCTAAATCCTTTTCGGATTTCTTTCAATGCTAATAAGTAGTATGGTTCTACCTCGTTTGTCAGAAATAATTCAATTTGTTCCTGTTCTTTTTTAATTGGCAAATAACTATAGTCAGGATCTGTGGCAGGATTTTTCTTAAGATAGGGGTTAACGGTTGTCTCCATAAACGTATTAAAGTTTGGATGGTTATCAGAAAAAACATAGGGCTCCACCATTCTTTTAAATAAATCATTTTTCAATTGTGTCGAGGATAATTTCCGTTTTAAAATCAAACTGGCTCGGACTACATCATCCATTTGATTCCCCCATTTTCTTTTTGTACTACTAGAAGGAGACACCAAATCAATAAATATTTGTTCGATATTATTCATTGATTTAACTATTTTTTCATTCTCGAATGGATGTAAATAATGATAAATTTCCATGGATTCACTTAGTTCGCTATCATCTAATGAATAACTAGCATAAAATTGCTCTTTAAACTTTTTTTCCTTTTTATCTTTGATATCGTTTATCAACTCTTGAAAAGCCACACAAAAATTTGCCTTTTCTTCTAAAGAAAATAATTTTTTTTTAAGGAACAACTCCCTAAAATTTTGTCTTGTTCCATAGTCAGCCTTAGCGATTAACTGTGTAACCTCTTGCCAGTCTAAAAATATTTTTTTTTGATTTTCTGGCAATCGTTTCAATATACTTTTTTCTAAAATTTCCTTTTTATTCTGAAAAACATGTCCATATAGTACATCTTTTTCATCCCATAATTTATTCAATAAATAAACACTATCCGCCAATAAGTTGGGATTGTTGTATAGGTTAATTGTGATCCACTCTTCATTTTCTTTACAAGATACTTCATTTCCTCTAATCTCCATATATTCTTTCTCATAAAAGTCTCTTTCCATTTGCATTTCTCCGTTCTTCATTAATATACTTAGTTTTTTAGGGAACAACTAATTTACTAGCACTGACCAAACTTAGCGATTCGCTTGTCTTTGAACTTGTTCATGCGTTTTTCTCTCATTAGAGCTGTAACCTTCTTGGCTTGCTTTTTCTATCTGAGTCATACGCAGCTTTTTTTCTAGCGACTTCATTTGCTCTACATTACTTTCTGATTCGGATTGACCAAGAAAAGGATATAGTCTCTTCTTTTCGTTCGTCTCTGTTACATCCATATTATTATTTAACTTCTCATGCTTGCTCACTATTGATTCTAATGATATTTCAGTTTGACTTTCCTTATTCGCTGATTCTTTTATCTGAGTCAAACGCAGTTTTTTGTCTAACGGCTCCCTTTGTCCCAAATTACTTTTCGGTTCAAAATGATTTGTGGCAGGAAATAACCTCTTCTTTTCTCTCGCCTCTGTTAAAGCCATATCATTATTTAACTTCTCTTGGTCGCTTACTATTGACTCAAATGATACTTCAGTTTGGCTTTCCTTATTCGTTGATTCTTTTTTTTGAAGTTCCTTAGGTAATACTTTTTTTAAATCTAAAGAGATATCTATATAAAAATCGGTTATTTTTTTGGCTTTATTTAGTAATCTCTGCTGACTAAAACTCCTATCCACTTGAAAAGAGTATAATTCAGGTCTATATATTGGGGTTAAATTTTTCTTCTTGAACCCAGCATAATTGACGAGGATCACTCGTAAATTTTCACAACACCAGAATGGATTTTCTTGATACAACTTATAAATTTTTCTTTCTTCAAACAATCGTGCTCTTTTTTCTCTCGCATATTCTAATGCAAAACGTCTAATCCCGGTATGTTTTTTGAGGAACTCTCTATTCATCATCTGAAGAAATTCTTTTGAAGAAGGTAGCGAAATAAAAGGAAGTCTGTTCTGACATTTTTTCAATAATTTTTCCCCTATTTCGGGTTCTTTCCTTACTAAATGGTTGAAGATTGGCTGAGTCGAAAGATGATTTATAAACTGCTCTTCTATACTGATCCTAGGGTCATTCTTATTAATCTTAGCTACTGATTGTTCGATTTCTTTTTTCAGTCTTTCTTTTATGCTATTTTTTTCTTCTTTTTCGGTGGGGATATTTTCTATTAGAGTTCCTTTTCGTTCCATATGTTTTTCAATTACTTTTGCGATTGTTTGAAGTATGGATATTTGAATATTATCGGTTACTATCGGGCCTTTTTTATATGTAGCTTCCCAATTTTTCATTTGATCGTCTGTAAAATGGATACCTAATTTTTCCAAACTTTCTCTCGTTACTTGATGAGAATTAAATTCTCCGACTATTTCAGGAAAGTAATAGGCGATTTTTTGTTGTTCTAATGTTTCTTTCATTTCATTAATTAGTGAAAGAAAGCCTATTTTAGTTTCTTGTCCTAATTCCTCTTTGTTTGTTAAGTGTGCCCCAAAATTAGTCTGATCTAGATGCTTTATAGAAGCTGCAGAACCAATTTTCTGATAAAATTCAGAGCGATTTTCATCAGTCAATGATGAATCAACATGTTGTAGGACAAACTCTTTAATTGGTGTAAAGGACGTTTGACGATAAACTGCTACGAGTGGATCAATCTCTTGTTTGTTTTGGTTTACTACTCGCTCCAATTCTAAAGCTATTTGAAGATTGATTTCTTCTGCAACTGCACGGATAACTTCTTTTTCAGTAATCAATTTGTTTAGCTTTTCTTTTTCAGCTACTGTTAAATAATCCCTCAAACAGCCAGAAATTCTCCCTTTAAAAGATAAGTCTGTTTTTTTAAGACAAACATCTACATAAGCTTTTAATTCAAGTTTTGATAAGTTATCCTTCTGTAAGAATAATGGAAGAAACGGGTCGTTTTTTAGGTAAGCGTAAAACTTTTTCCTTTCTTCCAAGCTTAAATTTGTTTTCATTACTGTTTGAATCGCTGCTTCTCTTTGCATATCTGTATCTAACTTTTCAGCTAGTTCATTTATAAATTGCTGTAATCGAGCGTTGCCCGAAACAGAATCAACATTAGCCTGTCCTATATGTATTTCTTTCCCCTCATCCTTTTGATAGTTAAAAACGCCATGTCTTACTAATTCTTTCAGTTGGGTGTCATTTGCAATCTGCTTTTCTTTCCTTTCCTTTTGTAGAACTTTTTTTGATTGCTTAGTTTGCCGTAGCTTTATGAACTTTTGATGATAATTTTCTATTATATACTCGGCTCTGTCTTGACTTTCCTTATCAAAAGATTTCGGAATACCTTTCGCTTTCTCATTTTTGTCAGTTGATAGCAGATACTTAATTACATCTACACAAAACGGTAGGTCTCGCTTTCCCAGTTCATAAATTTGTTGAGATAATTCCGCATCTTTTCCAAAGTATTCTCTTGCAAGTTGATGTGCTGAATTGTTAAAATGAGCAACGACGGTTGGCGTTATCTTTGCAAAATCTTTCAACGGAACTGCCGGAGCAATTTTTTGATAGTATGTAAATAGTTTTTTGACTCTATAGTCTTTTTCTGCGAGCGCTAAAATTTCTTCATCCGTTTTCGATTGACTTGCTTCCACCTCTTGGCTAAATCGTTCTAATTTTTTCTCTATTCTCTTCTTTACAGCGATAAATAAAGGATCAATTTCAGCTACAAATTGCCATTCAGGCAATAAAATGAATTGTTTAATTATTTTGATATACTTCGATTGTTTCTTGTCATTCAGATCTAACACGAACAGCCAGTTGCTTCTATTTTCTTCAATAAATGGTACCCTCAGATGTTTCAATTTATTAAACGTTCTAACTGATTGTGGTATAGAATAAACTTGGTTCCTCAGATGAGCATAATGTCTGACGTACCTGAATATATCTTTCAAATTACTATCTATAAATGTATATGAATCATTACTATCAAAACGAGAAATTAAAGTAATGAAATCTTTTAATTCTTCCTTGACAGTTTTTTGTTCATCGTTTTTTTTGCTTTCTATTCCTTCGGTAGATTTCTGATCTAAAACCATCGTCTTAGCTAGAAAAGACAGGTTTTGCTTCCTCAATTCATCTATGTCTTGGAGACTGACTTTCGTTCGATGGTTCTCCCCATTTTTTTGTTGATAATGACGTTGCAGTCCAATAAAAAAAGCAACTTCAGAGGTTAGTTCGTCAGACTTGCTTAATTCATAAAGTGCAATGCGTTTTTTAAATTCTAAATGTTTTTCAGCATCTAAAAATAATTGTGCTTGTTTATTAATAAATTGATGATGCTCATTAGACTTCACATTTTCATACATCTCCGTAAAGACACCGATTGATATTCCTGCGTTAGTTCTTAATCTTTCATATACACTTGGATCTATTTTGTTAGCTATTGATAAAAGTTGTTTTTTTTCTAAAACCAAATCCTCGACATCGATTTGACTTGGAGTTACGACAGCTTTTTTTAAATTTCTTATTGTTTCTAAATCACTGGGTATTTCTTTAAATTCAAGATAGGCTAGACAATAAATGATCATTTCATTTTTGGATAATACTTTATGGTCAACAAAATACCGTAGCGCTTCATCTTTAAAGTCCACTGTCGGTAAAGTCAAATCCATTTTTCTACTTTCCTCTTGGAGTTGGATCTTTATGTCAAATTCCAGATAATTACTTTCAGTCAAATATTTTTGAGCTTGCTCTTTAATCATTTCTCGAGCCAATATCGAGTCACTCTTTTTATATATCGCTAAAAAATAGTCATCTGTTCCCTTTTTTTTACCTTGTTGGATTGCTTCAAGTTCTAATATAATGTCGCTTTCTAAGTATTTCCCCATCAGTAACAATTGTTTTTTTTTCTAAAGATTGCGTTATCACTTCTTTTTTTTCTTTATCCGTTAAATTTTTTGCTAAGCGTTCTGCAATAATTACTTGGATATCATTCGGAAATTTTTGTGCATCTATATACGCCAAGTAAAAAGCTCGAATGTCATTAGCAGATAAGTCTTCCCTCTCAATAAATCGTCTGAATACTTTTTCTACATTCGGTTGTGTAACTGATTTTCTTCTAAATTCTTCTTGAAAATAGGTATAAATTTCAAATTCAACATACTTACTTTCAGTTAAGTGTTTTTTAGCTTGTTCTGTGATAATTTCTTGAACCTTTTTCGAATTGGTTTTTTCATATAACTCTAAGAAATAAGCGTACGTCACCTTTTTTTTACCTTGTTGGATTGCTTCAAATTCATATACAGTCTCTATATCTATTTCTTTTGCCAACAGCAACAATTGTCTTTTCTCAGGAGCAAGCTCTATCACTTGTCTGTATTCACCAGAAATTAGCTCGTTCAATAAAAGGTATTTCAAAGTATCTTTTAGAGACTTTGGTAATGTCGTCTCTTCAAGATAAGCTAAATAATACGCTCGTTCCTCGTAAGCCGTTCTGCTTTTCCCATCTAGGAGTAGATGGAAATTTTCTTGTAAAGAATTGTTTTTATTCCATTTTTTCTGAATATGTTGTTGTCTTATCCTGAACATAAAATCCAAATAATCAAATTTAGTTAAATACTGTTTTGCATACCCATCAATGATATCTCTTTTCTCTTCAATTGTTGTCTGTAAATAGATATGTGTGAATAGCTCTGTTGATGCTTTTCTAAATCCTTTTCGAACTTCTTTCAATGCAAATAAGTAGTATGGTTCTACCTCGTTTGTCAGGGATAATTCAACTTGTTCCTGTTCGTTTTCACTTGGAAAACGACTATAGTCAGGATCTGTGGCAGGATTTTTCTTAAGATAGGGGTTAACGATTATCTCCATAAACGTATCAAACTCGGGTTGTTCATGGGAAAAAACCTGAGGTTCCACCATTTTTTTGAGTAAATCATTTTTCAATTGTGTCGAGGATAATTTCCGTTTTAAAATCAAAGTGGCTCTGACTACATCATACATTTTACGTCTTTTATCTGTACTACTGGAAGGAGACACCAAATCAATAAATAGTTGTTCGATATTGTTCATTGATTTGGCTATTTTCTCATTCTCGAATGGATATAGATAATGATAAACTTCTATGGATTCACTTAGTTCGTTATCATTTAATGAATAATTAGCATAAAATTGCTCTTTAAACTTTTTTTCCTTTTTATCTTTGATATCGTTTATCAACTCTTGAAACAGCACACAAACTTTCGCCTTTTCTTCTAAAGAAAATAATCTTTTCTTATGGAACACCTCCATAAGTTTTTGTCGTGTTGTAAGATTGCCTTCAGAGATTGCTTGGGTGACTTCTTGCCAATCTAAAAAATTTTTTTTCTGATCTCCTACCAATCGTTCTGATATACTTGTTTTTAAAATTTCTTTTTTCTCCTCCGTATCCTTTCGAGGTAGTACATCTTGTTCATCTAATAATTTATTCAATAAATAAATACTATCCGCCAATAAGTTGGGATTACTGTCTAGGTTAATTGTGATCCACTCTTCATTTTCTTTACAAGTTACTTTACTTCCTTTAATCTGCATATAGTCTTTCTTATAAGAGTCTCTTCCCATTTGTTTTGCTCCTTTTATTCAGAATTTGCCCTCATTATGTTTTTATCTATCTGATTTTCTATTAATCAATAGATTGACTGGCTTTTTCTTCAAGTTAGATGGCAATCAGGAAGAATACTGAACTCAAGAAACATGATTTCCGAATTCATCGATTATAACTAAGTTTTTCTGATAATTGTCTATCGTTAGGGATGCTCCTCTCATTTGTGCTTTCACCTCTGTTTATTGACGTGCCGTGTGTTCTTTCTGGTACCAATGGTGAATTAGTAGAGCAATTTCCTGCTTTTTCCATTATTTGTTGCATGCTAACTTGCGTTCTTTGATTGCCCTTCACTGATTGATCATTTTGCGTGATAAAATCAAATGAGATCATAGTACTTTTTGTTTGCCCAGGAATGTTTTTCTGCAATTCTTGTAATTCTTTCGGAAGTATCTTTGATATACCTTGTTTTTTCATTACTTCTTTATAGCCCACTAGTACTGATTCTGCCTTCTTTCTTAGGGGATAACCATACATTTCTCTATCTCTTGGGTCTAAACTTACCGATATACCCGCATAATCGACAAGCATCACACGCATATTTTCTGCACAATAATTGTCATCATTATAAAATAATTTGTAAATGGATTTCTCAACTTGGATTATTTCTTGTTCTGTTTCATTATATTCTTTTAAAAATGGAGAGAATGGGGTATTTTCATACCATTCATTGATCAGCTTACGTAATTCAATAGGGTAAGAAAGATTAATAGCGGGTAATTTTTTTAACAATACCTTTTTCAATGTAGGTGATTCCTCTAAAATATTTTTGACTGGGAGACCTTTTCCTCCATACTTTTGAATGCTGCAACGAGTAAAATTTTCAACAAATTGATCTTCTATAGTCCTTTTTTTATCGTTTGGGTTAATCATACGCACAGATTGTTCAATTTCTTCGATTAAGTTTTCTTTTGCCTCATCTAAAGATTTCTTCATTGATGGGCTTTCCACTTGATTCATTTGTTCCTCATATTTTTTCTTTAAAAGTTCGTTTATTTTTTCAATAGTTGTGTTAAATGTTACTCCCATTCCACTTAAAGGATATATTTCTTTTTGTTCATTTAAATCCCCTATCCTTATGCCTTCTATAAAGTTATCAAAAAATATATCTCTCCAATTTTCTATTTGCTCATCTGAACAAGTTATGCTTACTTGTCTCAATTTTTCTTTTATTAATTCATTTTCAGAATTTCCCTGATGGTTGTTCCAATCTATCTTTCCAATTTCTTTGATTATTTCAGGAAGATAATACTTGATCCCTTTCTCTTCTAGATTTTCTTTTATTTCAGCAATTAATGGCAATCGTTTTAAGTTAGTTGCTTCTATCCTCTCTGCAACTTCTGGACTGATTGCAGAAACTAACGAAAACATGTCTTCCTTGTTTGACCGAGAATTTTCTCCCTCTGCTGTAGTAAGAGATACTTGTTTGCTAAGGTCTTTCAGCTTATGGTTAGAGTTAATTTTATTATAAAATTGCATACGATCTGCTTTATTAAAAGAAGAATCAATCAGTGATGTAATTGATTCTTTTATTAATAGGAATGGCGTATCATTATAAATGGATACTAGCCAATTTATCTCACCTACTTCTTCTTTCTTTAATACCTTTTCAAATTTCACTGCTGTTTCATAATCCCGTTGTTCTGCTAAGACACGTACTATCTCTTTTTGACTAACCATTTCTTTCAACTGACGTTGTTCCTTGTCTGTTAAAAAAACATCTAGTTTCTGATCCACTTGTTCTTTAAATGGCAAATCACTTTTATGTAGGCAAGCACTAACACATGCTTTTAATTCAATTTTCGATAGGTTTTCTTGCTTAAGAAACTGTTGAAGATACGTATCCTGCTTCATAAAAGCATAAAACTTTTGTCTTTCTTCCACACTTAAATAGGGTTGCATGATCGTTTGAATTGCCGCTTCTCTTTCTGTTGCTGTATTTAAATCATGTACTAATTCTTTAATAAAATGTTGCAATTGAACATTAGCGGGTCTCCTATTTTCAGGAGCAATCATTCGTTCCACCAGATAATTCGTCAGCTCATCTGACTGTAATTGTTGAGTCAAATACACACCTGCTCGAACTAATTCTTGATTCTCCATATTGTTCGCACATTCTTTTTGATCTTGTTTTTTTTGCACGACATGCTGATATTTTTTTAATGCTAGTTCCATTTCTTCATGAGCAATCTCTCTTCCAGCGGAATTTTTTGATTTTTTATAGCTCTTTTTTTTCTTAAGAAATTCTTGGTAGGCAACTTCTTTGAGACTCTCTTCTTTAGTTGTATTGGTTTTGTCTTTTTTTCTCTCAAGCCTTGGTTTCGTTGCAAAAGCTGTAAACTGCTTAGTCATCTCTAGATCATGGTATTTATTGTGAAACGCAACAATTGCCTTAGCTGTTTCAGTCGGTCTTACTTCTTGATTTAAAATGACAGAAGGACTCCAATCAAACGGCTGACTTGATTGCTCTATGATTGGTGTTGAGATTGGCCTTTCAACATTTCCAACTACTTCATTAGCCACTTTATTAACTATTTTTTTGCCAGTCAATTCGCTATGCATGGACGGAAGTGGGTATAGGTCATGATAGCTTTCTACTATCTTCTCCATTTTATTTTGTATTAAAATATTTGGGTGTATTGGTAAAGGGTTAGGTTGCTTATTAGTGTATTGTGCGCTCAAGTACTGAATCATTTTTGCACAATATAATGGATCCAGTTTCCCTAGCATGAAAATTTGCTTTGCTAATTTTTTTCCTGGACTTTGATATGTTTCCTCAATTTGATGCGCTAAATTAGCAAAATAGGTAGACACCATTGGAATCGTCTGAGCATAATTTTTTAAAGGATAAGAAGGCAGCATATTTTGGCAACAAACGAGTAAATCTTTAAGGCCCGGTTCGTTTTCTACAAGTTCTAAAATCTTTTTATTCGTTAATGACACGTCACCTTTATCCTCATAATCCTTTTGAATCAACGTATCTAAATATGGAATATACTCATGTACCTTCTTTTCAAACTGAACGAGCAATGTATTTAGTAAATTATTATAGTGTAAGTTGGAATCTGACAGAACCTCCGCAATTTGTTCTTTTTCTGACTTTAGTCCCTTATCAAGATTTTTGAATATTCTTCTTAGTATTTGATTTCTACTTACCTCTTTAAATGTTACACCCATTGCTTTAAATTCACTTTTTAATTGACGATTGATTTCAATCGCTGTTTCATCATGGGACACAATAGCTTCTCTTAGTTTTAGATCTCGATAATCACACCTATTATTCGTTAATATTTTTACAACAACTGGCTGAAGTAAATTGGCTGGTGCGATCTCATCTAGTTGTTCTTTAATTTTTTGGAGTTTAATAATTCTACGATCATTGTCAACGTGAAATTTCGCATAACCCCAAATTGAGCTAAATCCATCGGAATCATGAAACTTAACTTTATTTAAAAATCCTTTCAATTCTTTAACTTTTAAAGAAGTCTTGATCTCTTTTTTTCTAAATCGTTTAAATGCGAGATGGAGCGGTCGATTGCTTGATCTTTTAAACGTTGTTCCCAATGTGGAAATCTCACTTGGACTTTGACCAAAGAATCGATTAGTTGTTCCTTGTTTAATCGCCTAAGTTCAAGAGGATCTAAAAGATTAGCATTGACTTGTTGCAGCCCGTTTTTCACTTGCAGCACTTCAATGACTGGAAGACTCATTGCTTTTTCGAATGCTCGTTTACGTTGGTTATAGACTGCAGATGCTTTTAAATCAGGCCCACCTTCTTTGATTATTTCTTTTAGTTTGACTTTTTTAGTAAACTCTAAATGTTCTTTTCGATTTAAATGTAAAGATGCCTGTTCTTTTATCCATTGTTGGGTATAGGAAGATACGTTGTTATATAAATCTGTAAAGAAATCAATTGTTGCTGCTTTGTTTTCTTTTTTTATTTTTAAGAATTCCAATGTACGTTCTGGGCCTATTTCTTCAGACAAGTGGATAAGTCTTTGTTGTTCTGAAATGAGTTCTGACAATTTCAGATTTTCGTCTACAGTTAAAACTTTTTTCAAAGCGTGTATCAAACTTTTTTTGATATCCATTGGTATCACTTGTTCTTCTATACAGGCTAAGTAATACGCTCTAATTTCAAGTGGTGATTGCGTTTTCTGGTCAAGAAACACCCGAATTTTATCTTCGCTAAACTTAATATTCGCTAGCTTTAATCCTTTTTCTCTCAATGCATCTTGCATCTGACTTTTCACTGCAAATTCAGCATGGTTAGCAGGACTTAAATATATTTTTGCTTGTGTTTTGATGTATTCTTGGTTAGTCGTTGAAAAGGATTTTTCATAAATATCTGTGAAAAAACCAAGCCTTCCTTCTTGTTTTCCTTGCTGTATTTCTTCAAGCTGGAATACGTTTTTTAAATCTAGCTCTTTTGACAATTGGATAAGAACTCTTTTTTGAGGAACTAAGGCTTGCACTTCATTTCTTTCTTCACTTGTTAAGTTTTTCTCAAAATATTGTTGTAAACTCTTTTTCCAACTATTCATTTGGCTAAATGGTTCGTATTTCATTTCTAGATAAGCTATCTCATAAGCTCTAATTTCGTTAGGAGATAAATTTTCGCGACTAAGAAATGGATTAAGAAAATCTGTTTCTTCCCATTCCTGTAAATTTTTTTTACTCTCTCCCTCTCGTATCACGTGACCTATTTCAAATCTCACATAGTTTTCTTCACTTAAATGTTTTTTAGCTTGCTCTTTGATGAATTGGCGACAAGTTACCGAAAAAGCTTTTTGATCCATCTCTTTGAACAATTGAGATAGGACTACTTGGTCGCTTTCCTTGCTATTGTCAAGCTTAGTTGCAAGTTCTGGACCTACTTCTTTTCCTAATTGTAAATATAATCTTTTTTCTGAAACTAGATTCTTCACTTTCAATATTTCTTCTGGTTTCAACTCTTTCAAAAAAGGTTTTCTCAAATTTTTTTTGATGTTGCTCTCCATTTGTTGCTCTTCTAAATAGGCTAGACAATAGGCTCTAATTTCGTTAGAAGATAACTCTTGACTATTAATAATCGGATCAAAAAATTTTTTTTTCTCTCTCCTGTAACCCTTTTTTTCTCTCTATATTTCGTATCATTTGAGCTACTTCAAATCGAGTATAATTCGTTGCACTCAAACATTTTTTAGCTTGCTCTTTGATGAATTGGCGACAAGTTACTGAAAAAGCTTTTTGATCGATCTCTTTGAACAATTGAGATAGGACTACTTGGTCGCTTTCCTTGCTATTGTCAAGCTTAGTTGCAAGTTCTGTACCTACTTCTTTTCCTAATTGTAAATATAATCTTTTTTCTGAAACTAGATTCTTCACTTTCAAAATTTCTTCTGGTTTCAACTCTTTCAAAAAAGGTTTTCTCAAATTTTTTTTGATGTTGCTCTCCATTTGTTGCTCTTCTAAATAGGCTAGACAATAGGCTCTAATTTCGTTAGAAGATAAATCTTGACTATTAATAATCGGATCAAAAAAATTGTTTTTTTCTCTCTCCTGTAACCCTTTTTTTCTCTCTATATTTCGTATCATTTGAGCTACTTCAAATCGAGTATAATTCGTTGCACTCAAACATTTTTTAGCTTGCTCTTTGATGAATTGGCGACAAGTCACTGAAAAAACCTTTTGATCCATTTCATTGAACAATTTCAGTCGTTCTACTTGATTATCTTGATTGCTTCTTTCATATCTGACTGCAAGTTCTGGCCCTACTTCCTTCCCCAATTGTAGACATAATCTTTTTTCAGAAACTAGATTCTCCACTACTTTAATCTCTTCTGGTGTTAAATCTTTCAAAAAAGGTTTTCTCCAAAGTTTTTTGATATTGCTTCCCAGTTGTCGCTCTTCTAAATAGGCTAAACAATAAGCTTTCACTGCATAAGGAGATAAATCTTTCCGTTTAAGCATAGATTTAAGTACACTTAAAGAAGTGGATTCTTGTTTTATTATATGATTTTTTTGTTCACTATTATGTACTATAAATTCAAATTCTAAATAGCCTACTTTGCTTAAATATTTCTTCGCTTCTCTAGAAATTGCTGTTCTATTCAATGCACCATTCTTTTCATAAATAACTGTAAAAAGATCCCCCGTTGCTTTTTGCTTTCCTCGCTGTACTTCTTCACTTAAATATTTTTCTCTAGTCATTGTTGTTCTATTTAATGCACCATACTTTTTATAAATAGCTGTAAAAAAATCTACTGTTGCTTTTTGCTTTCCTCGCTGTATTTCTTCAAGGGCTAATAAATCATGCGGTTCTATCTCTTCTATCATCTGAATATTTTGTTTTTTTAAAAGCTTGACTTCTTCAAGTTTCTTTTTTTCTTTTTTTAATAAATTTTTCTCCAAAGTTTTTTTTATTTTATTTTTGGTTTTCGGTAATAAGTTACTTTCATCGATATAAATTTCATAAATTGCTATTTTTTCCAGATGAGACATGTCAGGCAAACGGAGTAAATTGGGAAATATTTTATTATAAAAAACAGAAGAAACAGACTGTGCTTCTTCTACAGATACCTTAATTTTCTTGTTCAAAACATTGATTGTTTGAGATAATTCATAATAGACTTCATCCAAACCGGTATTTTTTTTCAGGCGTGGAATCGCATGGTTTTTGATGAATGAATCCCATTTTTCTTCAAGAACGGGTTGATTACCGGATTTTTTTATTTCAGTAAATATTTTTGTTTTTAGTTTCTCTGACTCTATCTCTCGATCCAGAACCATAACTGCTCTCACTAAATCATTAAACCAAGTAGGGCTAGTCTCACCTTTATTTACCATCGGTTTGATCAACAAATCATTGACCTGTGCTTCCAGTCTTTTAGTTGATTCTGCTGTTTTTTCATTAGAAATCTTATGATAAAAACTGTAGATATCGATTGTTTTCTTTCGTGATTGCTGATCTAATGACTGAACATCTTTAAACTGATCTTCAAAAGCTTGGTCCGCTTCATTAGTTATTTTTTTTAACAGCTTATGAAAAGTAACGTAAGTTTTCGCCATTCCCTCTAAAGATCTGTACTTTAACAATTCATTTTTATGAAGAGTATTTATCCATTCACTGACTATTGCTTGTTCGTTCAAAGTTAAACGTGGCATAACATATCTTTCAAAGTTAACTTGGTGTTGTTCCCAATCCCTTGGAGCAAATGCCGGCTTATTCATGAATAAAAGATTATATAAATAAATACTATCTGACATCAAATTCGGGTTATTCTTTAAATTGATAGATTCATAGCCATTTTTTCCATAGTCCACTCGATCTGCTTTAAAATATACATTAAATAAACCTTCGTTTTTTTCCATTCGATCTCCTTTTCTTTATCGTCCGTTTTTGTAAATTGCAACAAATTTTAATCACTCGTATCCTTGTTCTTACTAGTATGGATAACTGTGTCGGTTCACACTGCTTTTTAGTATTGTATCTACCATTTTTTATGTAATAAACCAATGAAATTGAGACAAAAAGTTTTTATTCTCAAGAAATAAGCCGATAAGCTGAAATTTCTGAAGATTGGTAAAAATAATAAAATCGTTTATTGCGATTATGACCTTTGTACTTCACAACTTTTTGTCCCAGTTTCATTCGTTTTTATTCTAAAAACTATTTACAAACCTTTTTAGGCTTCAAACCCATTTTTCATGGCTACGGTTTTAAACCAATGGCCCGACTTTTTAATCGTCCGTTTACCGTCTTTGTTTAGATCGACAGCAATCAGTCCATAACGGTTTTTATAAGCGTTCGTCCAAGACCAGTTATCCATGCAAGTCCACATGTGGTAACCCACACAATTCGTTCCTTCCTGGATTGCCTGATGCACATATTTCAGATGGTCTGTGACAAAAGTGATCCGATAATCATCTTCAATTACGCCTTCCGAGTCAATGAAACGTTCTTCCCCTTCTACACCCATACCATTTTCAGAGATATAACATTTGATATTGCCATAGTTCTCTCTCGTATTCGTCAAGATATCATAGATCCCTTTTTCATAAATTTCCCAACCACGATAGATATTCATTTTTTTATTAGGCATATCATAATAATCAAAATAATCTTCTGGCATTGGTCCATTCTGATGATCAATCGGTGTTTCTTTTGCCTTGATTCTCCGAGGTTGATAATAATTGATTCCTAATAGATCAATCGTATTTTCTTTGATAATCGTTAAGTCATCGGGCCCCATCTCTGGCATTATCGCTAATTCTTTCACAATAGCAACCAACTCTGATGGAAACTCTCCTTTTACTGCAGGATCAAGAAAAGAACGATTGAAAAAAGCATCAGCGATTCTAGCAGCCTTGACATCCTCAGGGTTTGTTTCGTCTCTCGGGTAGCTAGGAGTTAAATTCAAAATGATTCCAATTTCTCCTTTTTGTCCCATCTTATGATAGGCTTCAATTGCTTTGGCACTTGCCAAATTTTCGTGGAAACCAACTTGAATAGCCTCTTTTAGATTGATATGGTTAGGATAATGGAACTGATAGAGATAACCGCCTTCTACTGGAACAATCGGTTCATTATGGGTAAACCATTTCTTTACTAAATCCCCAAATAACTCAAAACAGGTTTTTGCATAGGCCACATAGGCGTCAACCGTATCACGAGACAACCAGCCACCTGTTTGTTGTAATTCTAAAGGCATATCAAAATGATATAAATTGACAAATGGTTCAATTCCCTGCTCCAGTAATTCTGTAAAATATGAACGGTAAAATGATACAGCCTGTTGATTCACTTCTCCTTTTCCTTTAGGGAATAGACGACTCCATTGAATGGATGTTCGGAAAGTATTATGACCTGTCTCTTTCATCAATTGAACGTCTTCTCGATATTTCGTGTAAACTTGAGAGGTTTTCTCAGGACCAACTTGATTGAAAAATTTTTCTGGCTCTAGATCATACCAATAGTCCCAAATGTTTTCTCCTTTCCCATCTCCTTTGATTCTGCCTTCTGTTTGTGGTCCACTTGCGGCGGTTCCCCACCAAAAATTCTTTGGAAAATCGTAGTGTTTCATTTCATAATCCCTCAATTCTTTTAGTAATTACCGTAATCATAAACAATCACTGAAAATAAATCAATACTTTTGATAAAAATGACTAGACATTTAAACAGACAGACGTTATACTACGTTTGTAATCGATTGCAAAATAAATTTGAGGTGAAAAAAATGAATGGTTTTATGGATAAACTTTCTCAAAAAATTATGCCCTTAGCCAATCTTTTAGGGCAAAACCGTTACTTAACTGTGTTACGGGATGCATTTATGTTGTCATTTCCGCTAACAATGTTTGGATCAATTGTGGTCGTTGTGAATAATCTACCGTTCTTCAGTGATGGTACCAAAGGCACGTTAAGCACCCTTTTTGGCAATGGTCAAAATGCGACGATGAGTATCATGTCCGTTTTTGTTACATTTGGTATCGGCTATTATTTATCAAAATCATATGATGTAGAAGGTATTTTTGGTGGCGCTGTTTCATTCGCAAGCTTTTTGATTCTCACACCTTTTGTGATGACAACAGCTGGTGGTGAAGAAGTTTCGGGTGTCCTATCACTTGATCGTCTAGGTGCTAAAGGAATGTTCATTGGAATGATTGCTGCCTTTTTAGCTGCGGAAATCTACTGTCGAATCACCAAACGTGGTTGGCAAATTAAAATGCCTGATGGCGTACCACCTGCAGTAACGAAATCTTTTGCCGCTTTGATTCCAGCTGTAGTCACATTGACTGTTTTCTTGATCATCAACGCTGTCATGACTGGCGTATTCAATGCGAACCTTCATGACTTAGTCTATGAAGTTATCCAAAAACCTCTAACTGGTTTAGGTAGTAGTTTACCTGCCACGTTGATTGCCTTATTCTTTGTTCAATTTTTGTGGTTCTTTGGTCTTCACGGTCAAATTATTGTTAATTCTGTTATGGACCCTATCTGGAATACATTGATGCTTGATAATTTAGAAGCTTATCAGCATGGGAAAGAACTACCACATATCATCACAAAACCATTTATGGAAACCTTTACCGTTGGTATCGGTGGCTCTGGAATGACGTTAGCAGTAGTATTATTGATGGCTTTTGTCTTGAAGAAAAAACAATACCGTGATGTTGGTCGTTTAGCGCTAGCACCTGGAATCTTCAATGTCAATGAACCTGCGATTTTTGGTCTACCAATCGTATTGAACGCAACCATTTTGATTCCTTGGGTCGTTGCTCCTTTGGTCGTGACAACGTTCAACTACTTGATGATGGCAGCTGGCATCGTTCCTCCGCCTACAGGTGTTTCAGTTCCGTGGACTGTGCCGATCATTGCTAGTGGTGTTTTAGCTACCAATTCATGGCTAGGCGGTCTCTTACAAGTAGTCGATTTTGTGATCGTCGCTTTTATTTGGTACCCATTCTTAAAAGTATTAGATAAACAACCTGATTTAGACGTTGTGTAAAGCCTTATCTACTCACCTGTGAAGCAAATCATCTTCTTTCTAATAGAGATTAAGCAAATTTTATAATCTAGCATGAACAGTCAAAACATGGAATGATGTGAATTGATTTGTTCATGCTTGTTTCATTGAAAAGAGTGATTCAACAACTAAACTTCGTTATTTCTTTCTTGTCGAACGAAATAACTTTCGTTATACTCAATACGAGGTGAATAACGTGCCAAAATATGAAGAAATCGCAAATGTTTTAAGGGAAAGAATCCGTTCAAAAGAATATCCACCAAACAGTTTTTTACCTAATCAGATCACTTTAGTCGAAGAATTTGGCGCAAGTCGAATGACCATCAAAAAAGCCATCAATATTCTGGCTATGGAAGGATTAGTTTATTCGCAAAGAGGGGCTGGAACCAAAATTTTAGATCATCCTTTTATCGAGAAAGATACCTCCCCTGCCAATGAGTATGAGGGACTCAGTCATCAAATGAAGCGTCGTCATCGTTCACTGACGAGTCAAATCATTCAATTTGATGTCGAGTTTCCGAACCCATTTATTCAAGAAAAACTAATGATTGGTGCCGAACAACCGGTTTATAATATTCACCGTCTACGAATTTTAGACAACGAACCTTATATTTTGGAACATACATTCATGCCTGTACATTTAGTTCCAGGTCTAAAAAAAGAACATCTGCTTTCTTCTATCTATGATTACTTGCACCAAGATCTAAATCTTCATTTTGCAGGCGCCTATCGAGCAATTTCAGCAGATAAAAGTACGTACTTTGATCAGGAATACTTGAATTGTTCGGAAATAGATCCTGTTTTGGATGTGCAACAAGTCGTTTATCTAAAAGATGGTCAGCCCATCGAATATTCATCTAGTAGAAATCGGTTTGATGTCCGCAACTATTCCTTACTTGATGTCCGTTCAAACTAAAAAAATCCGTTTCAAAAATAGGAAACTATTGTGAAACGGATTTTTTGGTGTTTACAAAAGAGCAGAGTCAAACAGAATAATTGCCAGAAACGTTCCCACTCACTATACTGTAACTAACACAATACTTACTTTTTGTAAGTTCAAAGGAGGAACTCCCATGGATACTCAAATCAAAGGCATCCACCATGTTACCGCTATGACTTCAAGTCCCACTAAAATTTATCGTTTTTTTACGGATATTTTAGGAATGCGCTTAGTAAAAAAAACGATCAACCAAGATGATATCGAAACGTATCACCTTTATTTTACAGATGAATACGGCTCCCCTGGAACTGACATGACTTTTTTCGCTTTTCCTAATCAACCTCAAGGAAATAAAGGAACGGATACGATTTCTAGAGTGTCCTTTCGAGTACCAACTGATGAAGCATTGACTTATTGGTTCAAACGCTTTGAAGAAAAGAATGTTCTTCACTCTGCGATCAAGGAACGTTTTTCAAAAAAATATCTGGAGTTTGAAGACTTTGACCATCAATTCTATCAATTGATTTCTGATGAAAACAATACAGGTGTTGCTGGTGGTACTCCTTGGAAGAACAGCAATATTCCATCAGAATATGCAATTACAGGCTTGGGACCAGTTTTTGTCCGAGTGAGTCAAATGGAACCATTACAGTTACTATTAGAACAGACTTTAGAGTTTAAACTTACTGATCAAACAGGAGCTTTTTCGCTCTTTGAAGTCGGTCAAGGCGGTAATGGAGCAAGCATCATTGTTGAACAGCGAGCAGATTTACCAAAAGCAATCGAAGGATTCGGCAATATCCATCACCTTGCCTTGCGTGTCGCTGATGAAGAAGCCTTACGTCACTGGATCCATGTGATCAATCAGATAAACGTACCAAGTTCAGGGTTTGTGGATCGCTTCTACTTCCAATCAGAATACTTCTTAGCTGCCACCCACGTTCTCTTTGAATTAGCAACAGATGGACCTGGTTTTTTTGGCGATGAATCAGCAGATACAGCTGGCGAAAAACTATCACTCCCACCACAACTCGAAAGTAAAAGAGAAGAAATCGAAGCGTACATTCGTCCCTTCGATACTCAGGATGCCAACCAACAACGAGAATAATTTTCTTTCTATCCAGACATTCGATTCCAAGAAGCATATCTTTCAAGAAAAAGAGGTCAAATCATGGAATATTTTTTTCAAGCGGGAAAACAAACAAGTAGAAATTTACTCCTTTTTCATGGTACAGGTGGCGATGAATATTCTTTACTTGAAACCGCCCAGTTCCTTGAACCGGATGCTACGATTCTTTCTTTTCGTGGTTCAATCAAAGAAGACGGAATGAATCGCTTCTTTCGACGGAATGGGTTAAATCAATTCGATTACCAGAGTTTAGCAGAAGAAACAGCGCTTCTGTATCATAAAATCTCAGCAGTTAGCCAAAAAGAAAAAATCTCGTTACATGACTGGGTGATCGTAGGCTATTCCAATGGAGCGAATATCGCTGCTCACTTGCTATTATCGAGAAATACTGAGCTGCGAAAAGGAATCCTTTTTCATCCAATGTCTTTAAACGTCAATTATCCAGCAAAAGTAATGACTGATACTCAGATCTGGCTTTCTTACAGCAAGACCGATCCAATCGTCTCCTCTATAGCGATTACGAATTTAATCAAAGATTTTGAAATGCAAAAAGCTCACCTCACATTCCAAGAAACGTTTACTGGTCATCAATTAACAAAGGCTGAATTAATTGCCGCGAAAAGTTGGCTTTCTTCGCTTTCGGTTAACTAATATTGGACGAAAGTTGTGATGCATCGGATTATTTTTCAAAGTCTCTTTTTCAAAGACTCTATAATGAGGTACGCTCCAAAAGTTGTACGTGAAAACGACAATTTTTAGGGCGTTTTTTTTGTTTCGACCTTTACGCACGAAACAGAAAAATGAATGTAAGTGCTAGATCCAACTATCCATTTTTCTCAAATCATCTCTTTTAATTTTCATTTTGGAAAATCCTTCTTGGCTCCCCCTCATTATAAACGCATCATATTAAAGATAAATAGAAACATTCCTCATTTTAAAAAACTATAGAATATGGATTTCTATTATAAAAATTAGAAAAAAATGAGTTTTTGATTAGCTAGATTTCCGAAAAATTGCTATAGTTTAATTAATCAGAGTTGCAATCATTTTAGCGTTCGCCAATTTTTTGTCGAGTTAATATGGTTCACTCATTAGGGAGGGGGCACGATGCTTCACAAAAAAAGAAAACAGATTCAACAAGTAATCTTTCTGTTATTGACACTTCTGTCAGTGCTTGCACAAACAAATGTTGTTCAAGCAGTTTCGTTAAATTTATTTGGTACGACTACCGCAACTAATAACAGTCAAACCAGTCCAAATGCGCCTTTTTTAAACCGAGTAAATGTCCCTGTCACTTTTCTCATTGAAGGAAAAAATGGCATCAGCGCTGGGGTTATCACAACTGGCGATAAATATGCCATTTTAGAAGCACCGACTGAAATGGTCGGGTATATCCAACCTAATGGGAATGCGACTGTTCAAACTACTGTTACTGTGCCACTTAGTCAGTCCCCTTTACAATTGATTTTGCCGACCATAACCTCTGTGATTTCGTTGATCGTCAACTCACCTTTAGTTTCCACACAAAATAAAACAGCGGTTAATCAGGCATTGTCAGAATTACGTTCGGAAACTTTTGGTGCCCAGAATCTTACTCTAGCTATCGTCCCACGCTCAAGCACTCAATATGGCGTAGCGATTAGTCAAGGGCTATTACCCATCCTGACAACGACATTAAAAAATCGGATTCAAAATTTATTAACGATCGTCCAAGCTTTACCGCTGATTGGGACTGTTTTAGGAACGTTATTGTCCCCTTTTGTCACAGCATTGTCTCAATTTATTACGAGTTTAAATTCAGCAACTTCTGATAATAGTAAAAATTTGGTTGCTGCTTCGATTTTAGGTAATACGAGTGTTTCGCTACCATTTCTTTTATCTTCGCCCAAATTGACCCAAGATCTAACAGCTAATTTTAAGGGCGGTTTTATTCAAACAGATCAGTCGACGATTCAGTTAGGACCTACTACTGGTACAACACCTGTTTATTTTTCAGCTGGAGCACTCACCTGGCAGACCACAAGCTTGCCGACTCACTTGAACTTTGGACAGCACTTGATCCAGACCCAACAGGATGAGCACTTAGTAGCCACCAATAACAATCAAGTAACTACCGGATCGATTTCGATTACTGATACACGGACAGTTGTAAAAAATTGGCAAATAAAAGTCCAACAACTTAGTCCTTGGCAAAACGGAACCAATCAATTAACGTCCCAATTACAAATCTCAACAGCAGATTTAACAACTACCTTTCCTATCACTGGGATCACAAGTACTGCTAATCAAATGGTCCCTCTATCTATAGGTACGCAACAAACATTACTCAAATTAAATGGTGTAACTGATCCTGGTCAAGTCCAATTAGCAATCAATCAGTTCTCATTAGCGGTTCCCAAAGAAAGTCTGAAAACAAAGGGAACCTACCAAACAATGGTGGAATGGCTCTTATCGGATACACCGTAATTTATTTAGGAGGAAGAGGAAATGAAAAAGAAAACGTTATCTTTTTTTATCTTGGGGGTCAGCTTATTTTCAAGTTCCCTCGTTTTTGCTGATTCACAAACCCAAGGAGAAGTGGCCTATGTGGAAGGCGCACTTGAATTTGACTATGCTGGCGGTATACCAACTAATTTAGACTTTGGGGATCATCCCCTGCAAACTGCAGCTGCTGAAAACTGGATTGCTACTGCTACAGGTGAACAAACCGGCTCTACACCTACTACTGGAACCGTAGCTGTTCGAGACAACCGAGGAAATCCGGCAGCTACATGGACAGTCAAGTTATCTCAAACTGACCAGTTCAAAACAGCGGATGATGTTGAGCTATCAGGTGCACAGCTCAATTTATCTTTTGGCGGACTTACAAATAATTTAGGGTTAGCCCCTACCAGTGCCTATGAAAACGATGAATTAGCGATCCAAGTATTCAATCAAGATGCTACGATTTTAGATGCAACCGCAGGTCAAAACTCGGGCGATACTGCACTAGCGATCAATCAATTCAGCTTATCTGTTCCAGCGAATACAAATAAAGTAGCCGAACAATATACTACTATATTAAATTGGACTTTCTCATCCAGTCCAACCAACTAAGAAAGGAGGAATGATCGTGAAAAAGTGGTTTTGGATACTACCCTTCTTCTTTCTACTGATGGGAAATCTTAACATCTACGGCGAATCCTTACAAAGTTTTGATGCACAAATACAAGTCAATGAATCAACACCATCAACAAACGACAATTATTTTGATCTACAACTAAAACCTGGACAGGAATCGACTTTGAATGTCTTAGTCACGAATCTAAAAGAAACTGAGATCACGATCATTCCGTCCTTTAATCGTGCAAAGACTAATCAACTAGGTGTTGTTGAATATTCTGGTAGAAATCAAGATCGTCCTAATAATTTGCCCATTGATATCGAGAAAATTGTTTCTGTTGATAAGCAAAAGTTTACTCTTGCGGGACATGAACAAAAAAAGATTCCTTTAACCATCAAAATGCCAGAAAAAGATTTTGATGGAGTAATTGCGGGTGGGCTCTATCTCCAAGAAGAACCAAAAAAAGATATACAAGGAAATATTCAACATGTCTTTTCTCGGGAGATTGCTGTCTTACTTAAAACACAACTAAACAAAATCCAACCGAACTTAGAACTAAAAAAAGCAGCACCTACCCAAATCAACCAGAGAAATGCCATCAAAGCAACTTTGGAAAATACTAATGCTGCTTATCTATCTAGTGCTCGTATACACTATGAGATCAAAAAAGAACAACAACAAACCCCAGTACTAACTGGGACCCAGCCCATTTCGTTCGCCCCTAACAGCGGCACGGACTATTTGATTTTTTTAGAAGGAAAAGAATTCGAACCAGGAACCTATCAGCTAATGACGAATGTCAAAAACAAGGAAATCAATTGGCAGCAAAAGATAAATTTTACTATTTCGCAAAAAACAGCTGCAACTTATAATGAACAAAATATATCTACTACAAAGGATGAGCCGCAAAACAATTGGCTCCTTTGGCTAGCTGGAGGTATTATTTTCGCTCTCGTCCTCATTATTGTCTTTTTACTGTATATTGTAAAAAAGAAAAAACGATGACTGTTATCAAACAAAAACTAACTCTACCTAAATTTTCACGAGGCAGAGTTAGTTTTTTTCTTCTGATCTAGCAGTTATTGATATACTATCAAACACATTAGTTCTTTACTACGATCAGGAACAATCCCAGCCGTTCTTCAACAACTAGCGACTACTTATTGTGGTTCTCCAAATCGAATGGTATCTCCAATCGAAAACTCTGGAAAGATTTGAGGCTCTACAACGATTGCTCCTGGCAAGACTTCGTTTTCTCCTGTGCGGAAATAAATGGAGATATGACCGAGGGTTTCAAAGTTATGATTGGCTTCACTGCCAACTTCTTTGATTTCATATTCTTGGTTGCCGATGGTCAGTATATCCCCTGTTTTGATGACATTTTTAGCCGTTTCATGATTGTCATGGACCACACAGATGTCTTTTAATTCAGGTGGTACCTGTTGTCCGAAAAGAATCATTAAGTACTCTGCCGCAAATTCTTCCACTAAAGAACCAACCTCAACAATCTTTGTTGTGTGCATGGTTTTCTCCTCCTTCTATGATAACGTCGTATCTTGTAAATGACGTAACTGCCAAACAGTGGTACTGGCATCTAGTTCAACGTCATCTTCAGTTAAGAAAGAACCCGCCCGTATAAAACGTTTTGCTACTACTTCTCCAGAGATCAGTCCGATCGGGATATGTCCCTCTCGCTTCATTTCTTCGTGGGTCTCAAGTACTCCTCGGACACAAAAACCACCGATTCCATCTAAATGATCTCCAGGTTGAATATCTTTTTTCGCTACCGCAACGGTTTCTGAAATTGGGGCGCCTAATGGAACAATGGCATGATCTTGTTGTAAGACAGCTTTTGCAATCGTAATTGGTGTTTCTAAACTTGCTAAATGATACGGGCGATATAAGATATGATGATCCCGTTCCCCTTTCTTCATCAAGTAATTCATTTCTTCAGCTACTTCGCTATTTTGCCCCTTAACGATAACAAAGACGCCTGGCGCTAAACCATCCACATATTCCACTACACCAAATTGAGATAAGACACCACCATTTTCTTTTAAATCTAACGAAGTAATGACAGAATCTAGATCCCCTTTCAAACCATGCATACCTACCTTGTCAGGGATATAGCCAATCGCATTTGATAAAAGATTCATTTCAGCCATTGTTTTTGTTCCATCTTGGAAAGCAGCTAGCATGTGAGGAGCCATTTGTTTTTTCTGAGCTTCTTTTTCAGCAGTTGCCGGATTTGCGGAAATATTCAATTGATTATTTTTGCCTTTTCCCGCAACTAAGACTTCCATCCCCATCGACGAAGCAAATTCAAATAATTCGGTGGTTGCTGCAGGTTCATCGCCATCTGATCCTGTATAGATCAACCCTGCTGAATCATAGAGTTTATGCATCAAGGGTCCAATAGTGATATCGATTTCAACATTTAATAAGACAAGATGTTTTTTTGCTAATAACGCTTCAAGCGCAATTTTTGCTCCTGCTTCAGGTACACCAGTAGCATCTACGATTACTTCATTCCAATCAGAGTGAATAATTTCTTTAGCATCTGTTGAAATAAGGACATCATTTTTAACTTTTGCCGAAGCTAGATACGCTTCTTTCGCTTTTTGTGCATAATCAAGGGACAAGTCACTGATCCCTGTTACGATCATCCCTGGAATTGACGCTATTTGTGCAATCATTCCCCTGCCCATTTGTCCTGCACCAATTACACCCACTTTGATTGGATTTCCTGTTTTTTCTCTTAATTGTAATTCACCATATAAAGTCATCTTATGTATTTCCTCCACTCATTCAATTTTTTATGTTTTTTTATAAATATTCTCTAAAGATTCGGTTCACTAATATTTTAGGCGAATTGGCAAAATTACCAATTGTCGAGCCCGCAATATGAGGAGTGATCGTGAGATTATCTAATGTTAGATAAGGATGGTCTGCGGGTAATGGTTCCTGTTCAAAAACATCCACTGCCGCTCCCGTAATCTCTTTGTTTCTTAATGCTTGAATCAAATCTTGTTCATTGACTAATCCAGCACGGGCACTATTGATGAAAACAGCAGAAGGTTTCATTTTCTTGAAATGCGACTCATTGATCATATGTTTTGTTTGAGGAGTCAATCGATAATGCATCGAAAAGATATCTGCTTTTTCCACCAATTCCTCTAAACTAACTTGAGTATCAGGGGACGTACCATCAAAATAATCATCAAAGAAAAGAATGTTACATCTAAAAGGTCGCAACAAATGAGCAACTCGTTGGCCAATTTCGCCATAACCAATTAAACCAATCGTTGACTCTTTTAATTCAGGTGCTAATAGTCCATTAGGATAGTACTTTTGCCACTGATGCTCTCTTAATTTTTGATTTCCTCGTGCGATATTTCGAATTTCTGTCAAAATCAAACCAACAGTAAATTCTGACACACTAGTCTTACTTCTGCCAGGAGTATTATAAACAGCAATTCCTTTTTCTTCGGCATAGCTAACAGCGACATTTTCTGTACCTGCTCGCAGTACGCCAACTAATTCCAAATTTTCCGCCCGTTCGATCACTTTTTTACCAATCGGTGCAAATTGAGTAATGATCCACTGATACTCTTCAATATTTTCTAAGAGATACTCTGGTAATTCGACTGCATCACACCCATGTTTTTCAATCTTGATATTATCTTTTTGCAGACTATCTAAATCAGAATGCCGCCATTCTTTGATGTCTACAGAAATTCCTTTTGTCGCTAAATCTTTTAAGCCTTCTTCCATCATTTCTCGATCAATAAATAAATCTGCGATTGCTAAACATTTGATCATTCTTTATTCCCCTCCTCATTTAATACAACTGATACCCGGTAGCTTCCTGGGGTACTAGCGATCTCGAATGCTTTTTGGATATCCATTAATGGAACTTTGGTTTCGATCAATTTTGATACATCGACACGCCCTTCATTCAGGAGTGTAGCTGCGTCATAAAAATCTTCTAATGTGGAAGCATACGTACCGATCACTTCGAGACGCATATAATGAATCGTATTTGGCTGGATAGCCATTTCAGGCGCAGGATAACCTGCAGCATAAATCGAGATTTTCCCATCTTTTTCTTTCACCATCTCAAGGGATTGATTCATCGCTAAAGTGGATCCGACTGCCACAATCACACTATCAGCCCCTTTTCCATTTGTGAGTTCTTTGACTTTTTGGACTGGATCGGTTTGACTTGCATCAATCGCTTCAAACCCTAATTCCTTGATTAGAGCTAACTTTTTAGGCATGACCTCAGAAATAATGACCCTTGCGCCCATTGCTCGTGCTGTTAGTCCATTAAGAAGTCCCATTGTTCCTCCACCGATGATCACGATCGTTTCTTTCCCAGGCACTATTCGTAATTTTTTCATATTTTGAACGACGGAGGATAAGGGTTCGACAAAAGCAGCTTCTGAGGCAGATAAAGTTGGTCTCATTTTTACAAAGCTCTTAGCTTTACGGACAAAATAATTCGCAAAACCAAAAATTCCATAAAATTCTTTTGAATAATTTTTTCCAAATTGACGTTTGTTTTCACAATTCGTAATTTCACCAAATTTACACTCATCACAGTAACCACAATAATCATAAAGTACACTGACTCGATCGCCGATCTGGTAGGTATCGCCGACAGCTTTGCCTTTTGCTATGACAATTCCTGAACATTCATGTCCGCCAGCCATAGGATAGCCTTGATGTTCTCTAAGTCCTAACCATTGTTGATAGTCAGTTGTACAAATGTTACAAGCTTCTTGTTTTACTAACAATTCATCTTCTGCCAATTCAGGCATCGGTATTTCCTTGATCTTTGCATTCTTCTTCTCAGCTAAATAGCCAAACGTTATGTTTTTAGGTTGCATTTTTTCACTCCTATTCTATAATCCAATTGAAAAGGCATACGCAATGATAACTGCGATCGGACCAGTTAAAATTCGCGAAAACAACACAGCTGGCACACCATTAGAAATCGTTTCTGGTTTTGCTTCTCCCAAGGTCATTCCTACGGGTGCAAAATCACAGCCAACTTGTGAATTGATAGCAAACAGTGCTGGTAGAGCGTAATGTGGCGGGATTGTACCATTAGCGATCTCTGTTCCGATCAATAAACCAATCACCGAAGCAATCACCGCCCCTGGTGCTAATAAAGGAGATAAAAACGGCAAACTAGTAATAGCACCTAATAGAACTAAGCCAAGTAAGC
The DNA here is from genome assembly GCF_040887125.1 of Enterococcus sp. C74. Classification (NCBI taxonomy): domain Bacteria; kingdom Bacillati; phylum Bacillota; class Bacilli; order Lactobacillales; family Enterococcaceae; genus Enterococcus; species Enterococcus sp. C74. The sequence continues at coordinate 10,562 of NZ_JBFOFA010000004.1, read as the reverse complement.
TACCGCCTAAAGGTGACAAAAACTTCGCAATAATATCCCCAATTCCTGTATAGTTGATAATACCAATCAAAGTTGCAACAAAAGCCATAAATGGAATAATATTTGTTAGCACGGTATCGATCGTTTCACGCCCTGCTTGATACATGATATTGATAAAGCTCCCCGCACCACGTCCGATGGTATCGATCAAGCCAAAAATCCCACCTTTTTTATTGCTATGATTTTTCTTTTCAGTGGTTTCTTTTGTTATTTCTGTAGTTGTTTCCGGTTTATTTGTGTTGATATTTGATGTTTTTTCATTCTTATCTTCTTTATTATGTACTTGTGCAGCTTCGCTCTCACTAATAATTTCTATGTTTGTAATCGTTGTTCCTGAAACAAAAATATCTTCTGTCATAAATTTCGCCAACGGCCCAGAAGGCGCTTGCAATTTTACGTTGATTGTTGGGATCTTCATTCTTGGATACGTTCCACAGCGTGCTGTTCCGCCACAATCAATGACTGCACACAAGGTTTCTTCTTTTTCCACTGGATTTTTAAATGCATCAACCGCTGTTACCCCAGCTAATTCCGCAATCTTTTCAGCGACGGGATGAATGCCCCCACCGGTTACGCTGATAACGTACTTCTTACGTTCATCATTTAACGGAATGGTTAATGGTCCTCCCCAGCCACCATTTCCTTTATGGATAATTAGTTTTTTCGCTTCCATCTCTACCTCCATTCTCAGTTTCGTCTATGCTTCTGTTGTTTTTTTTGCTTCTCTTTGTGTTAAGAAACGAGCAATTTTTTCTGTAATGATTCCTCGTACTAAGATAATCATAAAAGCAGCTAATAAATACCTTAGACCTAATTCACTTTGATTTCCCACTTTACCAAAGCCAGCTGCCACACCAAGATAAACAAATAGTTCAGCTGAATTTGCATGAGGAAATAATCCCACGATGGGATGAAGCATTGAAACCGTTGCATCATAGTAAGCTGCCTTGTGTTCTTCTTTTAAAAATCGTCCAAATGTATAACACATTGGATTTGTTAAAAAGAAACACGCTAAAAACGGAATCAATGTATAACGTAATAACGTGAATTTCGTACATCGTTGCATGAATCCAAATACTCTTTTTTCTCCGATAATTTTTATTAGAGCGTTTACAAAAAGAATCAAAGAAATCAACAGCGGAACGATCGTCGTTAAAAATCCAACAAAAGTATCTGCTCCAGCTTGAAACATTCCCATAAATCCATCTGACAACTTCACCAGAAAATTCAAATCCCATTCCTCCTTTTAAGATCAAATTGCGCGCTTTTATCAAAAGACAATTCATTTGTCATATGATACCACACCAAGAATATATCATTTGACAAAATTAATGTCAATTGATTTTTTCGAAAAAATAAAGTACACTAAAAATGGAAATGTTTTTTATTAAATGTATGACAGTTATGATTACCCGATCGACTTGATCTATTTAAGTGAAGTGAATAACTGGAGTGAAACGATCAATTGGAGGAAAAAATGAGTAAGTCTGAAGAAAGAAACATGGTGAAAGTAGCAACTTTATATTATAAAGAAGGTCTGACACAAGCACAGATTGCTAAGAAAATGGGAGTCTCTCGTTCACTCATTTCTAAATGGTTAATTGATGCTCGAAAAGCAGGTTTCATTGAATTTTTTATTAATAGTGAAAATATCTATGCCATTGAATTAGAAACCGAACTAGAGAAAAAATTTGCCTTATCTTTTGTTAAAGTGGTGGACACAACGAATCTATCTTATCCAGAAATCGAGAAAATGGTTGGACAAATTGCAGCAATCTCTTTAAAAGATAAGATTGCAGCTACGAAAACAATCGGGATTTCATGGGGAAAGTCAATCAAAAGCTTAGTTACTCAATTTCCATTTGAGAATTATCCTGATACAACATTCATTCCATTAATCGGCGGCATGGGATATGATCATTTTGATATCCACTCCAATCAACTTTGCCATGAATTTGCTCGAAAGACACGTGGTTCTTCAAAATATCTTTACACTCCAGCACTGGTTTCTAATGAGATAATTCGTCAAGAATTTGAAGGTAATATTTACATTGATAAAATTCTCTCTGAAGCCAAAAAAGTCGAATTAGCACTTGTCGGTATCTCCTCCCCTGATCATTTCAACACGATGGAAGAAATCGGGTATACTAATAAAAAAGAAATGGCACAATTAAGAGGGATTGGTGCAGTTGGGGACATCAACTCCCGTTTTTATGATAAAGATGGGCAAGAAGTAAATCATCCAATCAATAAGCATGTGGTTGGTTTAAGTCTTGAAGAGCTTAAAGCGATTCCTGAAACCATCGCTATTGCTTATGATGATGCGAAATGGCAAGGAATCTATTATGCTTGTAAAAATCAACTGATTGACTCCATCATTACTACCGACACCATTGCGGATCACTTGATTCATATGGATATTTAGCAATAACAAAAACGGAAGTTACGTAAGAGCAGTTCCGATTCTCACCTGTTTCCTTTATCTGCTCTTGAATCTCCTAACTATTTCCGCTATGATTAAAAAGTAATAAAATATGATTTTGTTTGCAGGGGGACGCTGTTGCGTTGAGAAGGTAAAACCTGACCCTTTGAACCTGTTTGGTTGATACCAGCGTAGGGAGCAAATGTCCTTTTTGTTGATGCGAAATCAAAACAAACAAGACATTCTTCTTTCTAGGGGAATGTCTTTTTCTATTTTAAGGAGGATTACAGATGAAAAAAGTGCTTAGTATTGCAGGATCAGATTGTAGTGGTGGCGCGGGTATACAAGCCGATTTAAAGACTTTTTCTGCTCATCGAGTGTATGGAATGTCGGTTATCACCTCAGTCGTAGCTGAAAATACGGTTCGTGTATTGACCTACCAAGATATTACCCCTCAAATCATCAAAGATCAAATGGATGCGGTTTTTGAAGACATTTTTCCCGATGCCGTAAAAATTGGGATGCTTTCTAGCCAAGAAACAATGCTTGCAGTGACTGAAAGTTTAAAAAAATGGCAACCACAAAATATTGTTTTAGACCCAGTGATGTACGCTAAAAACGGCAATGCGTTGATGGAGCCAACTGCGATTGATACACTGATTCAGACGGTTCTTCCCTTAGCTAACTTGATTACACCTAATATCCCAGAAGCAGAAAAAATTGCTCAATGTACGATCTCATCAATAGCAGATATGGAACAAGTCGGACGAACCATCTACGAAAATAGTGGAACAGCTGTTTTAATCAAAGGTGGGCATAAATCTGGTGAAGCTACCGATGTGCTCTTTGATGGAAATAAATTCTATCACTTTACTGCAGAACGAATCGAAACCAAAAATACTCATGGGACAGGGTGTACGTTATCTTCTGCTATTGCTTCTGAATTAGCTCTAGGGAAATCCTTAGAGCAGGCTGTCTGTGAAGCAAAGAAATACGTTACACTTGCAATCCAACATTCGTTGGCGATCGGTCAAGGACATGGTCCTACGAATCATTTCTACTCGCTTTACCAAAATACCGTTGAAGAGGAGTAATTTTATGTCATCATTCAAAACGATTATCCAACAGATTCGTGCATGCAATCCGTTGGTTCACCATCTAACGAACTATGTAACAGTCAATGATTGTGCCAATATTACTTTAGCTATTGGTGGTTCTCCGATAATGGCTGATGCGATTCAAGAAGTAGCAGAAATAACAGCTAAAACGGATGCACTCGTTCTCAATATAGGAACCTTGAATGAACAAACCGTCGATTCGATGATTCTTGCTGGCAAAGAAGCGAACAAGCATGGAATTCCGGTCATATTCGATCCAGTCGGTGTGGGTATTTCTCAATTTCGTATGGATGTGACTAAAAAGTTATTAAACAGTATCCAATTTACAGTCATTCGTGGAAATTATTCAGAAATCCTTTGTCTAGCAGGTATTCAAACTTCAGCTAAAGGAGTAGACACTTCGCTTGTGAATCAAAAAAAAGAAACTGAAGTCATCAATATTGCACGAACACTAGCTTCTTCTTTTCACTGTATCATCGTCATAACCGGCGCAATCGATATCGTTTCAGATGGTGTTCGAACGATGCAGGTAAAAAATGGTTGTGCTGCAATGCGCCATGTTACTGGTACTGGTTGTATGTTAGATTCTCTAATTGCTACTTTTTGTGGTGGTTATTCCGATGATTTTTTTGAAGCAGCCGTAAGTAGCGTGATTGCAATGGGTGTTGCTGGTGAATTAGCTTTTGAAAAGGCAAAAACCAACGGAACAGGTAGTTTACGTACTCATTTAATAGATGAAATAAGTAAACTAACGGATCAAACCTTATCAGAACGAGGTGACTTTATTGCATACGATGATTGATTATCGGCTCTACCTAGTAACCGATCCACTCTTGTTCACTACCAATACACTGTTGGAAGCTGTCTCACAAGCACTTGAAGGAGGCGTTACTGCTGTCCAACTCCGAGAAAAACAGTTAGATTCTAGAAAGTTTTACGAAGAAGCCATACAGATAAAGCGATTAACCAAAAAATATAACGTTCCCCTGATCATCAATGACCGCTTTGATATTGCTCTGGCATGTGATGCAGACGGTCTCCATATAGGTCAAAATGACTTACCTATAAATATAGCTCGTAAGCATCTTGGACCAGATAAACTAATCGGTGTTTCAGTACAAACGGTTGAAGAAGCCATCGAAGCAGAAAAAAATGGTGCGGATTATCTAGGAGTCGGTGCAATGTTTCCTACAGATACCAAACCAGATGCAATACATGTCACAACTGAAGAATTAGAAAAAATCTGTGCGCAAATCTCGCTTCCAATCATTGTGATCGGTGGAATCAATCAGCAAACAATCCCAGCTTTTCACTCACTTCCCATTCAAGGTTTTGCTGTCGTATCTGCTATTTTGTCAAAGAAAGATATCAAAAAAGCCAGTCAGGAACTTTTAGGATTGATTGATCAGACGATTGGGAGGTAAATCAATGTCATTTTCAAAAAATTTAAAAATCGAAGCTTATGACAGCTGGGAAAAAGGATTTAATCATCCATTTATTCAAGAATTAGGAAAAGGTATTCTTGCTAAAAAGACATTTCAATTTTATTTACTACAAGATTACTTGTATTTATTTGAATATGCTAAAGTATTCGCATTAGCTGCCACCAAATCAGACAATGAACATCAATTATTTCATTTTGTTGAAGCACAATACAGTATTCTAGCAACAGAACTTGACTTACATCGCCAATATATGTTGGATTATGCTATTGAAAAAGAAGAATTTAACACCGTACAACCTTCTTTTTACAATCGCTCTTATACAACAAATATGCTAGCGATCGGCCATAGTGGAGGTGTCGCTGAAATCATCGCAGCTATCCTTCCCTGTGCTTGGACCTATTACGATTATGCGAGTCGTTTAAAAAAACGATATCAATCGAGTTTAGAAAAGAACCCCTATCGCTCCTGGATTGATTTATATGCAGATCCTAGTTTTGAAAAATCATTTGAGTGGATGTTTGACCTGTTGGATGAATTAGTCGAAATGAAAAGTGCGAAGGACCAACAAAAAATAAAACAAATTTTTATATCAAGTTTGGAATTTGAGTATCTTTTTTGGGAAATGTCTTATCATGAAGAAATGAATCTGATTCCATTATCAGAATAAATTGTATAGTGATCTCAGTAGACAACTTCTTCTGCTTTCGTTTAAAGCAGATCTAGTAAAACATGTTAAGTCTAGGACACTCACCTTTTAATCTCTATACCAGACGAAAACTCAATCATTGTAGGACGGATAGAGTATTCTATCGGTCCTGATTTTTTTATAAAAAACTACTACACTACCGCTAAGATGAAGTTATTCAACCCATCAATCTGAAAGAACTTATTTGATCACGCCAAACTACTAAGTAAAATTGTGTATGTCTTTTACTGCTTTGAGAATAACCGTTTGTCTAGTCCTCATCGGTGATTGCACTCATTCGACATAAAAAATAGTAATCTCTCTATAAAATTAACTGACGAAAATATAATCATAAAAAAGCACAAATTCTTTATTGAACCAAATAGAAATTTCCCATAAACTCACATTCCTAAGTCACACATTGCGTCTTTTAACCAAGGATGTAAAACAAAAATATCCGTTAAAGCCCACTCAATATAGGTTTTACACCCTTGATCTAAAGAGATGTCTAAAGCTTTGTTCAATTGTTTTAAATAAGGAGCACTATGGTCTCTATCCCATTTAATCTTATCTGCAATGAAAACAACTTTATCTAAACTAGAAGCATTTTTTTAAGCGTTGTATGACATTCAATAGCTGATAATATTTCTCTATCCTTGATATTGAATAGTTCTTTTGCTATACATACTGATTGTTTTTGGTGGAGAATCATAGGTAGTTTCTCTTCTTCTTTTAGAACTTCCTCCCCTAAACTCTTTTGTAGTTCTATCCTTTCATCATCAGGAATGACTACGCTAATATCATGTAACAAACCAGCAAGATAGGCTTTATCTTTTGGTACGTTAAATTTTTCTGCAAGTTCTTTCGCCTTGTTGGCTACTTCATACGAGTGAAAGACGGTTTTATCTTTCCCATAATAATTCAAAAATTCTCTGACTTGTATTTCAATATTTTTAGAACTAAAGGGTATCTTATACTCAATAATATTCTTCATTTTAACTCACCTTCCAATGAATGCCTTTACATTATTATGTATTAATAAGGTCAAAAATAAAGTTCAACAATCATTCCATCCTCTGATAGTTTTGCTCCTTTTAGCTTTTCGATTCCCCTGGATCAGGGTACAACGAATAAAATCATCAAATCAATCTAAGTTCGTTTTGATTTCTTACTATCTGACTTGTTCCTATCAGATAACAAACCATAAGTGGCATAAGCAGGAATTACTATAGCTAAGAACATTTTAACGAGAAACTTAAAAACTTTCATATGATTCACCATCCTTTATATGTTACTCATACTTTATCATACTACCTATTAATAACCTAGCTATCACAGGCGATCGTTTATCCTTAGAGACTAACTACTTCTTACTTCTCCATCATTATTTCATACCATAGTTTATGGTTTTCGAAATTTTTATCATTTCAAACGACGAATCATTATCTGTCCTGGTAATACTATTTTAACCAAATAAAAAGAACAGAAAGAAATTTTCTTCTTTCTGTCCAAATGATTCTGATGTTTCTCTTCACCAACATCATTTGACAAAGAGACCAAAAATGTAAGATTCATTAGTGGTTCTATGATACCCCAAAGCTGAGGTTTAGCTAGAACCCTGATTATTTTAATTAGATGATTACCCATCTCGTATCTTCTTAGTTCAGTTTGACTAAGTGATTAATTTCAAAACAACATTGCTGACTTAAATCCTAATTCAGCATAATCAAACAAATATGCTGCATCAATTCATCTCACATTTTAATTTTGTAAAAAATTGATATTTGTTTCACAATTTTATTGTAAAACAAAACAATGCTTATTGGAACAAACACCCCTAACATCAAGCGGAATAATCCATTTATAGGTGTTATTTCGCCATGCCTCATATTAAAAATTTGAATAGGTATCATATGAAACAAGAATATATTCTTACTATAGGAGTTTAAATTTTCAAAACTTTTGATTTTACTTTTAGAAATAACCAGCAGTCCATACAAACTAAAAATAAAAGGGATTGTGAAATACATAAAATTCTTATCGATTCCTTGATTATAAAATGTGATTATCCCTTCGACTCCTCCTAAAAAACACGCAGCGACTAGTCCATATATGAATAACTTTCGATGCTTTTCTAAATTATGTACATTATCAGCCAAAACAAATCCTATGGAAATAAAGAGTGGACTAAAGAATAACCCATTTCTTGTAGTAAAAAAAATATTAAAGTATTTTTCCATAACTGATATGACCATTGGATTTGATATAAATAAGGAATACGTTTCAAGGGAACCAACAGAAAAAAATAAAAAGCAAACCAGAAAAATCCATTTATATCTAAATCTTTGAAACATATATTTAACTATAGCTAATGAACTTATCAAAGCAGGAAAATACCATAAGTGATAGAAGCTTCCAGTATATAGGAAACTAACTACCAATGCCAATAATATTGACCATAAATTCCACTGAATATCAACTGTATCTTGTAACAGTTGAACACCAAACGGAATGTACAACAAAAACACTATAGTATATAGACGTACTATTCTTCTTAGCCACATCTTCGAATATCCTTCCCTCTTACTATTTATCCGAAAGAAATATGCATTATTTACAAAAAAGAATGGAACAGCAATACGACAAACCATACTTTTTAGAAAAAAATGCACTATCGGGTGACTAGTAATGGTCCCACAATGAATAACAACAACACAAATCGTCGCAATAAACTGAGCAATAAATAGTTTTTGATTCTTATTATCCATAATCCCTCCAACAAGCAAATTTGACTTTAATAGGCTAGAAATAAAAATAGAATATGTACCAAAAAAAATTTGGAGATAATTAACTCTAACATCTATATTTTCTCTTTCCTCTTTAATTTCTTAAATCCACAATACTATATTAATTATAGTATTGATTAATGTAAAAAACATTAGACTAAAGTCCAATTCATTTAATTCATAATTGTATAGAGCGGGAGCAATTTTAAACTATTGAGGTATTCAAAAAACAATAGATAGATCCCTATTTTTTTAATTAGATGATTACCATTATTGTATTTTCTTGGCTCAGTTTGATTAGATGAATTATTTCAGACACAGATGAGTGGGTAAAAACGACTTTCACTATACCTAGAAGCCAGAAAAATCATAGGCTATCTAACGTTTGAATCCCTGTAGAACCCTCACCCATGATAATGACCATTTTCTGCTCTTTGCAGTAGCGATAGCAACTCATAAAAATCATCAGATAGAAAAACGTTTTCTTCATCTTCATTACCTCTATTCATTTTAGCTTCTTATACGGCAGTAGGTACGGTTCTTTTCATGATGTGGAATGATTTTCTGTATAGAGAGTAGGATAACGCTTCAAAAAGAAAATGGCTCTATAACAAAAAAATCTGAGACAGAATGAGGTTCATTCTGACCCAGATTTGTTTTTACACCACGCATCAGTTCTTATTGACAAAGAGCCAAAGAAAACCCCTAATGTAAGACACATTAGGAGTTCATTATGATACCGGCGGCCGGGGTCGAACCGGCACGCCCTTAACGGGCACTGGATTTTGAGTCCAGCGCGTCTGCCAATTCCGCCACGCCGGCGTAAAAAAACTGGGGTAGCTGGATTCGAACCAACGCATGAGGGAGTCAAAGTCCCTTGCCTTACCGCTTGGCTATACCCCAATAAGAAAGGGCGAATGATGGGAATCGAACCCACGAATGCCGGAGCCACAATCCGGTGCGTTAACCACTTCGCCACATTCGCCATTATAAACAATGTTATTTTATTTCTCAATAAAAAACTAAGATGAGTACATCTTAGTCAATACCGGCGGCCGGGGTCGAACCGGCACGCCCTCAACGGGCACTGGATTTTGAGTCCAGCGCGTCTGCCAATTCCGCCACGCCGGCAAGTTGATTTTATTAGTACTAAGGCGGTAACCGGATTTGAACCGGTGATGAAGGTTTTGCAGACCTCTGCCTTACCACTTGGCTATACCGCCATTATACTATTTTCAATCTATAAATGAAATTATAGAACTGGGGTAGCTGGATTCGAACCAACGCATGAGGGAGTCAAAGTCCCTTGCCTTACCGCTTGGCTATACCCCAATAAAGAAGGGCGAATGATGGGAATCGAACCCACGAATGCCGGAGCCACAATCCGGTGCGTTAACCACTTCGCCACATTCGCCATGGCAGGGGCAGCAGGAATTGAACCCACACTAACGGTTTTGGAGACCGCTGTTCTACCTTTAAACTATGCCCCTATGTAATGGAGGAGAGTGGATTCGAACCACTGAACCCTAAGGAACGGATTTACAGTCCGTCGCGTTTAGCCACTTCGCTACTCCTCCATGGTGGCGCGGGACAGAATCGAACTGCCGACACACGGAGCTTCAATCCGTTGCTCTACCAACTGAGCTACCGCGCCAAATTTTAAAATGTATTAATTGAAAAAGAATGACGGTTCCGACGGGAATCGAACCCGCGATCTCCTGCGTGACAGGCAGGCATGTTAACCCCTACACCACGGAACCAGTTCATTATGGAGGTTAACGGGATCGAACCGCTGACCCTCTGCTTGTAAGGCAGATGCTCTCCCAGCTGAGCTAAACCTCCATTTTTCAATTAATGACCCGTACGGGACTCGAACCCGTGTTACCGCCGTGAAAGGGCGGTGTCTTAACCGCTTGACCAACGGGCCAGGAAAATACTACGGAGAGTAAGGGATTCGAACCCTTGAGACAGCGTAAACCATCTACATGATTTCCAATCATGCTCCTTCGGCCTCTCGGACAACTCTCCAGAGTGAAAGAAGCTCATTACTCTTTCTCATAAATGAGA